>JAHJJH010000151.1 GCA_018823105.1 Verrucomicrobiota bacterium | reverse complement strand
CATGGTCAACGCGCTGGTCTATAACCGTTCCGTCCCGCGCTACCTGCTCGCCCGCCTCCTGGGCCGGCTGTGGCCCCGTCGTTTTTTCCCCCGGCTGGCCCCCCTCCGGATGGCCGGATTCGAGCCGCAGCGCCCGCCCGGCTGGGTCCGGCTGCGCACCCGCCTGTGCGGCATCTGCGGGTCCGACCTGCGGCTGCTCCGCGGAGAAGAATCCTTCCTCATGGAACCCTACGCGTCCTTCCCCTTCGTGCCCGGCCACGAGATTGTCGCGGAGGTCCTCGACGCGCCCCCGGATTCGGGATGGAAGGCGGGCGAACGGGTGGTGGTCGAACCTGTCCTTTGTTGCGAGATGCGCGGGCTGCCGCCGTGCCGCACCTGCGCGCGCGGCGAGTATAACTTGTGCGAGAACTTCACGCGCGGCGACCTGCCGCCGGGCATCTCGCTGGGCTACACTGCCGGCCCCGGCGGCGGGATGGCGGAGGAATTCTGCGCCCATCCGCGGCAGCTGGTGCGCGTGCCCGAAGCGCTCGAGGACCGGCAGGCGGTATTGACCGATTCCCTGGCGTGCGCGCTCCAGGCCGTCCTGGCCAATTTTCCCGCGGCTGGCCAGGCGGTCGTGATCTATGGGGCCGGCGTGCTCGGGCAGCACATCATTCGCATCCTGCGGGCCCTCGGATCGAAGGTCCGCCTGGTGGTCGTGGCCCGCCATGCGTTCCAGAAAGCGGCGGCCCTCGCGGGGGGCGCGGACGAGGTTCTCCTTAAGCCTTCGCGGCGTGAAATCGCCGAACGGCTTGATGCGCGATTCCTGCTCACCACGCTGGGCGGCGGCCATGTCGAGGGGGGCGCCGATCTTTTCTTCGATTGTGTCGGCAGTTCGCCATCGCTGCAGGAGGGCCTGGTGCAGCTTCGGGCAGGCGGGCGGCTGGTCCTCGTCGCCACCTCCGGCAAAATCGGCCCCTTGGATGTTTCGCCCGTCTGGTTCCGGGAATTGCGAATCACCGGTTCGTCGCTGTGCGCTTCCTCCGAGTTTCGCGGCGAAACGAGGCGAACCTATGAACGGGCGGTCGGGCTGCTCGCGCAGCGACCCGACCTCTGGCGCGACCTGGTCACGCAGGTGTTCCCGTTGCGCGAGTTTGCCCGCGCCTTCCGCGCAGCCTTCGACAAGGGGCGGTCCCACAGCATGAAGGTGGCGCTGGATCCCTCGGCATGATCGCCCCCGAAGCCAGCGACCGTCGCTTCGACGCATGGCTGGTTCTGATCCTGGCCGCGGCGGCGGTCCTGCTTTTCTATCGCCTGGACCAGCGCCCGTTCTGGCAGGACGAGGCGGAGACCGCTTGCCTGGCCCGCAATCTCCTGCGCTTCGGCCAGCCGCTGGCGTATGACGGGGTCAATCTCATTTCCCAGGAGGAGGGCCGCGAATTTGGCGCCGACCGCGTCTGGCGCTGGTCGCCCCGGCTCCAGATCTACCTCATGGCGGCCTCGTTTCGCCTCGTCGGCCAGACCACCTGGGCCGGTCGCTTGCCCTTCGCCCTGTGCGGATGGCTGACCGTTTTCCTCGTGTACCGGTTCGTCCGCCGCATCGCCGGCGATCCGGCCTGGGCGCGGTTGAGCGCGACGTTCCTCGCCGGCTCCGTCCCGTTTCTCCTGTTCGCGCGCCAGGGCCGTTCCTATCCCGCCGCGATGCTGTTGACGATGATCGTTCTGCCCGTCCTCTTCCGGCCCACCCGGATGAATCTCGTCATGGCCGTCCTTGGCCTGGGCGCGATGTTTCACCTCAATTACATCGTTTTCGCTGGATTTTTCTGCGGCCTCGTTCTTGCCCTATGGCGGGAAAGAAAGAATATCCCGGCATCCCACCTCGCCGTCGCCGCAGCCGCCCTGGCCCTGCTCGTGGCGCCGGGGTTCTGGTGGTACCGGATCGCTTCGCGCGCCGGGCTCCTGCACGGGGACCGCCTGCCGGTCCAGTTCGGCCGGAACGTGGTTTCGCTTCTGCAATTTGCGCTCCCCCTGCCTCTGCTCGCCGTGCTGCTCCTGCGATGGCGGAGGCGGCCGGGCGCCGCCGGCGAACCGCTGATCCGGACGCTGCTCGTGCTGCTCGCGGGAAACGTGCTGGGCGTGACGCTGGCGCCGCAGGAGTATTTCCGGTATCTCGTCCACCTGCTCCCCCTGTGCGCCATCGTGAGCGCCTGGGGCGTGCGCGCACTGTGGCCGGTTCACCGGCCGGCCGCCGTGCTGCTGGGACTTCTCCTCGGTCTCACCAACTGGCTGCACCTCCTGCCGCTGGAATGGATCGGCCTCAACCGCCGCCCATGGCACAACGACCCCGCCATGCTCACCTCCCCAAACATCCCGCTGAAGCTGTTCTGGACCGAATTAAGAGACGGCTACCCGGACGTCAACGCGGCCCTTATCGCCTACTTGCGTGCGGAGGCCCGGCCCGGCGACACGGTGCTGGCGACCTACGGCGACCTGCCGCTGCAGTTCTACACCCGGGGCCGTGTCCTGGGCGGCTTCCAGGGCGAACCGCCCGAGGCGACGAGTCCACCCGACTGGGTGATCGTTCGCCGCCGCACCTGGCTGACCCGCGACGACCGGCTGCCGCTCGCCGTTTTGTTCGCCGACCGTCTCCACCTCGACGCGGACTACGAACCCGTCGTTCTCCCCGTCCCCGATGAGCCGTTTGGAAATCGACCCGACCCGTACTATCACCATTTCATTCCGCCGCGCGAACCGTACCAGCACGCCGTCTTATACCGGAAGAGGACCCGCGAATGAACCCAATTTTTACGTTTCAGCCTCCGCAGAGTCTGACAAATGTTGAGAGTCAAGAGGTTGTATAAGATCGGTGACGCACAAAAAATGAAACGCAGAAATTGCCGAAGGCCGACTCCCGTCGGGGTTCATCCCGATGCCTGCGCCCCTTGCGCAGGCATCGCCCAACGGGCAGATTTTGCAAATGCAAAATCTGGGATGAAGGTGTGGGAAAAGGCGGTTATGTTCGCCGGGCTGATTCTCATCACGGCCTGCGGAGCGGCTTCGACTCCGAAGATTGCGTCGCGGCTTGGCCCCGGCCATTTCAAGGCGAGGGAACTCCAAAGGTTGGACCAGCACCGGCGGCGCATGGAAGAACAACGCCGCCGGCTGGAGACCGCGCTCCCGGCGTCGCCCGAGGTGAAGGCCCGACGACGACGACTGGAGGAAGATCTCGCCGAACTTGACCGAATGCGGCAGCGCCTTAAAGCCGATATTCCGGCGCGCCCGGCGGTCGCGCCCTACCCATAGGAGGTAGGGCGGGGCAGCCTTGACCCGCCGGAACAACAGGCCGGACTACGACGCGCTGAACGGACAGGCGCCGGTGGCGCAACTGCTGCTCGAACACGATCCGGAGGCGCAACCGGGCAGCCCCGCCTCCGGCGCCTGGTGCGCGGCAAAAGTGGAGAACTGCTTCTCGACTTTCTTGGCCCCGCACCGGGGACACGCCGCCGGCTTTTCCTTCGCCGTCCGCGCCAGGTGCTCAAATACCGAGCCGCAGCCGACGCAGTGATATTCAAATAGAGGCATGGCGCTCCCCCGGATCAGCCCGCCGCGGACTCGATCGCCCGGGCCAGGACATCCTCTTTCTGGACCCCGACGAACTGCTGGGCCGCTTGCCCGGCCTTGAAGAGGATCAGTGTCGGTATGCCGCGCACGTTGAAGCGCGCCGCGATATCCGGGAAATCATCCACATTGATCTTGGCGATGGCCGCCTTGCCGCCGATCTTGCCCGCGAGGGCTTCCAGGATCGGCGTCTGTATCCGGCAGGGCCCGCACCACGGCGCCCAGAAATCCACCAGCGTCACGCCCTGGGCAATCTGGGCATCAAACGACTTGTCGGTCAGTTCCATCAATGTGCTCATTATTTCGTTCTCCTTTGCAATTGTTCATGATTCATCCAGGTAGGGCGGCTTCGCCGAAGCCGCCGCGGCGCGTTGGGCCAACGCGCCCTACCTTCCTGAGGCCATGACCATTCCAATAACACCCCAGACGATCATAGCCACGTAGGGATTACCGGTGAGCGGGCACGCCCCCGTGCGGCAACCCACGAACCGGTAGAGCAGGAACCCCACGCCCGCTCCGACCAGTCCGCCCACTACGATTCTTAACACCGGTGACATTTTGTCGTTCCTTTCCCGGGCGCCGTTCAGTGCTGCGCCCGTATGCATTTCAGAATATTGATGCAGCGGCGGTCCGCGATCCGGTACCAGACTTCCTTGCCGTGCCGCTCGGACTCGAGCAGCCCGATTCGTTTCATCTGGTTGAGATGCTGCGACGTCGCCGCGGGGGGCAGTCCGAGCCACTCCGCGATCCGCCGCACGGGCACCCGGTCGCGTCCCTCGAGGATCTCGACGACCTTGAGCCGGTGCGGGTGGGCCAGTAGGCGCAGGATCTGAGCCATGCGCCCGAGCATTTCCGCGGACAGGACCGTTCCGCATTCTTGTTCCACGGTCTTCATATTATGAATCTATCATGATTTTATGATATGTCAAGAGGGGTGCCATGGAGCAAATGACGCAGACATCCGCCGCAAGGCCTCAAACATGAAGGGGGGGCCCTTACGGGCACGCTACAAACATAGTTCGTAGCGACGCCGTAAGGCGTTCAGGCTCATCCTGGAGGCTTTACCATCAGCCGCCCGGAACAATCTTCAGGCGGGCGCGCAGTCCGCCGCCCTCCTCCACGGCCAGGTGCGATCCCTCCAACTCGCCGGTCAGCAGGCCGCCCGCGCGCACGGTCACCCGTCCGGTCGCCTGCAAGCGGGCGTCCAGCCGGCCCAAGATATCCACGTCGCGGAAGCCGGTTTTGCCCTTCAGCTTGATCTCCGTGCCGGCCGCCACGCGCAGGCTTAACGCCTTCATGTGAAGCGGGTCATAGACCGCGCCGGGACCGATCTCCAGCCACCGGAAGGCTTCGAGATCGCCGCCCTCCAGCCGCCCTTCGAGAATGATATCGGTCGCGATCAGCGAGCCCGCCTTGAGCACACCCTGCGGTCCGACGCGAATCACGCCGGCGGTCTTCACCGGCTCGGACCATTCTCCCTGGATCAGGTAATCCTTCCATTCCAGGATGGTCCGGCATTTCGGGCAGTAGGTCTTCGGCGAGCGAGCGGTCAGCGTGAACTCGTAGCCGCACTCATAGCACCGGATCGCATGCCGGGTGGGCAGCACCGTGTGGCCGATGTGTGCCTTCTTTTTCTCGCCCGGTGGCGGGGGTTCTTTCTTGGGGGCCGGGGGCGGTGACGGTTCGGGCTCGCCGCCCTTGGCGTGCCGGACCATCCGAACCACCATGAAACCGTCCACCACCGACGCTTTGCGCGGATTAGGCAAGGATACTCCGCAGGTTCATGAAAAGCAGGCCACCGGCCCCGCGAAGGAGGCCGGCGAGACCCGGACGCCAGACCGGTCAACGCTTGGCGAAGAAGCCCGGCTTCGCCTCGGCGGCCGGTTCTTCTTCTTGCGACGCCGGCGCGGCGGCGGACGGCGTGGCGGAGGGATTCACCTCCGATTTGCCGACGAAAGTCACGCCGTCTTCCACGGCGAGCCGCTTGGCCTTGATATCCCCCATCACGCGGGCGGAGGATTTCATCTCGATCCGGTCGCGCGCCGTGACGTTGCCCGTGATCGCGCCGGCGATGGACGCGGTGCTGACGGTCAGGTTGCCCTTGATCGTGGCGCTCTTGCCGATCACGGCGTCGCCGCCGCAGTTCAGCTCGCCGTCCAGCTTGCCGTCGATCCGGATCGAGCCGGACGTCTTGACCGTTCCCGTGATTTCCACTTCTGCAGCAATCACCGACTGGGGCGTACTCGCATTGTTTTCCATGTTCCTCTTCCTCTCTTATGAGCCGCGTGTGGGCGCGCGGCCTACAATAATCTGTAGACCGGGTCCCCCGACCCGGCGTTCGTGTTGTTCAGCAGACCGGGCAATAGACCGGTGGACGCCAAAACTCAAGAGCAATTCTTGACGCGGCTGAACTCAAACGTCCAACGCCCAACGCCCAACGCCCCACTTCCAATGCTTGGGTATTGGACGTTCCCGCCTGAAACCTGACACCTGAAACCTTCTTCAGGGATACTGCCCCGCTCGATCCAGGCCTTCCGTCTCCGGCCGACCGAATAGAAGGTTCATGTTCTGCAGCGCGTTGCCGGCCTGGCCTTTCATCAGGTTGTCGATATGCGAGATCACCCGCAGCCGGTTCGTCCGCTCGTCCACGTCCACGATCAGGTTGCCGTAATTGGTCCCCCGCACGTGGACGGTGCCGATCGTCGCGGTCCGGTCATACAGGCGCACGAACGGGCTGCCCCGATAAAACTCCCGGTAGGCCTCCATGACCTTCGCGGGACCGAGCCCCTCACGCAGCGTGCCGTATAGGCAGGACAGGATGCCGCGGCAGGTCGGCACGACCTGCGCGGTGAACGTGACGCGCACGGCTTCTCCCGCCAGCAGACCGAGCTCGCGCTCGACTTCCATGACGTGCTGGTGGCCGGCGAGCCGGTAGGCGTTCATGTGATCGTACCGGGCCGGGTAATGGAAGCTTGGCGCCGGTTTCTTCCCCGCGCCCGAAACGCCGGTCTTACAGTCGCAGATGAGACTCTCGAGATCCACCAGCCCGTGGCGGACCGCCGGCGCCAGGCCCAGCAGGCAGCTCACGGCGAAGCAACCCGGGTTGCCCACGAGCCGCTGGTCCCGGCCGATCTCCGCCCGGTGCAGCTCGGCCAGGCCGTACACGGATTGCGGGAGCAGGTGTGGCGACTTATGCACGGGATCGCGGTCGATGCGCCGTGCGTACTCCGCGTAGGTGTCTGCGTCGTTGAATCGGAAATCGCCGCTGTAATCGATCACCCGGGCGCCCTTCTTCAACTCCGCCTCGGCCAGTTGCATGCCCACGCCGTCGGGCGTGGAAAAGAAGACGACATCCGCGGCCGCCTGCGCCTCCGCGCTGTCCGGCGCCGAGATCGTCATGTCGCAGAAGCCCGCCAGGTGCGGATAGAGGGCGCTGAGGGGCAAGCCCACATCGGCCACATCCACCAGGCACGCCAGCCGGGCCGACGGGTGCCGCAGCAACAACTCGGTGATCCCCACCCCGCCATACCCGCCCGCCCCCACGACTTTCGCCTTGATCATGGTTCAGCCCTCGTTGTTGAAATCGCCGTGAATATACCCGGCTGGCCCTGGAAAAAAAGGAAAACCTGAAATCCACATCCGCGCCTGGCACAGGCGCGGCTACAACAGGGGGTCCAGACACAGGCGTTGTAGCTGCGCGTGTGTCACGCGCAGCCGTCTGCGTCCGCTCACGGCCCACCGGTCCATGCCTGAACCTCCTCCGGCTCAACGTCTGCTGTAGCCGGGACCGCCGGTCCCGGCCGCCGGCTTCACCGAAGCCGGCTACAGTCTCGCCTTAAGGCCCGCCGATCCACGCCCGCACTTCGTCCGGCAGCCCGCCGACCTCCGCCAGCGTGCACTCGACATCGCCGGATTCGGTCGGGACCCGAACCGTCTCGCCGGCCCGCCGCCCTTGCAGCGCCTGGGCCATGCGCGTCTGGCTGGAGATGATATGCAGCGCCTCGTCCTGATCCCATTCGCCCAGGATGTGATACCGCTCCTCGCGGCCGTCGGGATAACGCAACCGCACGCCCGTCCCCAACCCCACGCGATCGCACGGCAGGTCGCGGAAATCCGTGGGGCTGACGCGGTGCAGCATGACCTCCCACTCCGATCGCCGGCGAAAGAGAATGCCCTGCATCTCCTTGGCCGCCTTGAATTCGGCGTTCTCCCGGAGATCCCCGTGGGCCCGCGCCTGGGCCAGCTCGCGGCTGTTGCGGGGGATGTCCTCGCGCACGAGCTTGTCCATCTGCGCCTGGCGCGCACGGTAGGTCCGCCACGAGGTGACGGCGGCCGGCGCCGTTTCCGCGGCGCTCTCCACCGCGCCGTCGGACAGCACCTGTTCCAGCTCGGGATACATCTTGACGATCTGGCCCATCAACGACTGGCGGTCCAGCGCCGACCACGCGGGCGACTCCCGGACGCGCTGAAGCACCTCGCGCCGCTTGCGCTCGTCCAGGGCCGCGAGCATCGGTTGCAACCATTCCTTCTGCTCAAAACGGGACCGGAGCTGGTTCTTCACCTTCAGCCGCTCTCCACTGTAGTCCCGCGCCAGTTCGTCCAGCACCTGGGTCATCAGTTCGGACGGCGAGGCAAGATGCCACGCGGCGAGGCGGTCCATGTTGCGCGTGATCCAGTACAGCACTTCCACTTCGGTCTTCCGCGCGGCCAGGAGATCCCGCAAGACACCGGCGCATCGCTCCTCCCAGCCCGCGGCCTGGAGCCGGGCGATGGCCTCCGCCAGCGCGGTGAAGCCCATCCGGTTCAGATTCGCCAGCCACAGCCCGCGGGCCGCTTCGGCGTCGGCGCGCTCCAGGGCGGCCAGGAAGAATTCGACGGTTTTCGCGGGCAGATTCCTTATGATTTGAAGATACCGGGACTCCTCCATCCACTCCCGGATCCGGCCGCCGGTGCCTATCCGTTCCGGCGCCAGGCCCAGCCGGTCGGCCGCCAGCGCGGCCGCGACCTCCAGGTCCGGCCGCGACCGGCCGACCCCCTTGATCACAAAGGCGAGTCGCTCGCCGACCACCTGGCGCGCCGCCTCTTCGCCGACCGGGCTCTCCATCGTTTCGCGCTCGCGTTCGTATCGCTCGACTTCGGCCACGATGCGGTCCATGTCGCGTTCCGCCGCCAGCGCCTTCAACCAGTCGGCGTCGAAGGCCGTCGGCCGGTCCAGCAGACGCAACGGCTCGGAGCGTTTCGCGGGGACCTCGACCAGAGGATCCTTCTTCAACCCGGCGCGCGCCGTATCCCAGAATTTCTTCCAGTCCGACACCGGCACCAGGTGGGCGGTCAGCTTCTCCTGAAGCTGCGCGGCGGTCAGCGGCCCGTAACTGTGGAGCGCTACGCGCACGATCTCGGCGGGCCGCTCGCGAACCCATCGGGCCAACTCCTCCGGCTCGCGATGTTGCCTCGCGAGCAGGTGGTCATCGGAAAGCAACTCCAGCGATTCGGCGGCATAGGCCAGCGAAAGGAAGTGATCCTGTTTGTGTTCGAAATCAATCTCGACCCGCCCGTAGAAATAGTCCACGCGCCGCACGAGGCCGAAGCCCCAGGTCTTGTCGAGGCATAGAGCGCCGGGGCGGAGCGCGAGAAGAAGATCGAGCCGGCGAAAACATTCGGCCGGCGGAAGCCCCGCGTTAAACCCGGCGTGGGCCACCAGGGACCGCTGGTCATGATCCGACTCCAGCAGCGCCATCGCGCGGGCTTTCCAGAACGCGCCGTCGCGGGCGGTGGCCGGCCAGCGCTCCCTCGCGCGCAGGACCCTCACCGCCTGGACGAGCGCCCCGCGTTCGATCAGCGTATCCTCCAGCAGTTCCGCCCAGGCATCGGCCCGATCGGGTTCGCCGCCGTCCTGCAGCATGCGCAGGAAATCCAGCAGGCCCTCGGCCGGCAGCGGCTCGTCGTCCAGGCGGGAGAGGAACCAGTCCTCGCGATCCGCCGCGGCGGGAGGCGCCAAGGTTGTCTTTGCCTGATGATCCATGAACTGGTCTTCTTTCTCGCGACGGCTCGCCTGCCCGCCATAGCCCGAAGGGCGACGGCGGGCTCACTAGTACGGAGAAGTACGGACGAAGTCAACGTCCGTAGGTAGGGCGCGTTGGCTCAACGCGCCGCATTTCCCGGCGGGTTCGGCGAACCCGCCCCACCTTCCGGCCTCATGGGTAACTGGAAGATCGAGCTCCCGCGAGGCCACGGTTTTTCGGCTTTGGAAAAGGTTCGCGTCCCTCTTAAATGGCAAACTGCGTAAGGCGAACAAGCGGCAGCCGCGAAACGACTGTTGCAACGCATTGAAAACAGGAGGGTTGAAGAAACAGAAAAAAGATGAAAAAAGCGCTTTACGTTGAAGTACGTAGTTTGTATCTTTTGTAATAACAATTTGAGCGTTGTTTAAGAAAGGCGGCTTGACTCATGCATAGAGCGTGCAGACCGGTAGCGTTGTTTGGCTTGGCGCTGCTTTGCGTATTGATTGCGGCCCCCGCCTTCGCCCAGAGCGAAGTCTATTCCGTCAACGTCGTCGGCTTCCAGAAACTCACGGCGGTGTCCAGTGGGTTTACCATGGTGTCCACACCTTTTGAGAAGTCGTCCAATAATCTGGACAACGTGATCGGGCCGCAGCTTACTGGAGGAAAGTCCGAGGGCGTGGCTGATCAAATCAACCTGTGGGACCAGAGCTTGCAAAGATATCAGACCTACTGGCTAAAGGCAGCGGATAGCTACTGGTACGACTTGAGTGGCCTACGGGCTACGAACGTTTATCTAAACCCAGATGACGGCTTTTACATTCGCAATCGTGCCGTTACAAACAGGGTTGTTGTTGTGAGTGGAGACGTGCCTGCAGATGACATCATCACCAATGTTTTGGTCCCGGGATTCTCACTTGTCTCATATCCCTTCAGCACGGCCATTAACATCAACAATAGCGGCTTGACCAATGGGAAATCAGGGAAATCCGAAGGCGTGGCCGACCAAGCGACCCTGTGGAATAGCGGCACAGCAAAATATGATACTTATTGGTTGAAGTCTACGGATCGAAAGTGGTACAATTTAAGCGGTACGTTGGCTACGAATGTATATGTGGGAGCAGGAGTGGGATTTTTCTACCGCAATCGCGATTCGGTTAATTTCAATTGGGTTGAGGCACGGCCCTATACATTCTAGGGTTAGCACGAGTAAAAAGGCAGATAAAAGCACCGTGGAGGAAATAATGCGCAAACTGATAACAGCAGGTGTGGTCTTGTGTGCACTGGCCCTCGGGGCATCGGGAGAGGGTATTGGTTGGTTTCAGGACGTCGGGTATGCGAACTACGGGGATGGCACGACCTTGCTGAATGGCGATCTACTTAGCAGCGTGGGTTGCTTCGTGCAATTGCTCTGGGTCGGAGTGGATGGCACCCCGAGTCAGGCGTACAATTCCGGCGATGGCACGGGCTTTTCAGACGATGTCGTCGTGGACTGGCGATGGATCGGAGCCGGCGCAGCGTCTGGGGCTGATGGCTGGTTTTCTGGTGGACAGGTTGTCGCAGGGGGGGACGTGCAATCAAATCGAGTCTACTTTGCGCGCTTCTGGTCCGACGCTTCACCCAATTTCGCGGCTGGCAGCGTACCGACCTCGCTGACAAACCAGTATGCCAACGGGCCGACATGGACGTATCCTCATTCCGCTCCGACGTTTGATGATTTTGATGTCACCTATGCTGGCGATGTCGACACAACCCTGTCTCCCCTGGCGATTCCGGAGCCAGGCGTGTTAACGATGCTGGTTCTGGGCCTGATGGGCCTGCGGGCGACCCGCAAACGCAAATAAGCAGGAATCAACAGAGCTTGAAGAACGACCCCGCTGAAAAGCGGGGTCGTTTGTTTTTGGGCAGGGCGCGGGCGCTCAACGCGCCGAAGCTGCGGCGGCTTGAGCCCCGCCGTCGCCCTGTGGGCTTTGGCGGGCAGGCTAAGCCGCCCTACCTTTTGCTTGATCACATTCCTGGGTAGGGCGCGTTGGCCCAACGCGCCGCGGCGGGTTCGGACTTCGGCGAGCTCAGTCGAGCCGCGAACCCGCCCTACCAGAGACCCTTGGAAATCATATACGGCCATTCTTCCCACCGAACACACAGACCGGCGCGAACGGGATTCTCGCGAATGTAATGGGCCTTCTTGACAAGGCTCTCATCGCTTCGTAAACGATGCTCAAAGAAACCCTGCTGCCAGTGAATTCCCTTTTCACGTGCTACTAAACGCTTCCACTGGCCAAGGCTTTGAACCATCCCCGGCACGCGGGGGAAACTCATCAGCAGATGAATGTGATCCGGCATGATCAACACCAAGTGAAGATACCAGTCATCTCTGCGTTCGCGGAAAGCCAGGGTCTCAAGAAGCCAGGGCGCGATGTCAGCCGTGGCCAGTGTATTGATACCCCGCGGCTTGGCGCAGATAGTGACGAAGTAAATTGCGCCCTCGGACACCCACGAGGGGACAGCATGCGGCAATATTTTCCTCTGCGGGAGCATGAATGAAAAATACCCAACGCGGCGGCTTGGGCCAAGCCGCCCTACCTTTTACGTGATCAGGTCTTGGTAGGGCGCGTTGGCCCAACGCGCCGATCTCCTGCCCTCGGCGGCTTGGGCTAAGCCGCCCTACCTTTCCTCCGATAAAGCCTGCAGATTCTGCCGCGCCTGCACGTGGCCCGGATCAAGCCGCACGGCCTCTCGCAACAACGCCACGGCCTCGTCCCCCCTCCCCTGCTGCGCCCGGATGGTTGCGAGATTCACCCGGGCATCCACGGCCTCCGGCCGGCGCTGGATGATTTCCTCGAACTGCTCCGCGGCCTCGTCCAGCATGCCCAGCCCCTCCAGCACCACGCCCGCATTATTGCGCACGTCCACGTAGTCCGGATCCATTTCCAGGGCGGTCCCGAAGGCCTGCAGGGCCTGCTGCGGCTCACCCTTGGCCATCCAGGCGACCCCGAGATTATACAGCGCCTGGGTGTTCCCCGGATTGATCTCCAGTGCGCGCTCGAAACGCCAGATCGCCCGGTCCAGCCTGCTCTTCTCGGCCTCGCGCAACCCTGCTTTTAAATGGTGAACATCCAGCCCTTCCGGGTAATCGCGGCGCACGACATCGGCCAGGAGGTTCTCCACCGGCGCATGGTCGTCGGTCAGCGGCTGGGCATGGGTGCGCGCGAGCAGGTCCTCGACCTGATCGTCGGCCAGGCGGAATCCGAAAAAGTCTGGGTGCTGCCGGAGGCGCTCGTCCAGATCCGACAGGTCCGCCGGCTCGAGCGGGTGCTTTGACCCGATCACCACGTACGTTCCGCGAGATGTGAGATTGCGGTGACAGAAGAACACATAGACCCCGGGGAACACCTCACGAAAGGTCGCGATGATGGCGGCCAGGAACCGGCCAGAATCGAACCGGTCAATCATATTCAAAAGGTACATGCCCCGGTCGCTCATCAGGGCGTCAAGCTGGCGCGTGAAGTCCACAGTCGTCAGGTGGTAGGGGACGGAGTAGTCGTTGAACGTGTCGCCGAAGACGTAGTCGTAGCCAGGGACTTCCGGGATTGCGACGGGTAGGGCGCGTTGGGCCAACGCGCCGCCGTCCCGGCGGCTTGAGCCAAGCCGCCCTACCAATTCCTTTTTCCGCACCAGGTCTTCCACGAAATTGCGGGCATCCAGATGATGGATGGCGATGGCCTCCGGGATCGCAGGAAGCTTGGGACTGCCGAATTCGTGTTTGCCGTGATGCGACAGCACGATGTGCTGAAGGACCCACTTGAGCGGCTCGGGGAACGGCT
>JAHJJH010000150.1 GCA_018823105.1 Verrucomicrobiota bacterium | reverse complement strand
TGAGCCGAAGGGGCAACGTGGCAGGGTGGCAGATATCAGTACCGCCGCCAGCCCGCCGCGGGCCGGATGGATCAAGTCTGAGACCTCGTTCTCCTTCTCCTTCTCGTCCTCGTCGTCGTCCTCTGTAGGGCCTGCGCTCTTGCCGCGCCGTCGTCCTCGTTCCGACAAATGTCTCAGACGAGGCTTCTGGTTCCGCAAGGGCCAGGCAGGATTCTCATTTCTTAGAAATGCCGCAAAAATGCTCATGAAAAAAGGGCCAAATTATATATATTAGATATATACGGGGTGTTGCCGAAATCGTCTCCCTCGTTGTAGCTGCGCTTCTGCGAAGCGCAGGGGCTTCGTTTCTCAAGGAATTCGGCGCGTCACAGACGCGCCGCTACAACGCCGCGAAGAGAAAAACGATTTGGGCAACAGGCTGTATAATGCTGACCCGACCTTTGGAAAAACCCTTTACCCCGGAAGGGCATGGAACATGCTCAATTAGTTATGGATAGTGGAAGTGTATTAAGGAAAGAGCCATGCAATGGGAAAAACAGCGGGAAGGCGGACGGCACAAGGGCTTTACGCTGGTGGAGGTGATGGTCGCCCTGGTGCTGGTGTTCATGGCGCTGGCCGGGGCCTACCTGGTGGTCATCCATGCCGCCCGGTTGAGCCGATCCGCGCGCGATCATTACGTGGCGACCAACCTGGGCCGCAGCCGGCTGGAACGCGCGCGGAATTACGAATACTCGGACCTGTACCTGCTGGCGGAGGACAACCTGGTGGTGGACGAACACGGGGTCCCCGCCGCCGAAGGGTGGTTCCGGCGGTCCTCGGCCGTGAATACAAATTATGCGCCCAGCTTGACGGAGATCATCGTGACCGTGCAGATCCGCAGCCGGCGGAACCTTCAGTTCGGAGCGGAAGCGGAAGAGATTTCATCGCTGTTCACGGAATACCTGGTGCCGCAATGAACCATCCCCGGCATAACGCGGGTTTTTCGATGATCGAACTGATCGTCGCCGTGTTGATCCTGGCGATCGTGATGGGGGGGGCGATCGCCGGCTGGCTGTACGTCCTGCGCGGCGAGCGCATGCAATCCATCCAGCACGAGCTGGACATGGATGTGCGCAAGGCCCTCGAGCGCCTCAAGGCCGAACTTCGCCTCTCGAGCATGGACAAGATCCACTTCTACCCGGACGGGCCGGGCCCGTACACGGCCATCAGCTTCCCGCTGGCGCGCGACGACGACGGCGACGGGGTGATCGAACTGGATGTCTACGATCACATCCTGTGGGACCAGACCGTGGTGTACCACGTGTGGCAGAGCACGCCGCACCAGTTACGGCGAACGGTCTTCGATCCGCGCGACCTCGACCTGACCACGGCGCAGCGGCAACAGCAACTGGCGGACGTCGTGACGGCGGGGGGCGGCGCCGGCGCCGCCAACGGCGCGAACGCCACGACCACGGCGATCTTCGAGAACCTCTTCACGTGGCAGATTCACGGCAAGGGCGCCGTCTTCGACGCCTACAGCCCCACCCTGGCGCGCGCCCTCGGGGTCAGCCTGGGCTCCTTCCTGCTCTCGTCCGGATCGCACGATTTCAAGTTCACGGTCATCGACAGGAACCCGGCCAGCACCGGGTACAAGGTGGGCCTGGACACGCTGGTGATGTCGCCGAGCGGACTGGAGCGGGAAGGCGAGGCCCAGACCGTGGCGGCGCAGTCGGGCGCGACGGCGTCGGCGGATTACCGGGCCGCCGGTTCGTGGAGCGGCAACTACCACCTCCTGTTTCCGGCCACGGCGGCGGGCGCGTCATTCACCCTTTCCATGGAAAACGACCGGTGGGAGGAGACGAACTTCCGGGCGGCGGGCGCCAAGAACGAAGATACGCTGGTCGAGTTCGACACCTCCCTGGCGCCCAAGGATTTCGTGATGCGGCTGCAGCCCGCCGGCGACACGTGGTACGCGATGGACCAGACGCTGGACTACACCGGCGGCTGGACGACCAACGATACGTTGCAGGGCTCCGTGGTCCGGGTCCTGGTGCGCGGCAAGACGATGATGGAGGGCAGCGCCATCAAGAACAACGGGCCGCTCAACTGGATCTGGTTCGTCGCGTCGGCGAGCCGGTGGCTGCGCATCACCGCAGCTTACATCGCCGAGGCGGCGGACCCTTTGAGCTACACCCCCGACGCCGTGGCGGGCACCGAGAAGCAATTGTACTTCAGCGGGAACCCGGACGTCGACATCCCGCCGACATACTACGCGCTGGGCATGCTGGGCAGCGGACAGTCGTTCTGGATCGACAAGGAGAAAAGCTACCTCGTGACCTTCCGGGTCACCCAGGCGTACTCCGGTCGCTGTGACAGCCGGTACTGGACGGAGTTGCACACCGGGACCGGCAGCAACCCGCCGCCGCCGGGCTGCTACATCATCCCGGGGACGAACGGGGCCGTGGTGGGCGACGTCACCGCGGCGACCTGGAGCACCAAGACGAACATGGTGGTGGACAGCCGGCTGTACGCGGTCAACCGCCTGCACCTCCTGGCCCCCAGCAACGGCTTATTCACCTCCCAGACCGCGGACACGCAGTTGAGCGCGCCGGCCTATCAGACCATGACCTGGAACTCGATCCGCCCCTCGGGCACGGCGGTGGACCTGAAAGTGCGCACGGCGGACAACGAGGACATGTCCGACGCGGCCCCCTGGAGCAACCTCACGGCCATGGCCTCGGGCGGCAGCATCACGCCCGGCAACCGGCGCTACGTGCAGTTCCAGGCCCTGATGCGCGCCAGCAGCGACGGGTGGAACGTGCCGAGCCTGAAGGACGTGACGATCCGCTGGACCGGCGAATACCGGGCGGCCGATATCGGGGGGAAGATGACCACGGGCCCGGACTACGGCATCTACGAACTGATGGTGGACAACAAACCGCTGGTCAAGGGCGTGAGCATAGACCTGACCATTTTCGAGGACCTGATGACGATCGGGGGGGGCAGCAGCAACCGGCTGACCTCCTCCGCGACAGTTGAAGTGGAACCTCGCAACACGGGAAAATAGGAGGAGCACCATGAAGACGATACGGCCAAGGAAGAACGGAGGGCGGGCGGGTTCGGCCCTCGTGACGATGATGATCGTTCTGCTGCTGGTCTGCATGGCCAGCGCGGCGCTGGTCGGGTTCGCCAGGCAGCAGACGCACGCCATGGGTAGGGCCCGCGACTACATGAAGGCGCAGTCCTACGCCGAGGCGGGGGCGAACGAGGCCTACAGCCTGCTGAAGACGAACTTCGGCCTGCGTAACGAGGCCGGGGCGTTTCCGGCGACGGACTACGAAGACGGCGGGTACGACGCGACGGTCACGCCGGTGGGCAACGCGATGGCGCTGATCACCAGCGTCGGCCACTGCGGCCCGGTCCTGGCAACGGTAATGATAGACGTGAAAAACTTCAATTACCGCGAACCGGGCAGCGAAGGCGGCGGGCCCGAGGGGGCCTACGGCTATGCCGTCGTCTCGGATGACCTGATGACCTGGAGCGGCAGCGGAACGATGGCCATCGGCGGAGGGGGAAAAATCCATAGCAACAACAGATACAAGATGTCGGGCAGCGAAAAGATCTACGGCAACGTTTCCTCCTGCGACCAGTTCTGGACCACGGGCTCGACGGAGATATATGGCGACGCGGCCGCGCCTACATGGAAAGGCAAGAGCCCCGACAACGTCCACGGCACGGCGACCACGGGCCCGGTGGCCCTGGTGCCGCTACCGCCGATTGACCTGACGCCCTATTACCAGCACGCGCTGGCGAACGGGCAGGTCTATAACGGGAACCAGCACTTCATGGGCAGCGCGGACCTGGCCCCGGCGGGCGGCATCATGTGGGTAAACGGGAACCTCCAGTGGAGCGGATCGGGCCAGCTGATCGGCTGCTTCATCGCGACGGGCGACGTCAAGTTGAGCGGCAGCGGCGACCAGATTAAAGTGGAAGACTTCCCGGCCGTCATCAGCCGCGACGGAGACATTGACATCAGCGGCAGTGGAAAGTTCCACGGCCTGATCTACGCCATCACCGGCGAGTTCGACAAGAGCGGCAGCGGCGACGTGGTCGGCAGCATCTTCTGCGCCGGCGAGTTCGACAAGAGCGGGAGCTGGTCGCTCATGACGTACGAGGACTCGACCCCTACCGCGCCCGGTGACTCCACCCCCGGGACCGAAGGCGACCTGGTGGGTGTCACGGCCTGGCAGAAATAAGCCTCCGCCCGGCGGTCCCGAAGGAGCCGCTTGCTCCGCGCGGACGGCGGAGGTACAACTGCCCCAGCGCCTTCGAGAGGAAACCGGATCCGGCCGAAGGAAGCTGGAATTTTATGCTATCGCTTAAACGAACGGGCGCCGACCGCCGGCGAAGACCCCCGTCCGAGATCCTCGGGCTTGACATGGGCTCGACGGGAGTCAAGGCCGTCCGGATGCGCCGCGGCAGGGACGGGTTGACCGTGTTGAAGGTCGACATTCTGCCCTCGTTCGCCGCGCCGGAAGCCGGATCCAAAACGGCGCGACCGCCCCTGCCCCGTTCCCTCCTGACCAATTACACGGCCCTGGCCGTGTCCGGGGCGCACGCCAGCGTTCGTATTCTCAGCATCCCCGGCCGGTTCGAGTCGGGCCTCGAGCGGGATATCCAGATCCGCGAGCACACGGGCGCGGCGGAAGACCAGCGGATCGGCTATGCGATCATCACGCCGCCGAAGTTACGCAACGAAACCCGGCTGATCGTCGTTACGTTGCCGGAGGAGGAGGCGAAATCGCTGCTGGGTCATTTCGCCGTCGGCGCGCCGGCTCCGTTCTCGCTGGAGATTTCCGGCCTGGCGGTCATCACGGCCTTCCTGCACGGCCGCGGCCAAGGGTACGAGCAGGGCACGGTGGGGTTGGTCGAGTCCGGGGAACAGCAAACCACCATGGCGCTGCTGCACCGGAACCTGCCGGTCCTGGTGCGCAAGTTCGACCTGGGCATGCAGTCGGTGCGGGAGCGGGTACAGCAGCGGCTGGGCGTGGACGCGGAAACGGCGCGCGGCATCCTGGCGGACAGCTCGTTCGACCTTTCCCAGGTCCTGCGCGACGTGGTGGATCCTTTCCTCCGCCAGCTCTCGCTCTCCAAGGAATTCATCGAGCGCCGGGAGGAGTGCCAGGTCGAGAAGCTGTACGCCTCCGGCGGCATGAGCCTTTCGCGGTTCTGGGTGGATGAGCTGAAGCGCGCGGCCGGCGTAGCCGTGGAGCGCTGGAATCCGTTTGAGGGCCTGACGATGGCCGCCGACGCGCTGCCCCCGGCCCTGGACGGCCAGCAGACGCGGTTCGCGGCCGCCCTCGGGTGTTGCCTGGGAACCTGGGAGTAACGATGACGGGGCGCGTCAACCTGATGCAGGCGGTGGAGTTCCGGAGGCAGGGACTGGTCAGCACGACCTTCATCATCCGCGTATCCGTCCTGACGGCGGTGCTCTTCGCGCTGCTCTTCGGCGCGCTGACCCTGTTGAAATACCGCAACGCGCGCCAGCAACTGTTCTCCGCCCGGGAGATCTGGAAGGTTCGCGAGCCGATGTACCGACAGACGCTGGCCATGAAACAGGACCTGGCCACGAAGAAGAAGATGGACCAGGAACTCGCGGGCTGGAAAGTCTCCCGCATCGAGTGGAACAAGCCCCTGGCCGTGCTGTGGCAGATCGTCCATCCTTCCATTCAGTTCCGCCGGCTGAACATCCGGGGTGAGACGGAGATTAGCCTGCGCAAAGGGGCGCCCCCCAAGACCGGCACGCCCAAAGCCGGCGCGAAAGCCGCGGCGGCGGGAGACAAGGGCGCCGGGAAATCGGCCCGGGCCCCGGCGGCCCCCGGCGTGCCCGTGCGCCATTTTTTCCTATTGATCGAAGGACGCGCCTCCGGGCACATGGCGGAGGACATCGTGCTTCAGTTCGATGCCGCCCTGCGGCGGTCTCCGATTTTCCGGGCCATCCTGGAGTCGGTCCGGCTGCAACGGCTTCAAAGCGAGGAGGACCGGACCAAGGGGCCCGCCGGCCGGGCCTTCGCGATCGAGGCCTCGACCAGGAAAAGGGAGATGCCGTAGCCATGGCCATGTCCAGAAAACAGCGCCTGCAGTTGTTCCTGCTGATCGGCATGTGGGCCGTGGGCGGGCTGATCGCCCTGCACATCTTCGTCTTCGCCCCGTTTCTGGCCAAGCGGGGCAAGAGTTCCAGGGAACTGGACGACCTCAACGAAAACATCCAGAAGGCCAAGCTGGCGGCCCAGAGCGAGGCCAAACTCCGCGAGGATTACGACCGGGCCATCGGGGATATCCGGCTGGCCATGGAGCAGTACATCGTGCCGCCGGAAAGCCCGCTGTCCTGGGTGACGGAGAAGGTATACGCGGCGGCGCGCAGCGTGAACGTGCACGTGGGCGGGGTGACTCCGGTCCGGATGCCGGACGCCGCCTGGGATGCGCTGGTCAAGGCGGGCCGTTTCCTGCGTCCGTACGCCGTGCAGATCACCCTCGAGTGCAGTTACGCCGAGATGGCGGCCGTGGTGACGGTCTTTGAGACGAGCAATCCTTTTCTCTGCATCACCGGCATCAACGTCATCGGGCAGGACCAGAATGTCACCCGGCACCAGGTGATCCTGCAGGTGGAGTGGCCCATGTGGGGCCGGCCCCTGGGCATCCCGTTGCCGGGGGAAGAGGAAACGCCGGTTGAAACGCCCCCGGCCTCGTGACGTGGATAGACTGTAGGGATTTAGGCTGTAGGGATTTAGGCTGTAGGGGTATAAGGATGTAGGAATAATGACGAGGAAGAAAAAGGACATGGCCGTGGCGACCATATCGATGCATGTAATCTTTTAAAAAAACCCTATCCGCCTATAGCCTAACAACCTACAGCCTGCTAACCTTAATGTAGAAGGAGCCACTATGAAAACGAGCCTGTGGCGAATCGCCGGCGTGCCGATGCTGGTCCTGGCCCTCCTCGCGGGGCCGGGCTGCGAAACGGACGACAACGTGAACAGCGGCCAGATCGGCGACTATTTCGACGCGAACCCCTACGCCTCGGAAACGCGGCCCGACGGCAACCGCTATCTGCGGATCACGCCCACCACGGCCACGGTAACCTACGTCAGCCAGATTGTTCGGTTTCAGGTGGATGGCGGCACCGAGCCCTACGATTGGGAGGTGGCCAACGGCGCCGGCTCGATCGCCCCATCGCGGCCCAACGAAGCGCTCTACACCGTTCGCGTGGTCGCGGACAACCAGGTCCTGGTCTTTGACCAGGCCGGCCGGTCCGCCCTGGCGACAATCACCGCCCGGCTGGGGCCGGAGCCGGAACCGCCGGAGCCGCCGGAGCCGCCGGAGCCGCTGGCCGCCACGGGCAATCCCACCTCGCTGGAGAACGACGGCGACCGGTCGCTCCTGACGGCCACGGGCGGCGACCCGCCGTACCACTGGACCCTGCAGGACCCCGCCCTGGGCAGCCTGGACCAGGACACGGGGGAGACCGTGGTCTATACCCGCAACCGGCTCGGCGACAACTCCGTGCGCGTGACCGACAGCCAGGGCGCGACGGTGGCGGTGGTCATTCAGCAGCCGTAAGGAGGACGTCATGAAAGCCCGTTGTATTTTGTCCGGGGCCGCGGCGCTGGGAATGCTGATCCTGACCCACGCCGCGCGGGGGCAAGTGCTTTTTCCGACGAGCGGGAACGTCACGGCCGGCGACACCATCTCGTTTATTATCACCGGCCTCAACACAAACGCCGATCCTTTGCCACCGACGAAGATATACATTTACTCGGAGGATCCCGAACGCCTGGCAGCCCCCACCGAACCCATAGAACAACCTCTAGTGTATGACGAATCAAACTCCAATTTCGTTTACCAATCGTATCTGACCGGCGTCGATGGGGTAACACTGGCGGCCCGAAAGCAGGTGGACGGCCTGTTCTCACCCATCCGGGTGCACTTCATCGCTGTCATGTATGGCATCATCTGGTCGGACACCGCCGAGATCACCGTGGATCATCCGACGTTGAGCTTCCAGCCCGCCGCCCCCGCCCTGCGGGTGGGCGAGACGGTGCCCCTGGTCGTGCGGAGAACCATTGACGCCAACGCGACGCTGAACTTCCAGCTCGAAAGCGGCGCACCGTCGGTCCTGGGCGTGGGCACGAATGCCGCGGGCTTGAAGACCAACGCCAGCGTGAACGTGCAATTCAGCACCTTCGAGGTCAGCAAGACCCTGTACATTTCCGGCTTGGCCGCGATCCAGGGCGACGCCTCCACCAACGTCGAGTTGACCGCGCGGGTGGGCAGCTATGCGACCAACATATCGGCGCTGGTCAGCACCAACGCGGGCCTGCTTCTGGCGCCCGCCTCACCCACCGTGGCGGCGGGGGACACGCTGATCATGACCGTGACCCGCGGCTCGCCGACCAACGTGTCGGCGCTGACCGTGTATCCCGTCAGCGACAATCCGGCCGTGCTGCAAACCCCCGCCTCCGTGACGATCCCGGCCGGCGCGCAGAGCGTTAATTTCCCCGTGTATGCTTTGAAACCGGGCGCGGCGATCGTCAGCGTGACGGCCATCGGGGTCGAGCCCAGCGCCGACAGTTCGCGGCAGGTGTTCGTCAGCAATCCGGCCCTGATCTTCGATCCGGACCCGGCCAGCGTGCCCGTCGGCGCCCTGCGCGTCATCACGATCCGGCGCCCGGCCGTCGAGGCCGGCGGCAGCCTGGTAGTGACCCTGGCCAACAACTCGCCGTCGCTGTTCACGCTGTCGGCGGACACCGTCACCATCCCGGCGGGCTATGTCAGCGCGGTCTTTTCCGTCCTGGGCGTCAGCGCGGGAAGCGGCTCGCTCTCCGCCCAGGTCGGCGCCTACCAACCGCTCCTGTCCGTCGAGGTCACCTCGCCCGAGGACGAGAACGATCCCGACGGCGACGGGCTCTCCACGGAATGGGAACTGATCCTGGGGTCCGATCCCTACGATGCCTACTCCCTGGATCCGGCGGACATCCTGAACGACGGCGAGTGGGATTCGGACGGCGACGGGTTGAGCAACTACGAGGAAATCGTCACCTACGCGACGGATCCGCTGCGGCCGGATACGGACGACGACGGGGTGAACGACCGGACCGAAGTCCGGGAGGACATCACCAGCCCGCTTCACCCGATGAGCAGCCGGCTGTACCGGGAGCGGAGCCTGGACCTGGCCGCCGTGCCGGCGGCCGGGTTCGACCTGCCCGATTCGTCGCGGCTGTACGTCCGCACGAACGGCTGGACGGTGGAATGCTGGCTCCGGCCGGACACGGACGGGGACGGGCAGGTGTTCAGCCTGGTCGGCGCCGGGGCGAGTCAGAGCTTCTGGGCCGGCCTGGAGGATTTCCGTCCCAAGGTGCAGATTCTCTCCGGGACGAATGTCATGGCCACCGCCGGCGGCGTGGGGGCTTCCGGGTCCATCCAGCAACTGCCGAGCAACGAGTGGACCCACGTGGCGTGGGCCTGGGGGCCGCAGGACAACAGCCTGAAGATTTTCGTCAACGGGGTGCTGCTGATCGCGCAGGAGACCCTCGCGGCCCCGGACTTTTTTGCCGGCACGGGGGTGCTGGCGCGCGCCCTGGCCGACGGCTATCTCGACGACGTGCGCTTCTGGAACTATGACCGGAGCTGGGAGGAGATTGATTTCTGGCACAACCGCATCTACCCGGCCCCGGCGGGATTCGTGCGCACGCCCATCTACGGGCAGACCCTGGCGCTGTACTACCGCTTCGACGATGGCGGATCCAACACGGTGGACTTCGCGCATCTCAACGATCCCGACTACTTCATCCCCGGCACGGTCGCCATGATGAGCACGAACGAAGCCGTATCGCTGCTGGCGTATGACGACGAGGACGGCGATCTGCTGCCCGAATGGTGGGTCAAGGTGCACAACCTCGACCAGTATCCGGAGTTCGAGTACGGCCCGAATTTCGAGTACTTCGACTCCACGGCCCGGTTCCTGGCCCGCGTGACCTATTTCCGCACGTTCCGGGCGTACACCTCCATCGGCAACACCGTGGGCTGGGCCCAGGACGCGGACAACCTCTACCACGAGCCCAAGGACCAGGGCCTGGGCCATGACGGCCGCTATTCGGCCTTCACCAAGTACGTCTATCTCTACAGCGTGCCGAAAACCGCCACGCTGGATATCTTCACCCCCGGCATGGAATCCACCCTCGCCTATGTCAACGGCGAACTCCTCACCGCGACCAACGACGCCGCCGATGCGCAGCAGAGCCTCGATGTCGCCGGCCACTTGAAAATCGGCCGCAACATGATCTTTGTCCGATGCATCAGCCAGTATGACACCTGGCTGGACGAGGCCCGCACGGTGCCCGTCATCATCCCCCCTACCGCGAATCACTTCGAGCGTACCATCGGCAAGTTTGACGCGCGGTTGACCGTGGATGGGGTGCAACTGATCGTCCGCGGGGACACCAGCCTGAACGACCCGCGCGCCGTGTGGTTCGCGCAGACGTGGTCCACCTTCTGGCAAATGATGTTCGGTTACGGCGAAATGCCGACCCGGCCGGACAAGGAAAACCGCTACCTGCCCGGCAACCCGGACTACGGGCTTCCCTTTGACGCGGACACCGATGCGTATAACGCCTGGTACGAATTTCTCTCCGGCACCAATCCGCGCGATGACGACTCCAACAACAACGGCATCCCGGACGGTCTCGAGGACTTCGACGGAGACGGGCTGGTCAACCGCGGCGAGCAGGAGCGCGGCACGCACCCGCTGCTGCCCGACACCGATGACGATGACTGGGTGGACGGCGTCGAAGTCGCCGAGGGCGAGGACCCGGCCAACGCGCAAAGCCCGGCGGTGTCCAGGGCGCTCGCGTTCCCCGGAGGGCCGGATGATTTTGTGGAAATGCCCATGCAGCGCCGTTTCGCGCTGGACAGTTGGACGATCGAAACCTGGGTCCGGCTGAATGCCGGCGAAGGCGACGGCGGCATCCTGGTCCAGCGGGCGGTCGGGCCCACGGGCATGAACTACGAACTGGGCCTGGGCGACGGCGTGACGGCGCCGACCAACGTGCCGTACGTTCGCTACGTGTCCGTGAATGGTTTCTCCGTGCAGGCCAATGGCACGACGGCGCTGACCACCAACTGGACGCACGTGGCCGGCACCTATGACGGCTACCAGCGCGAACTGAAGCTCTACGTGGGCGGCGCCTATACCAGCACGGCCCCCCAGGCGCTGGAATCCCCGGCCATCTATGCCGGCGGCCCCGTCGTCCAGCGCATGGGCGCCGGCCTCGACGGCGCCATGGACGACATCCGCCTGTGGAGCGTGCCTCGAACGGAGATAGAAATCCAGAACTCCATATCGAATGCGCTGCAGGGCAGCGAGGCGAACCTGGTGGCATACTACCGCGCCGACGACAGCAGCAGCTACCGGACCAATCCGCTGGTCGGCACCAGCGCCAACAACGGCACCAACGGCACGCTCTCCCTGCTGCCGTGGACCTGGGGCCAGGTCCAGGACTACGGACGGGCCTATTCCGGCGACTGGTGGGAAAAGTGGTCGCACGCCGCCACGTTCCGCGGCCTGGCCGCCTTCACCACCAACGACGACGGCGCCATTCCCATCCCGCCCTCGCTGCGCGTGACCCTCCTCCCGCCCGAAGCGGTAGACGACGGCGCCCAGTGGGCGGTGCAAGGCGTGGGCTCCTGGCACAACAGCGGGGTTTCCGTGTACGAAGACCTGCCCCCGGGCACAAACACGATCCTTTTCAAATCCGTTTATGGATGGACCGCGCCGTCCAACCGCACGGTGGTGTTGAGCAATAACGTGACCACGGTCCTGACCGAAACCTACATCCGAAACGGCGCCCTCCGCGTGGAAATCGCGTTCGTGGACCTGGATACCCACGGCGAGTTGTGGCCGGTCACGGGGGCACAGTGGCGGGTCACCGGCGGGGTATGGAAAAATTCCGGGGAAACGATGGCCAACCTGACACCCGGCAACTACGTCGTCGAATTCAAGGCCATCCCCGGATGGGACCAGCCGGCGCCCGCCGCCGCGGTCGTCCTGCCCGGCGAGACCGCCCTCGTGCTGCGCCAGTACATACCGGCGACCGCCGCCCTGCGCGTGCTGATTGAACCCACCGTGGCGATCACCATGGGGGCGCTATGGCGGCTGGACGCGGGACCCTGGACGAACAGCGGGGTCACGCTGTACGATGTGGGCCTCGGGGCGCACCTGATCACGTTCAACGAGGTATCGCCCTGGGTCACGCCGGGGGCGATTTCCCTGGATCTCACCAGCACCAACCTGATCACGGTCACAGGAAGATACGAGCAGGTGACGGGTCTCTATGTCCAGATTGCGCCGCCGGAGGCCGTGGCCGCGGGCGCGCAATGGCGCGTCACCGGCGGATCCTGGTACAACTCCGAGGAACTCGTGGCCATGCCCGCCGGGAGTTACACGGTGGAATTCAAACCGCTGACCGGCTGGGGCCAGGCGCCCGACGTCCAAACCGCCGTCACCAGCGGGTACACCACCGTCATCTCCGCCACGTACAATCCGCAGGACCCCGACAACGACGGCGTATCGAGCGACTGGGAAACCATCTTGGGCTCCGATCCTTACGACCCCTATTCCCTCGATCCCGCCGACGTATTGAACGACGGGGAATGGGACTCCGACGGCGACGACTTGAGCAACTACGAGGAAATCAGCATCTATAGCACCGATCCGCTCCGGAAGGACACCGATGACGACGGCGTGGAGGACGGGGAGGAGATCCGAACGGACCTGTCGCACCCCCTGCACCCGATGAGCAGCCGTTTGTACCGGGAAAGGAGCCTGGACCTGGGCGCCTCGCCGGCCGCCGGGTTCATCCTGCCGGATCCGTCGCGGTTCCTGGTGCGCACCAACGGGTGGACGGTGGAAGCCTGGCTGTACCCCGGGACGGATGGCGACGGAGAGGTGTTCCGCCTGGAAGGGGGCACCGGCGGCCAGCGTTTCTGGGTGGGCCTGGAAGATCATCGGCCCAAGGTCGAACTCCTCTCCGGGGCCAGTGTCATTGCCGTGGCCGGCGGGGTCGGCCCCGAGGGATCCATCCAGCGGCTGCCCACCAACGAATGGACCCACGTGGCGTGGGCCTGGGGTCCGCAGGACAACAGCCTGAAGATCTTCGTCAACGGGGTGCTGCTGATCGCCCAGGAAACCCTTGTGGCGCCGGACTTTTCCAACGGCACCGGCATCCTGGCCCGCGCCTTTTCAGACGGGTACCTCGACGATATCCGCGTCTGGAACTACGACCGGAGCTGGGACGAGATTGACTACTGGAACAACCGCTTCGTGCCCGCGCCCTCCGGTTACGTGCGCATGCCGGCGTACGGCCAGCCGTTGGCCCTGTACTACCGGTTCGACGACGGCGGCTCGAACACCGTGGACTTCGCCCACCTGAACGATCCGGACTACTTCATCCCGGACACCCCCTCCTTTATCGTCACCAATCCGGCCGTCTCGCTGCTGGGGCGCGACGACGAGGACGGAGACCAGTTGCCCGAGTGGTGGACAAGTCTCCATGGCCTGGACATGTTCTTCCGCACCACGAATTTCGGGCCGTTCCTGCTCTACTTTGACGAATCCAGCGATCCCCAGAACGTCGCGCGCGTGGCCTTTTACCGCGCGGCTCATGTGTATGCTTCCGTGGGCGGGTATTGGACATGGCTCGACCAGACAGACCACATGTGGTACTCGCCCAAGGATTCGCTGCTGGGCTGGGACGGCCGGTATTCGACGTATCTTAAATACCTCTATCTCTACAAGGCCCCCCAGACCGCCATCCTGAAGATCCATACCCCCGGCATGGTCAAGACGATCGCCTATGTCAACGGCGAGCGCATCACCTCCGAGGAGAATGAAGTATTGAACGAGCAGTCCCTGGAAATCGCCCCCCACCTGCGCACCGGCCGGAATGCGGTCTACATCTACTGCGAAAGCAGTTTCAACATGTACCTGGACGAGGAGCGCATCGAGCTGACGACGGATCCGAAGGACCAGGCCTGGTGGGAAGGCATCAAGGGGAAATTCGACGCCGAGCTGGAATGCGACGGCCAGCCCGTCATCGTCCGCGGCGACCACAGCCGCAACGACCCGCGCGCCGTCTGGTTCGCGCAGGCCTGGTCTACGTACATAGACCTGATGGACGATCCGCCGTGGCCCGACCTCGAGATGCGCGCCCTGCCCGGCAACGCGGACTACGGGCTGCCGTTCGACACGGACACCGACGATTTCAACGCCTGGTACGAGTACCTCTCCGGGACCAATCCGCGCGACGATGACTCCAACAATAACGGCATCCCGGACGGTCTCGAGGACTTCGACGGGGACGGGCTGGTCAACCGCAGCGAGCAGGAGCGCGGGGCCCACCCGCTGTTGCCCGACACCGATGACGACAGCCGGGTGGATGGCGTGGAGTCCGCTTCGGCCACGGACCCGGCCGATGCGCAGAGCCCGGCGATCTCGCGGGCGCTGACCTTCGCCGGGGGGGCGGACGACTTCGCCGAAATGCC
>JAHJJH010000149.1 GCA_018823105.1 Verrucomicrobiota bacterium | reverse complement strand
CGAGCACGCGGACGGTCGCAACTTCTGCAATGTAGAGATCATGCTTTGGATCTACGGGCAGACCGGCGGCCGCCGCCTGCTCGACCTCGCCCGCGCGAGTCAGGCCGCTTTCAACCGCCGCCACCCGGACGCGGCGTCCAGTCTGCGCCGCATGCTGTCCCGCGCCCCGGCCCGCGACCACGGGGTGAACTACAGCGAGTTGTCCAAGCTGCCGGCGATCCTGTTTCTCCATACGGGCCGCCGGAAGCTCCTGCGCGCCTCCGTGAATGCCTGGCGCAAACTGAGCCGTGACCATATCCTCGTGGACGGTGTGCCCAGCTCCACCGAGCACCTCAAGGGCCACGATTCCAACGCCGCCCACGAGACATGCGTCATCGCCGACGCGGCCTGGAGCCTGGGCTATCTGCTCATGGGTACCGGCGACGCGGCCTATGCGGACTGGATCGAAAACATCGTCTTCAATGCCGCGCCCGGGGCGGTGTTGCCCGACTTCAAGGCGCTGCAATATTTTTCGAGTCCGAACCAGGTCGTGGCCGACGCGACCGCGAATCATCACGCCCACGGATTCGGCTGGGCGCACATGTCCTACCGACCTAATCCGGCCACCGAGTGCTGTCCCGGTAATGTCACCCGAATCGTCCCGAACTACGCCGCGCGCCTGTGGATGGAGCGACCGCGCGGGGGGATTGCCGCAACGCTATATGGGCCGAGTTCTGTCACCTTCCGCGCCGGGCAGGCCGGGATACCTGCAACCATCGAGGAGGAAACGGATTATCCATTCAGCGAAAAAATCACTTTCACTATCCGCAGCCGGCGGCCAGTGACGTTCCCTCTGTTCCTGCGGATCCCCGGCTGGTGCCGCCGTCCCCGGTTGCTCATCAACAGGGAAAAATTCGCAGACGCGCTTCCGCGGGGCGGTTTCGTGGAAATCAGGCGGCGATTCCACGACGGCGACCGGCTGGAACTCGAACTGCCCATGGACGTCCGGTTCGAACGTCAGCCCGGCGGAGGCCTCTCCGTGCGGCGCGGGCCGCTGCTGTTTGCCCTGCCCATCCCCGAGCGCTGCCGCCGCGATCGGCGGGACAAGCGCTCCAGCGACGAATTTCCGGCATGGAATATTCGGCCCGCCGGCCCGTGGAATTACGCGCTCGCAGCTTTTTCCAGACATTGGAAAAATGCCGAGGTATATTTTCCAAACATTGGAAAAAACGGGGGGCAAGTTTTCCAATCCGCCTTCGCCAAGGCTACGGCGGACAAGTCATTGGAAAACTCTTTCCCGTGGGCCGGCCGGCCGATGCCGGTGGTACTCCGGGTCCCGGCCGTCCGCGTGCCGGGCTGGCGCGCGCGCCGGCTGAAAGTCATCCACGATAAATGGCACGGGACGCGGCGCGGGGATTTCCTGATGACGCCGCCGCTGCCGAACGAGCGCGTCCTGGGAAAGGCCTCGCGGAAGGTGGAATGGCTCACGCTGGTCCCGTACGGTTGCACGCAGCTGCGGATCGCCGTTTTTCCGGCGGTTACTCTTTAAGCTTGATGGTGAGGCGGTCCTTTTCGACGCGCACATCCTCGACGCCGTCCGCGAAGGCCTTCCAGAAACCCGCGTCGCTGCCGGATTCTTCGAGCAAGTTGATGTCCTTCATGCCGCCGAGCCACGCGTTGGGCAGGGGGATGCCCATGACGCTGACGCCCCGGAGCATGATCACAGGCCGCCCTTCGGCATAGCTGAACGTCACTCCGGCCCTGACGCGCAGGATCCGGCCGCCGAAAACCGGGAAGTCCTCGTCCAGCGGGATCAGCAGCTTGGCGCTGACCAGGTTGTCCGACAGATCGATCGCCAGCTTGTCCGCCAGGTCCGTGTTCCTGGCCAGGAGCGCGTTGAGTTCCTTTTCCGTTAACCGGATGGTCCGCTCGGCGCCCTCTTCGCTGTACGGCTCGGGTTCCAGCGCCGCGGCCGTTGCGGGCGAGGGGACGGTGAAGTTCAGCCGGTCCAGCTTGACCTGGAGGGTCTGTGCCTCGCGGGCGCTCAACTCCACCGGCCTGAATGCGGACGGGAACAACACGGCCTTGAACACGAAGAAACTCACCACCGCCGTCAGCGCGACAGCCAGAAAAACGAAGAGCAGCACATGGAGACAGCCGAACCGGCGCCGGGGAACAGGTTCATTCATACGACTCATGGTAGGCCAATTCCCCGGGTTTTTCAACGGGGCATGATTTCGGATCGGGAAGGTCGAGCTCCTCGCGAGACTGTTCTTCTGGCCGCTGTAGTTCCGCCGCTCTGCCGGCGGAAGTCTCCGGCGACGGAGCGCCGGAGCTACAGGCGGCGAACGGGACTTCAATCGTTGATCAACGGCGCCAGGTGGGCGCGGAGTTCGGCGGAAAGGTCGCGGTGCTCGTAGCGCGCCAGCCGGTCGCGCT
>JAHJJH010000148.1 GCA_018823105.1 Verrucomicrobiota bacterium | reverse complement strand
CGTTATTCTACCCACAGTGCTTTACATCCATCCTGCTCAAAACCACATGACCTTCCCGACGGAGTCGGGACGCTCTAACCAACTGAGCTAATCGCCCGACGTTATTCTACCCACAGTGCCTTACATCCATCCTGCTCAAAACCACATGACCTTCCCGACGGAGTCGGGACGCTCTAACCAACTGAGCTAATCGCCCTTGGGGTCCAACGCAGGGCATGATATTCCGCGACAGGGTAAAGTCAAGATGGCGGCGGGGCGGCGGACGAGAGTTTTTTCCAGCGGCGAATCAGTTTGTCCTTCAGTTCCCCGATGCCTTCGCCCGTGACAGCCGAGATCGGGAGCGGCTTCTCTCCTGTGCGTTTCTTGAAATCGCGCAATCGCTCCGCGGCCTCGGGCAGGTCCATCTTGTTGGCGGCCACCAGGCAGGGCCGGCGGGCCAGGTCGGCGTTGTATAACTCGAGCTCGAGCCGCAGTCCGGTGAAGTCGTCCACGGGGTCGCGTCCGTCCACGCCGGCCATGTCCAGGACGAACACCAGCAGGCGGGTGCGCTCGATATGGCGCAGGAAGTCGTGGCCCAGTCCGACCCCCTGGTGCGCCCCGTCAATCAGCCCGGGGATATCCGCGATGCGCAACTGCCGGACCTCGTCGAACTCGAGCGTGCCGATGACGGGGTGGAGCGTGGTGAAGGGATAGGCCGCGACTTTCGGCCGGGCAGGCGTCAGGGCGCGCAGCAAGGTGGACTTGCCGGCATTGGGATAACCGACGAGCCCGATATCGGCGATGGACTTGAGCTCCAGGCGCAGGATGTACTGTTCGCCCGGGATGCCGGGCGTGCATTCGCGGGGCGCGCGGTGCGACGGGGTGGCGAAGTGCATGTTGCCCCGGCCGCCGCGCCCGCCCCGCGCCACGACCAGTTCCTGCCCACCCTCCAGCACTTCTCCGACAAACTCGCCCCCGGCCTCCCGCCATACGGTCGTCCCCGGCGGCACGGGGACCCTCGTGTCGCGGCCGTCGCGCCCGGTGCACTGTTTTCCCCGGCCGGGCCCGCCGTGCTCGGCGCGACGGTGCGGCTCATAGTAAAGATTCAGCAACGAGTCCACGTTCTTGTCCGCTCGCAGGATGACGCTGCCGCCGTGCCCGCCGTCCCCCCCATCGGGCCCGCCGCGCGGAATGTATTTCTCTCGACGAAACGACGCGGACCCGTTGCCGCCGTTGCCGGCGTAGACGTACAGTCGGACGCGGTCAATAAAAGTTATGGCTTTCATGGTGAACGAGGCTGCCGGCGCGGGCCGCCAGCAACAAGGCGAGCCCAAACTCGCCTTGCCGCATCGGTCGTTTCGTGGAAATGTTCAGACGGTGGCCGCGAGGCGGACGTTGACGCGTTTGCCGTTCCTATCATATTCGACCACGCCCGGTTTCAGCGCGAAGAGGCTGAAGTCCCTGCCCATGCCGACGTTCGCGCCGGCCACCAGGCGTGAGCCGAGCTGACGGACCAGGATGCTGCCGGCCGTCACGGTCTGTCCCCCGAAAACTTTTACGCCGCGGCGCTGCCCCTGGCTGTCCCGCCCATTTCGACTGCTGCCGCCTGCTTTTTTATGTGCCATGGTACTTCCCTCCAGCGCGCGCCCGACTCACGGGGCGTTGATCGCTTCGATCTTCAACTCGGTTTGTTCCTGGCGATGGCCGATTTTCTTCCGGTAGCCCTTGCGGCGTTTCTTTTTGAATGACACCACCTTGTCGGCCCGGAGTTCGCGGTTGACCGTGGCGGTGACCGTGGCGCCTTCGATGATGGGCGCGCCGATGACGGTCGCGGCCTTTCCGTCGGAGAGCGCGAGGACGGAGGATAATTCCACCCGGCTGCCGGCCTCCGCCTTGAGCCGCTCGACCTGAAGGACTTCGCCCGGTTTTACCAGGTACTGCTTTCCGCCTGTTTCCACTACCGCATACGCCTTCATGAAGATCCTTTTTTCCAGCGTTCCGGCGGCCGGAGGAGGCCGCCCGGATCATGCTTTCTCCACACAAGCCCGCACAGAGTAGGCCAGCCCGCCGCGTCTGTCAAGCCGGGGTTCCCCGCAGGAACGCAGGGAGAAAAAAAGGCTCCTCCGCGAAGGGAAACGCCGGCCTGGGATGCTCAAGGCGTTGCCGGCGCGGGCTCCACCGGCGCAACCGCCGGAGCGGCGGGAGCCGATGCGGGCTCAACCGCAAACGGCGTGAAGGGAGGCAAATTGCTGACGGTCGCCGGGATGGGCCAGTTCGGGCCCCACTGGTGCTGTTCGCTCCAGTAATGCAGAGGAGAGGAGGTCTTCAAGCGGGCATCCACCAGGCGGGGGTCCAGCCGGTCGTCCTCGATCCCCTGCATGGCGGCCAGGTCGCGGCTCATGCGCTCGATGGATTTCAGGATCGCATTGACCATCACCCGCCCGAAGTCGGCGCCCATCCGGATGATGCTGAATTCCTGCTCCAGCGTGGCCTTCTCCATGGTGTTCACCATTTCAACCGCCCACCAGTCATAGACGTCCTGGCCCCACTCGTTTTTCTTGGGCACGCCCTGCCACTTGGTTCTCAAGGCGACTTCCGACGCGGTCTTCATGTCGTCAAAGAGGTTGAGGGCATAGCGGGAGGAGCGCGGCGAAGGGGTGAGGATCAATACATCGCACCGTCCACCCGTATGGCTCATGTAGCCCTTGATCACGACCGCCTGCACATGGTGGCGCAACTGCGGGGGAACCGCCTGCCGGGGATCGGGCAGCACCAGGCTGAAATACAGGGGCTTCTCCAGATGCTGGACGAGCGTCATGATCTCGCCCGAGAAAATGGAATCCAGCAACAGTCGTTGCCGCTCCGTCGCGGCCTCGTCCACGCCGAACACGATGACGTCGCGGCCGAGAAACCCGATGCACAGATTTCCAAAAGTCCACAAGTCGCTGTCAATCTGGTGGAAAAAATACCCGTTGCGGTGGAAGCCAGGCCTTTTCCGCGCAGCGGGAAAGCCGCCCACGGCGTGCACGATCACGTCCGCCACGCTGCCGTCATCCAGCAAGCGGTAGGTCACCAGCAGGGCCGTCACCTCGCCGGCCGTCAGCGTGGAATCCTTGGCCAATCCCTGCTGAACCACGGCCTTCAGATTCTCCAGCAGTTCCGGGTTGTCACCGAAGATCGTCTGGAGGTAGTCCACGGAAAAGGCTTCGGATGCGGGCTTTTCACCGATCGTCTGCCCGGTTTCCACCAAGTAGCGGATGCGGGTCTGGAAATCGGAAGCCATCGACCAGAGGCGGGTGGCGCGGTGCATCAGATTGGCAATCGTCCCGACCACGACCACGACCAGGACGAGTACCACCCAGCGCCACCGGTTTTTTTGAAAAATCCAGCGCATTCTACATCTCCAGAAAATACCTATACCCGGGACCCGCCAGACTATCAAGCCCGCGATGAGCAACCCAAATTCACGCCGGCCTCCAGGGGCGGGCGTGAAGGCCGAAGGCGGGCCAGTGTATCCGGCAGGGAACGGGGAACTTCTGATGGCCTCCGCTCGCTTCACGGCCGACGGTGGGCGCCCCTTGACAGGAGCGGTGACAGCCGACAAAGTGGCGACCGATCCGAGGAAGGAAAATGGGACTGGATCGCTTTTTCAGACTGTCCGCGAACGGGACTAATGCGCGCACGGAAATCGTCGCGGGGCTGACGACGTTCCTGACGATGGCCTACATCATCTTCGTCCAACCGGCCGTCCTCTCCGGCGCGATGTTCGGGTTCAGTACCGGCATGGACTTCGGCGCCATCACCTTCGCCACCTGTATCTCCGCGGCCGTGGCGACCGCGATCATGGCGCTGTACGCCCGCTACCCGATCGCGCTGGCGCCGGGCATGGGCGAGAATTTCTTCTTTGTCTTTTCCGTACTTCCGGCCGCGGCGGCCGCGGGCTTTGCCAGCCCCTGGCAGGTAGGGCTTGGCGTGGTGCTGATCTCCGGGATCCTGTTCGTGGCACTTTCGCTGATAGGCTTTCGCGAGGCGCTGGTGGACGCCATCAGTCCCAGCATGAAGAACGGCATCGCCGTCGGGATCGGCCTGTTCATCGCGTTCATCGGGCTCCAGAACACCGGCCTGATCGTGACGGCCGCGTCCATCATCCCGGCCGACCCGCCGATCCTCGCGCCCGCGACCCTGGTGAAGCTGAATACCCACTTCGCCTCGCCGGACATCCTGGTGTTTTTCTTCGGGCTGGTCCTGACCGCCGTCCTGCATACCCGCCGGGTGCGCGGCTCGATCCTGTGGGGCATCCTGGGCGCCGCGGCCGTCTCGGTGGCGGTGCGGGTGCTGCTGCCGCGGCTGGCCCCGGGCCTCTGGGCCCTGCCGGAGGTCCAGGCGTCGCGCCTCGCGACTCATCTGCACATGCCGGAAGCCGGGGTACCGTTCTGGCAATGGTTCGTCTCGCTGCCCCCCTCCCCCGCGCCCACGGCGTTCAAGATGGACCTTGCCGGGGCGCTGTCCCTGGCCATGTGGCCGTTCATCCTGATATTCCTCTTCATGGACGTGTTCGACACGATCGGCACGCTGGTCGGCGTGTGCGAGCAGGCGAACTTCATGGTGGATAACAAGTTGCCGCGCGCGAACCGCGCGCTGCTCTCCGACGCGGCGGGCACCGTGGTCGGCGCCTGCCTGGGCACGAGCACCGTCACCAGCTTCATCGAAAGCGCCGCCGGCGTGGAACAGGGCGGGCGCACTGGACTGACCAGCCTGACGACGGCCCTGCTCTTCCTGCTGGCGCTGTTTTTCAGCCCGCTGATCGCGCTGGTGGGCAGCTACCCGCCGATCACCGCGCCCGCGCTGGTCGTCGTGGGCGCGATGATGATGCAGAATGTCCGCAAGATCGACTGGGGCGATTACAGCGAGGCGATCCCGGCGTTCCTGACGATCCTGGGCATCCCGTTAAGCTACTCCATCGCCGACGGCCTGGCCCTCGGTTTCATCAGTTATCCCGTGGTCAAGTTCCTCGCCGGCCGCGGCCGCGAGGTTCGCTGGTTGATGTACGTCCTCGCGGTCGTCCTCGCCCTCTACTTCGTCCTCGTCCGCGCGCGGTTGTAGCGCGGGGCTTTAATCCCGCGCATCCAGGAAGCCGGCGCGCAACAGGAGCCGCGGGCCGGGACGCCACGCCGTCGTAAAAAAAACGCATTCTTGACACGACAGGGCGGCGAACGTAGTAGGTTGGTAGTGGCGATTTTGAACCTGTTGATGGCACACACACGGATGTCGCCACGATCAACAAGGAGAACCCGCCATGAGGAAAACGCAGGCTAAAGTCATAATGACATTGGCACTTGTCGTCTTTGTTTCGTCCTTCTTCCTCCAACCCGCAGCCCTCGCCCAGGGGCCGCTCGCGCCGCCCGGAGCGCCGGGCGAGACGATGAAGACGCTCGACCAGGTCGAGCCGCGCACGCCGATATCGGCCGAGGGGCATGAGATTCAGGCGCCCGGGTCGTACTACCTGACGACCAATATCATCACTTCCGGCGCTACGGCGGGCCTACGCATCCAGACCAACAACGTAACGCTGGATCTCAACGGATTTTCCATCCTGGGCCATAATGGTTCCGGGAATGGCATCTCCGTTAGTGCCGGCGTAGATAATGCGTTGATCAGGAATGGCACCATCCGGGATTGTTACTACCACGGCATCGACGCGGCCAGTGCGACGCGCTGCGTATTCCAGGATTTGCGGGTGCTGGGCAATGCCAGATTTCCGGCTACCCATGACGGCATCAATGCCGGCAGTCAGGCGCTGGTGGAGCGCTGCCAAATTACAGATAACGGGGGCGACGGGCTGGTCGCCGGCGCCGGGTGCCGTATTGTGAACAATACAATAATCGGCAACGGCAACAACGGGATTGAACTGACTGGTTCGGGGAGTTATGTGGCCGACAACATTGTAAAGAGCAACGCCGACAACTACGACATTGCCGCCGGCAATCAGCTCAATATCCTGCTCTGCGAAGTGCCCGAATCCATTGACTGGCCTGCGTCGGTGAAGTTCGCGGGAACCCTTATCTGTTCAAGCACCAACAACAACGGCATCACCGTGAACGCGGACGATGTGACCATCGACATGAGCGGCCATGCCCTGATCGGTCCCGGCGCAAGCAGTCAAAGCGGTATCTATCAATTGTCTTCGTGGCGCAACCTGCGGGTCTTCAACGGCAAAGTCGTTGAGTGGAGCGGTACCGACCAGTACGGGGTGTATGCCACGGGAAGGAACACCCAGCTCCAGCACATTCAGGCAGCGACGAACAATTACGGCATCTACAGCGGCGCCGACAGCACGATTTCCGACTGCTCGGCATATAACAATCAGGATAACGGTATCTACGCCGACTCCGGCAGCGTGGTTTCCAGGTGCTCGGCAAGCTACAATAAGGGTTACGGCATCTCCGGCTGGAGCGGCAGCACGATTTCCGGCTGCTCGACCCGCCAAAATAAGGGTGACGGCATCTACGGCGGCAGCGGCAGCACGATCTCCGGCTGCTCGGCAAGCTACAATACGAATGACGGCATCTACGGCAGCAGCGGCAGCACGATTTCCGGCTGCACGGCAAGCGGGAATACGGGTGATGGTATTGAAGTTTTCTCAGATTCACAGGTGACAGGCAATACGTGTGACAACAACGGAGAAGGTGGCGACGGCGCGGGGATTCACGTGACGAACGATGACAACCGGATCGATTCGAATAATGTCACGGAAAACGATCGCGGAATTGACGTAGACGGCAACGGCAGCCTGATCGTTCGCAACAGCGCCAGCGGAAATACAACGAACTATGTCATTGCCGCGAACAACAAGGTGGGTGTGATCGTCAGCGCGCCAAACAGCGCAGCGATTTCGGGCGATACCGGCGGCGCGGGCGTCGGGTCAACGGATCCCTGGGCGAACATTACCTTCTAAGAAAGGCGCGGACATGAAACAGAACGTCCTGTTTCTTTTTTGCCTGGTGGTGAGCGGGCCGGCCTGGGCCGATAGCACGATTGACCCGGCACACCCGTACGCCTACGGCGCGAACATCGGCTGGCTGAATGCGCGGGGTGACATCGCGAACGGCGCCGGGCTGGGGCAGTCCTACTGCACGGGCTACGTCTGGAGCGCGAACTGCGGCTGGATCGTCCTGGGCAACGGGCCGACCAACGGCTGGCAATACGGAAACGCCGCCGCGGACGACTGGGGCATCAACCACGACGGTGAAGGGCGGCTCTCGGGTTACGCCTGGGGTGCGAACATCGGTTGGGTCACGTTCGAGCAGGTGCAGGGCCAGCCTCGTGTCAATCTGCTGACGGGCAACCTGTCCGGCTACGCCTGGGGCGCCAATGTCGGATGGATCGGTCTCTCCAACGCGCAGGCGTTCGCGCGGACCACGCGTCTGGATGCCGGGCCGGACTCCGACGCCGACGGCATTCCGGATTACTGGGAATATCGCGAGGCGGGCGACCTTGGCACGCTGTCCGACGGCGGACACGACCAGGACAGTGACGACGTGCCGGATGCCGACGAGTACCCGGCCGACACTGACCCCCTCGTTGATACCGACCTGCTGCAGATCGTTTCGATCACGACTGCATCAGGGACGAACAACGTGGCGTGGACCACTCGCCCGACGCGGTTCTATCGGGTGGAGGCCACCAACGCTCTGCCGGCGGCAACGGACATTGGGTGGGCGGATGTCGGCGGCGGGCTGATCGGCCCGCCCGCGAGCTCTCCTACCAAGGTGGCAATCCCTGATGAAGGGAATCGCGGTCGCTTCTACCGTGTCCAAGCCGTCATACCGCTGGGAGAATGAACTAAAAAAGAGCGCACGCCACGCGCCGTAGCGTGAGGTTCAGCCCCGGTGCCGGTGCCGCGCGACGAGGCGATACACAAATTCCATGCCGCCCGCCATGCCGGGAACCTTCCGGTACAGCCAAAGGGGAAACCACCCTCGCCCGGCCCGAGCCAGCGCGCGCACGACCGCCTCGGCTCCTTTTGAAATATGCCCGCCGGGCTCGACCAGGTGAATGGCCTTTGCCAACTCGGCCGGCGACAAGCCGGGGACGCGGGCCGGGGCCTCGCGCGCCGGAACGCTTTCGATCCCGGGGCCGGCCATCCGCTGCCAACGCGCCACCCAGCGGCGGCAGAAGTCGCACTCGTCATCGTAGACCAGCAACGCGTGCTCGCCCGCTTCGTCGGACTGGGCCGCGCGGGAATGTTGCCCCTCACTCATTGTCAATATCGTACCTCAACAGGGGGCATTCCTCCACCCGCCCATTTTCTCAAAAACGAAATTCCCGGCGCCCGACCGCCATAATTCTTCCCGAAAGCGCGGATACACGGCCCCGGACAACTTCCGTTTTCCCTGAAATCAGCAGGGTTCGCCGTTTTTAACCGCGCCGATGAACCGGCTCGGCGCGAATCCTGCTTTTCAGTGCTGTGGCGGAGCAAATAAACTAGTTTCCGAGGGCAAGGTGTCATGATGAATATGATGGCAGCATTCTGCATCACCGTATTGTTTTCTGGCTGGGTCTGGTCGTTGAAGCACGAGCTCGCGGAGATGCAGAAACGCATTAGCCCGGCCGCCCAAACGTCTCCGGAATCGCTGGGCGTCGGCCATCGCATCGGCCGCACCACCAGCTCCGGGATGCCGACCTGGACCATTGAGTGATCCGGGTCGGCGGCCCGTCCAGGCGTGAGCCGATTCTTTTTCCTTTTTTTTCCGCCATTTTGTGCCCTCCTTGAAATTCGCCCGCGCCGGCGGATATTGATTCAGGACCGGTTCACAAGCGGAGATGCGCAATGGTCGGCAAAAGAACATTCCTTGGACGCGTAGCACTGGGGCTTTTGTTCGGCGCCGCGCCCGGTCACGCCTTGGCCGGGGGCGCGCTTTCCTGCGCAAATCCTACAAACGCGGCGGGCCTGTCGCAGGAGGTGACGGTGACAACCCCTTCGGACACAGCAGAGTCGGAATGGCGGCGGAAGCTGACGCCGGAACAGTACCAGGTGCTCCGTCGCAAGGGGACCGAACCGGCGTTCACGGGTAAGTATTACAAGAACAAGGCGCGCGGGGTGTACCGCTGCGCCGCGTGTGGCGCGGTCCTCTTCGCCTCGGACACCAAGTACGACTCGGGTTCCGGTTGGCCCAGTTTCTGGAAACCGGCCGATGCCAAAGGCGTACGCGAGGAGACGGACGCCAGCTACGGCATGGTCCGGACGGAAGTGCTGTGCCGCAAGTGCGGCGGCCACCTGGGCCATGTGTTCGAAGACGGGCCGAATCCGACAGGGTTGCGCTACTGCATCAATTCTCTCTCGCTGGATTTCGAGGTGGAAGCCCAGGAGAAGAAGTAGCCGCGAGCGTGAGCGAGCGGATCCCCTCGCTTACGCTCGGGGCTACGAAGAAAAGAGGACGCTCTCGTTTCCGACCAGTTCCTGTGCCCGGCCGATGCCCAGCAGGAACAGCGCCGTGACGAATTCGCTCTTCAGGCGGGCGATAACCTCGCCCACCGCTTCGGCCGATTCCATGGCCGGCTTCAGGAAGGGCGCCGCCATTCCGCACAGCGAGGCGCCGAGCGCCATGGCCTTGACCATGTCGATCCCCGAGCGCAACCCGCCCGAGGCGATCAGCGTCAGCCGGTCACGGCAAGGTTGGAGCGCCCGCAGCGCCTCGGGCGTCGGCAGGCCCCAATCCTGGAAGGCCAGGCCGAGATCGTCGCTCTCCACCTTGACCAGGCTGTGGTGTTCGATACGGCTCCATGACGTGCCGCCGGCGCCGGCGACATCCACGTAGCGGATCCCGCCCGCCAGTAATCGTTCCGCGTCCTCGCGCGAAATCCCTGCGCCCACCTCTTTGACAATCACGGGCTTATCCAATTGCCGCGACACGTCGCAGATTTTCCGCGCGAGTCCTCTGAAATCGGTGTCGCCCTTCGGCTGGACGGCCTCCTGGAGCGGATTCAGGTGCAGGCACAGCGCATCGGCGCCGGACACCGCGAGCGCCTCGCGGCACTGCTCGACGCCAAACCCGTAGTTGAGTTGGACGGCGCCGAGGTTCGCGAAGAGCAGTGTGGTGGGCGCGTGTCGCCGCACCTCAAAACTGGCGCGGGCCGCGGGATGGGAAAACATCACGCGCTGCGACCCGACGCCCATCGCCACGCCGGCCTGCTCCGCGGCGACGGCCAGGTTCCGGTTGATCCGGCGCAGTACGTCGTCGTCGCCGCCGGTCATCGAGGAAATCAACAGCGGAAAAGACAGCCGCTTGCCCATGAAAGTAACCGAGGGGTCCACCTCGGCCAGGTTCAGTTCCGGCAGGGCGCGATGCTTCAGGCGGATCGTGTCGAAGTAGCGCCGGTGCCGGTCCGCATCGGGATCGGACTCGATGATCCGCAGGTGCTGCAACTTTCGTTCGTTGACCGGATCGTTCATGTGGAAACTTTCCCGCGCCGTTCCAGTTTCAGGTGCGCGCGCATGAGCTCGCCGGGATTGGTCTGCGCGGCGAGGAGCGAAAGCTCTCCGCAGAGCACGGCCGCGGCGCACAGGACGGCGAGCCGTCGCGCCCCGCCGCCGCCCAGGCAGCCCAGACGCTCCAGGTTGGCGCGGACGAAATCGAGGTCCTTGCCGCTGCCGACCGTGCCGACGATCAGGTGCGGAACGCTGACCGAGAAATAGAGCGCCCCGTCCCGCGCCTCGGCGTGGGTCAATCCCTGCGATCCCTCCACGATGTTGGCCGCGTCCTGCCCGGTGGCCAGGTAGAAGGCCAGCAGCATGTTCGCGAAATGCGCGTTGGCGCTGCGCAGCCCGCCGGCCAGCATGGTGCCGATCAGGTTTTTCTTTATGTTCAGGTCGGCGATTTTTTCCGGCGTCGTCTTCAGCATCTTTTCGCAGACCTCGCGCGGCACGTTCAACTCGGCGATCACGTGCCGGCCGCGTCCCAGGATGCCGTTGACGGCGGAAGGCTTCTTGTCCGTGCAGTAGTTCCCGGAAATGGAGACATACTTCAGCGCGGAATACTCGCGCAGTATCCAGTCCAGCATCGCCTCCGCGGCACGGGTGAGCATGTTGTGGCCGGAGGCGTCGCCGGGATGCGCCTCGAGCCGGACATAGAGCAGGTTGGCGGCACACTGGATATGGATGTCCAGGAATTTGAGAAACCGGCTGGTCGCCTCGACCCGCGCGGCGATCTCCGGCTTCCGCCGGAGCAGTTCGGCGCCCGCCCGGACCGCCTCGGCCGCGTCGGGCGCCTCGACGAGGACCGAGCGTGTCATGCGCTCGTCCACGACCACGGCCCGGAGGCCCTCCGTGGCCATGCTCACGCGCGCGCCTCGCTCGACGGAGGGCCAGAGCGGCGTCTCGAACGTCGCCAGCGGAACCTGCACCTCGCCGGTAACTTCCGGCCCGGCCAGCCGGATCGGCCCCACCCAGCGCAGGGGGATAGCCGCCGAGTCCATCGTTTTTTCAGAGCTCATGGCCCCACTGGATACATGCTTCCCCCGCGCACACAAGAAAAAACCGTTTTTTTTGCTTTACCCGGATGGGTGGACGGACTATGAGGCCCAATAGGGCGGATTGTTATTGTTCGGGCTTTAACTTAAAGTGGAGGTTGACGTGAAAGCCATCTCTTTGCGTCCCTTGCTCTTCCTGGTCCTCGCGTTCGCGGTCATCGTCGTGCCGTCCGACGGCGCCACGAAAAAGAAAAAGCCGAAAAATACCGAGCCGCCCGCCGAGGAGAAAGCCGTCGTCCCGCTTCCCCCCGCGGAACTCACGGTGGGCGTCCAGTTCCAGGATGACGAGGCGGAGGGGATGGGCGATATCCTGATCCCCGCGTGGCGCTTCCCTTCGGGGCTGCTGTTCGTCAACCCGCGCGCGACGCGCACGGACCACTCCGCGGAGGAGTACAACGTGGGGCTCGGCTACCGGCACCTCTTCCCCAAGCGCCAGGTCATCCTCGGCGTCAACGGCTATTACGACTACCGCGACACGGGGCACAGCACATACGACCAGTGGGGCGCGGGCCTGGAGCTGTTGAGCCAGTGGCTGGATGCCCGGGCCAATGTCTACAAGCCGGAAGACAAACGCACGACCGTGGCCACGGACACGGAACAGAGTTCCAGCCGCTCGACCAGCACCGCGCAGGGCTGGACCGATCCCTATGCCGAGGACCACGAGATCGCGCAGTCGTACATCATCCAGCAAACGACGCGCACGACGACCACCACGCGATATTTCGAGCAATACGAAAAGGCCCTCGAGGGCTACGACGCCGAGATCGGCCTGCGGCTTCCCCTGCCCGTGCGCCCGGAAACCTTCGAGACCCGCGTGTTCGGCGGCTACTACCGCTTCGACGCGGAGTACGGCGACGACATTGACGGGTTCAAGGCGCGGCTGGAACTGCGGCTGCTCGCCTCGCTCTTCCTGGACGCCGCGTGGTACGAGAACAAGGACCTCACGGGCAGCGACTATAGCATCGGCGGGCGATTCAGCGTGCCGCTCGACCTGGCCGCGCTCGCGCACGGCCGCAATCCCTTCGCCGAATTCAAATCCCGGCTCGGCCGCAAGGAACGGTCCTTCGACGCCCGGCTGACCGAGATGGTCATGCGCGACCCGCAGATCCGGCTGGAGATTTCCGACTTCATCGAGCGCGAGGACCTCTACCGGGTGGAGACCTCAAAGGATACCGACACCTGGCGGCAGGACTACATGCTGATGGTGGACGTGAATTTCATTGATGGCGATGCGGGTTCGGCGAGCGGCGACGGTTCCGCGGAGCAGCCGTTCAGCGCCATCCAGAACGGCGTGGACGACGCCTTCGGCGAACGCAACGTGTACGTGTACGACAGCTCGAAGTCCTACCGCGAGAACGTCGAGATGACCCCGGGGGTCACGCTATGGGGCAGCGGCTGCCTGGTCCCCGGCTATAACGGCAAATCGTTCGGCAGCGGCATCCAGCCGACCGTGGACGGCCGCAGTCAGGGTCCGGCGATCACCATGGCCGACCGCACGACGGTCCGCGGTTTCCGCATCACCAACACCGACCACGGCGGCGGGCCGAAGATCGAGAACCTGGGCGTCCTCGGTGACACGGACGTCAGCCGAGTGGGCCTCCTGGGCCGCAACGCGACCGACCTCCTGGTGGGCTGCAACACCATCGAGGGCGCCCGGGAGGGCGCCATTTTCGGACAGCAGGGCGACTTCAGCCTGACCTTCATCCACAACGACGTGCTCAACAACATGGACGCCGGGGTGCTGATTGGCGCCGAGGGGGCCAGCGGCGTCTTCAACGTACTGGTGGACAACAGCCTGTTCGAGGCCAACGGCATCGGCCTGATGAGCCAGGCAATGAACTATGATTCAGCCTTGTTGCAGATCCAGAACAGCGCATTCAACCGCAACGGCGCGGACGGCGCGAGTATCCTGATGGCCGACAACGGCGCGGCCACGGTGGCGATCTCGGGCTCGTGGACCGAGCGGAACGCCGGGACGGGATTCAACGTCATCATGACCGGAACCGACAGCGCCCTGGCGGAATTGTTCGACGTCGACGCGCACCGGAACGGCGGCCCCGGGGTCAGCGTCACCATGGTCGATGTGGGAACAGGGTCCGCCTTTCTCAACGGCGTCCGGGCCGACCGGAACACGGGGCCGGGGATCAATGTGACGATCGTGGACGCGGACGAAGCCCTGGCCAGCCTCTCGCACGTGTCGGCCAATCGGAACATTGGCCCCGGCGTCAACGTAACCCTGGTGAGTTCAGACGAGGCCACCGCCTACCTCAATCACACGCATGCGAACAACAATGAAGGGCCGGGCCTCAATGTAGTCCTCGTCGATGCCGGCTTCGCCCTGGCCAGCGTGGCGAATTCGTCGGCCCACAACAACCTGGGCGGCGGGGTGAACCTCGTACTGACAGACTCGCCGTGGTCCACGGCCCTGATTTCCGGGTCGCAGGCCAACAACAACCTGGGCGGGCCGGGATTCAACGTGGATATCAACGGCGGGGCCATCGCCCTGGCCAATCTCTCGGGATTGACGGCCAATAACAACCAGGGCGAGGGCATCCGGATGAATCTGCAGGGCGACATGGCGGCCGTCGGGCTCGTGGGCCTGCCCGGCGCACTGGCCCAGACCCTGAACAGCGCGCTGGGACTGGCCGGCTTCGGGCTGCCACCCGAGGCGGAAAACCTCCTCGGACCCGCCGGGCCAGTGCAAGTCCTGGGGAACCAGGGGCTCGGCATCGTGGCGAGTATCGAGGGCGACATGCTCGCCGGCGGGGCGTTTTTCGATATCAACGCACAGAATAATTTCGGCGGCGGGG
>JAHJJH010000147.1 GCA_018823105.1 Verrucomicrobiota bacterium | reverse complement strand
CGGGCTCTACGTCCTCCTGCTGCACCAGGCGTTCCCGGCAATCGCGGCCCACCTGATGAGTGCCTCGCTGCTCTCCGCGCCGGCCGCCCTCGTGATGTCGAAACTCCTGCTGCCGGAAACCGAAAACCCCGAAACCCTCGGCCGCGTGGTCGAACCCCACCATGAGCGCGAGTCCAACGTCATCGAGGCGGCCATCCGCGGCGCGACGGCCGGAGGCAAACTGATGCTCGGCGTGCTGGTGATGCTGATGGCCTTCCTCGGACTCGTCGCGCTGGCCAACCTCGGCCTGGACGGCGTCTCGGGCCTGCTGCATCGCTGGACGGGCGCGACGGTCTCGCTCCGGCTGGAAAATCTCCTGGCGTATGTGTTCACGCCCCTGGCCCTGGTGATCGGCGTGCCGCCGGCGGACGCCTTCGAAGTGGGGCGGCTGCTCGGCATGCGCGCGATCATGACCGAGGTCCCGGCCTACCAGGAACTGGCGCGGCTCATTCGCGAGGGGCTTCTCCACGACGGCCGCAGCGCCGTGCTGGCCAGCTACGCGCTGTGCGGCTTCTCGCACATCGCCAGCGTGGCCATCTTCGTCGGGGGCGTCTCCGCCCTGGCGCCGAACCAGACCCGGACGCTGGCGCAGACCGCGCTGCGCGCCCTGGCTGCCGCGACCCTCGCCTGCCTGATGACCGCCGCCGTGGCCGGCACCTTTTACGGACGCGGGGCGCTGCTGTTCAATCTGCCGTGAACAACCGGCCTCAATGGCGTCCCGAAACGCCCGGTGGGGGCACCGGGCCTACAAGATTTCTCGTGAATTCCATTTGTTGTAGGCCGCGTGCCCTCACGCGGCGAAGAGCGAGGACCAACGGATGAACATCGGAATCCCAAGCCGCCATGCCGTAAACGTGCTTGGTATAGTTTTGGCCTTGCTGGCCCCCTCATGGGCCGGGCCGTTTTACCTCCCCAACGAACATCCCGTCACCCGTCTGTTCGGGATCCCTCCCGCGGAAAGCGGATTCGTGGCGGAGCGGACGTTCCTCCTCGCCTCCCTGGACATCGCCAACAACTCGACCGACGATCTTGCCGGCGGCGAGGTGCTCATGCTCGACGGCGAGACGACCGTTGCCCGCCTGGCCCTGCGGCAAGGGGTGGCTGAAAAATGGGAATTGGGCGTGGATATTCCGTATGTCCGGCACGCGGGCGGCGGGCTCGATGGCTTTATCGAATCCTACCACGACACCTTCGGCTTCCCGCAGGGGAATCGGAAAGAAATCCCCGCGGATCGTCTGCGTTACGCCTATGTCCGGGATTTGAAAACGCTCCTGTATGTCGCCGACGCGGTGGACGGGCCGGGCGATATCCGCGTCAGCCTCGGCCGGCAACTCTACACGGCCGCGGACCGTTCGCGGGCGGTGGCGGCACGGGCCGCCGTGGAGTGGCCCACCGGTGAACGCGCCGACCTGCTGGGCAGCGGCAGCACCGATCTTTCGCTTTCGATCGCCGGTACGGATACGGCCTGGCTGCACCCGCTGCGCCTGGATGTCTCGCTGGGCGTACTGGTCATGACCGGCGGGGGCCTGCTGGAGGAGTGGCGCGAAACGGCGGCCGGCTTCGGATCGGTCACTCTCGGCTGGCCCGCGGGAAAGAGGCTGGTCTTCAAGCTTCAGCTCGACGCGCACAGCCCCCTCTTCCACGGCCTCGAGGCGGGCACGCTCGACGACTGGGCTTGTCAGGCGGCCCTGGGCGGAACGCTGCGCCTGCCCGGGACGTGGGCGTTGGATATCGCCGTCGCGGAAGATGCGGCTGTTACCACCGCCCCCGATGTGGTATTTCACCTGGCGCTATCCAGGGAATGGTGAGGAACCGAATGCGCGCGCGACGTCTTCTCTCTGTGCTCACGATGCTGGCCGCGGCCTGGCCTGGCCGGGCCGGCGCCGATGCGATCCTCCATAAGCGCGACACCGGGTCGTTTCTCCCCGGATTCAGCGGCGGCGGGCACCTGCTCTATTTCCTTGACCAACAGGACGAGCTCCAGGAAGACCGCTTCGTCACCGAGGGCTTCATGGAACTGGATTTCGAAATCCTCTCCCGGGACTGTCTTCAACTGCGGATGCGTTTTGAAATGACGGCGGGCATGGGCCAGTCCGTCGCCAAGAACCTTCCTTTCTCTCCCAAGGAAATGGCCTACGCGATCAACCCCTTCGTCGAGTATCTCTCCGGCGGCCTGATGTATCGCGCCGGGCTTGTTCATGCGTGCCAGCATCTCATCTACAAGGACAACGAAGAGCCCTGGTATCTCGAGGAAGGCGTGGACATCCCGCCGGACATCTATTTCAACCGCCTGTATGCGGGCGTCGGGAGGCAGGAAGCGCGGCGGGAGAGGCTGACGGCCGCATACCTCGGGGCCGCTGCGCCGGAGCGGAAACCGCGCCTCGTCTGGTACGCGGAGGCCGGCGGATACCTGCGTTCGCTGGGCGGCTTGATGAACGCGGATTCGCTCTACGGCGGCAACAACTGGGTGGCCGATCTTAAGCTGGATGTGATGATCCCCCTGCGCCTGCGCCGGACCTATGCGCTCTTCGCCGCCAGCCGCACGCACGTCCTCTTCGACACGGACTCGGACGCCTTCTGGCGCGAGCGGTTGGAGTTGGAGAGCTTCTTCACGAGCAGGGGGTTCGGCTCCTCGGTCTTCCTGGCCTGGAACGCTTTAGACGAGCATCCGCGCGACAGCCGGGAAGGGTTGTTTGAGTTGGGCGCGCGGTTCTTCTTTTAACAAATGAAGAACCCTGTCATGAAATCACGACAATGGATCATCGCGGGGGCCCTGTCCGGGCTGCTGGGCCTGGCCGGGACGTGCGGGGCCAAGCAGGCGGAGCCGGTCACGGACCTGGCCCAGGCCCTGGAAAGAGCGAAGACAGAGAACAAGTTGCTGTTCATCCAGTACGGCCGCGAGGCCTGCGGTAACTGCAAGGCCCTGAAGAACCTGATCCGCGGCGGCCAACTGAAACTCCGCGACACCCAGTTTGTTTACGCGGACATCAGTTGCGACGACAAGGCGACGCGCCAGATCTTCAACGAGAAGTTCAAGGTTGAAGGAAACACCCTGCCGTTCGTCATCGTCGCCGATCCCTGCGGGAAACAACTGGTGAGCCGCACCGGGTACGGGGAAGCCAACGAGTTCGACCGGCTGATCGGTACCGCGGAGAAAAAGATGAGGCAGGCGGGCGCCGCCACGGGCGCCACGGCGGCCACCGGGCCCGTCGTCGGTTCGTCGCGCCTGTCCATGCCCAGACCCATCCTGCCCGACGAAACCCGCGAGCCGCGCACCTGGACTTCACGCAGCGGCTCGACGATCGAGGCATCGCTCGTCGAGGTCCCGGCCCCGTTTGTCGTCTTGAAAAAAGCGGACGGCGGCAAGGTCAAAATCCTGCAGGCCGATTTGAGCGACGAAGACCAGGCCTACATCGCCGCGTTACGCACGGCTTCGCCCACGCCCTAGCGGCCACGACACTCCCGCCAGTGCGGCGAGGTGCAGGAGCAGCAGCGGGATCACCACGGCGGGCACCCACGGCCCCGCGTGCAACCCGAGGACAAACGGCTCGAACGGCCCGATACCGTACACGCGCCGGCTCACCCCCACGCCGAGAAACGCCGCGGCCATCGCGCTGCCGGCAATCACCAACGCGCGGGAGGGGTTCGTCGGCGGCGCGCGCGGACATTCGAATCGTGCCGTGAACAGGATCAGCGGGGGACCCAGCAGCGCGCAGAACACCAGGTGGTGCGCGGCCGCGACGCTCACGATGTAAGCGTACGGATAGAGGCGCAGCATCTCCGACCCCAGGGCGTGCCAGGCGGCCGCGGCGAGGGCCCCCGGGACACAAATCAGCACGAAGAATGCCGCCCGGCCCCACGAGGCGCCAGACTCCGAAACCGTGTCCCACAACCGCCAGGCGGTCCAGGCAAAGACCGCAAGGCCCGCGCCCTGGAAAATGCTCAAGCCGCTCAACGTTCCAAGCAGCCAGTTCCCGGCCAGCGCGGCCGCCATCGCGCTCCACACCCCGGCGGGACCGAACAGGATGCCCGCCAGCGGCGTCAGCACGATGCCGGGATTGAAGTCCAGGTGATGGGGAATCAACTGCAGGCGGGAGAACAGCAGGAGGGCCAGGAGCTGCGCCGCGGCCGCCGCGAGAAAATGTGTCCACACGCGCGGATTCAGCAGGGATGGGAGCCGGGGAGGCATGGGGGGAGGTTTCAGGTGTCAGGTCAACGGGCAGAATCCTCATTACGCCTTCTCCGTCTCATTCTCGTTATCCTCTGTAGGGCCTGCGCTTGCGCAGGGCCGAAACAATGGCGCGCCGCAAGCGGCGACCCTACATTAAAAAATAAATCACACCAGTAACATGCAATCTCCATAACTGTAGAATCGATACCCCTGTTCCACCGCCTCGCGGTAGGCGTGGAGGACCAGGTCGCGTCCGGCGAACGCGCAGACGAGCATGAGCAGAGTCGAGCGCGGCAAATGAAAATTGGTCAGCAGCGCGTCGGTCGCCCGGAATTCGAAGGGCGGCCGGATAAACAGCGCCGTCCGGCCGGCGGTCGGCACAACGCGCCCGTGCTCTGCCGCCACGGATTCGAGCGTGCGCACCGTCGTGGTGCCCACGGCCACGATCCGGCCGCCGTGGCCGCGCGTCTCTTCGATCCTCCGCGCCGTGTCCCCGGGAACGATGTATCGTTCGGCCTCCATGCGGTGATCCTCGACGTGCTCCGCCGAAACGGGGCGGAACGTGCCGAGGCCCACGTGGAGCGTGACGAAGGCCATGGGGATCCCCGCCGCTTGGAGCCGGGCCAGCAGTTCGGGCGTGAAGTGAAGCCCGGCCGTCGGCGCGGCCACGGCGCCGGGATGCTCGGCGTAAATCGTCTGGTAGCGGTGATCGTCCACGCCGCGCCGCGCGGGACGACGAATGTACGGGGGCAACGGCGGAAGACCGAAACGATCGAGCAGATCGAGTACTTCGGCGCCTTCAACGCGCAGGACCGCGCGCCCTTTTTCTCCATCCGCCAGCAGCAGGGCGCGCGCGGCGCCATCGCCCAGCCTGATGACGTCGCCGATCTTCGGCCGTCGCGCGGCATGCATCAGCACTTCCCATACGCCGGGTTCGCGCTCTTCCAGGAAGAGGATTTCCACCTTGCCGCCGGTGGGCTTGGCGCCGAACAGTCGGGCCGGGATCACGCGGGTGTTATTCGCCACCAGCAGGTCGCCCGGGCGCAGGAATACGGGCAAATCCTGCACCCTTTGGTGGCGCAGCAGACCGGTCCGGCGCTCCACCACCAGCATCCGGGCGTCGTCGCGTCGTTCCGCCGGTAGCTGGGCAATCCGCTCCGGCGGAAGCTTATAATCAAAATCCTGTGTGCGCATGGGGTAACCGGGCCTGATTCTTATGCCACAAGGCCGCCCGGCGCAAACCCGAAGCGCAGGTCCGGGAAAATTTGGACGAGTCGGACTTGACGTCCATTCCGTAAGTCAGGTAAGTTTAGCAAGAAGAGAAGAAAAGATGGACACGAAGCCACGGGCTGCGGTAAGTATAGAGCCGGTGGAGAGGGGTCCATCAAGCAGGAGAAAACAATGAAAAAGGTTTTGAATCGTGCGGTGTTGTGCGGATTCACTTTGATCGAGCTGCTGGTGGTTATCGCGATCATTTCGATCCTGGCCGCCCTGCTCTTTCCGGCGGTCCAGGGCGCCCTGCTTCGCGCCCGCCTGACGCAGATGCTGAATAACGGCGTCCAGATTCACCGCGCCATGTTCGCGAAACAGACGGACTTGGCCGTGGTCACGGGCCTGCTCTCTTTTGAGTATCCTTCAAGTGCCGAGTGGTCCACGTCCACGGACTACTGGATTTACCTGGTCACCAATAAAACCCTCTCCGTGGATTTCTCCTTCTTCGCAGGGGGCGGAGTGCCCGCGGTCAAATCCACGACGCCCGCCGATTTCAAGGCGGTGAACAACGCATGGTGCATGACGGCGGATTTGTCGGAGGGCACCCTGGATACCCTGCCGATGATTTTTACGCGCAACCTGACGATCAATACATTGGCCGACGCTCTGGCCTTGTCGGACGAGGCGCCTTTCGGCCAGCGTGGCATGGTCATGGTGACCAAGGGCGGGTCGGGATATGTGCTGGATGCCGACAGCCTGACGACGGACTCTTTTTACACGGCGGGCACGAACAACGCCGTGCTGCGGCCGGAATAACCGACAGCTTTGTGTTCAAGCTTGGCGCCGGACGTTCGACGATATCCGTCGGATGTCCGGCGCTTCGTGTTTCTGCATAATACAGGATGAAATGAACAGAAGATAACGAAGGAAACGGAGTGGTCAGCCTTTCCTTCGTTATCTTTGTTGCCTTCTGTTCACCAAGTGTTCGGCCGTGCCCGGGGGGATTCTACTCCGGCAGGACGTCCGGCATGAGGATGCGCGCCTTGACCTTCAGGCCCGGGTCCAGCTTGACGGCCTGGTCGGCATAGTTGGCCGCGACGCGGAAGCCGCCGTTCTCATAACAGAACACGGCCACCGAGAGCGTCAGGTTCGCCCGCTCCGCGTCGTCGAGTCCCGACGCCCCCGCGTAGTAGGTGATCAGCTGCACATACATCCGGAGGCTGATTTCCTCCCAGGTCCGGACGAGTTCCCCGTGGCGGCCCAGCGCCACTTTGATGCCCATCGCGTCGGCGCCGACGGTGTCGCCGCCGAGCTCGCTGCCGGCCCCGCCGGGAAAAGGCGTGGTGCTGATCCGGGTCATAAGGAACTTTTTCAGTTCGTCCATTCGCTCGTAGCTTTCTCGAATGACGACCAGTGTTTTCTGACCCTCGGGCGTCTGGAGCTCCGATCCAACCCGCTGCAGGTTCTGGAGGGCTTTGCGATACTCCTTCTGGGCCACCAGCGGCACATTGGCGCCGCGGGCGGCATCCAGGCGGTCCAGGTCCTGCTGTATTTTTTCTTCGCGGACCTTGTCTTCCTCCAGCTGGCGAACGGCGGCCTCCCGCGTTTCGATATCCCTCGCCCGGGCGATCTCGGCATCCACACTGGGGTATAGCAATGGATTGGCCTTCCGGAGAAAATCCTCCCAGGTGGCGCGGACCCGGGCGGCCTGTCCCGCCTCGAGCCACTTGTCGGCGACGTCCTTCTGGAACCGGAAGCCGGACACCTGCTCGCGCCACGCGCGGGCCGCCGGCTGGAAGCTGTACACCCAGGCCGGGTCCCCCGCCTTGGCTCCCGCATAGGCGGCGAACGCCGTTTCCGCCTTGTTCGGGTCTTGTCCCCGGAGCGCGGCCAAACCGGAGAACAGCGTGACCAGATCGTTGTAGGCCGGCGGCCACGGAGCGGCCTCCTTGCGGAGGTCTTCCTCGCTGGCTTCTTGCAGCAGGAAGCGGGCGGAGAGTTGGGCCAGCACACGGAGATCCGGCGTGTCCGGCGCCACGGTGATGAGCTGGTTGCGCATCCCCTCCAGCGTGGCCTTCGCCTCCGCGTCGCGGCCGGCGGCCAGGGCCCCGACGCCGTCCAGCAGCGGAAGCCAGAAGGCCGGAAGGCCGGCAGGATCCTGGCCCTCCTGGAGGCCCTGGAGCCGGAGCCTCATGGTCTCGATCCGGCCCTCCGTCATTTGCTGCACCGCGGCGAGCACCGCCGCCTCCAGGTTGCCGGGGAAGGGGGTATCCACCGACGTGGCCGGTTCGGTTTCCGCGGAGGGCTTCCCGGCGGGGGTCGGCTCCCCGGGTTTACCCGAAGGCTCGGGCTGGGCCGTGCCGATCCGCATCGTCGAGGGGACGGCCGGCGGAGGCGGCTTCTCCTCGGGACGGGTGATCGCCCGGTACACCACGGCGCCCAGGATGATAATGAGCAGCGCCAGGCCGGCCACGAGACCGATCACCGGGGCCAGCGAAGTTTTCTTCGCTTTGCGGTGAACCCCGCCGGCCTCCTGCTTGGCCACGCGCAGCGCCTCGCGCAAGTCGGTCAGCAGCGAGGGATACGTGGGGTACCGCATAAACGGGTCCGCTTCCAGCATACGGCCGATCACATCGGCGGTCTCCGGTTGCACGGAAGGTCGCACGACCCGGATGCCGACGGCGGGATTCTTCAGCCGGGCCAGCACCACGTCGGTCGCGGTCTGCCCGTCGAAGGGAGGCTTGGCGCCCAGGGCATGATAGAGCGTCGCGCCCAGGCTGTAGATGTCCGAACGGTTGTCTTCCTTCTGGCCGCGCGCCTTTTCTGGCGCGATGTAGTAGGGCGTGCCCCAGACCTCGCCACCCCGGTTCTGCTGCCACGCGATGAAGCGCGCCAGGCCGAAGTCGGCGACCTTGGGCGTGTGCTCCTTGTCGAACAGGATGTTGGCCGGCTTGATGTCGCCGTGGATCAGCCCGATGTCGTTGGCGGCCTTCAATCCTTCGGCCACGCCGACGCCGATCTCCAGCACGTGCACTTCGTCCAGGGGCTCGCCCTTGCCGATCTGCTCGTCCAGCCGGCCCCCGCTGATCAGTTCCATCACGATGTACGGCTGCCCCTTCTCCTGGCCGCAGGAATAGATCTGCACCACGTTGCGGTGGTTGATGGCGGCGGCGGCCCGCGCCTCGCGCAGGAAATTTTCGACGAACTGCGGGTCGTTCCCCATGGCCTGCTTCATGACCTTGATCGCCACGTAGCGGCCCAGCGCCTGGTCGAGCGCCTTGTAGACCGCGCCCATCCCGCCCGCCCCCAGGAGTTCCAGGAGCAGGAACTGCCCCAGCAGCGCGGGAACCATCTGCTTCAGTCCGCACTGCGGGCATACCACGGCGGAAAAGGAGGGCATGCGGCTGACGTCCAGGTGGGCCCCGCATTTTCGGCAGGCGATTTTTTCAACCGGATCCGCCAATATGCTTATGGTCTCTTCGTCGGACATGTTACCCCGGAAACTATCTGCTACACCATAGCAGTCGAAGATGTAT
>JAHJJH010000146.1 GCA_018823105.1 Verrucomicrobiota bacterium | reverse complement strand
GACAAGAAAAAGAAATAAACGGGAAGCGCCGCCGGAATCCAGCCGCGCAGGCGTGGCCCTTTTACTGCAGAAAAACAACCCAAAAGGGAGGAAGAGAAGGCATGAAGATACAACCGTTGGGCGATCGGATCCTGGTTGAACCGATCAAGGAGGGAGACGTCAAGAAGGGTGGGATCATCATTCCCGACACAGCGAAGGAAAAGCCCACGCAGGGCAAAGTCATCGCCATCGGCACCGGAAAGCTGGATGACAACGGCAAGGTCATTCCCTTCCACGTGAAGAAGGGCGACAAGGTACTGATGCCCCGTTACGGCGGCTCGGAAGTCAAGATCAACGACAAGGAATACCAGATTTTCCGCGAGGACGATCTGTTCGGAATCATTCAAGACTAATCAAGGAGAACCCAGATGGCAGCGAAACAACTCGTTTATGATGCGGAAGCCCGGCAGTACATTCTCCGCGGCGTGGAGAAGTTGAGCCGGGCCGTCAAGGCCACGCTGGGCCCCCGCGGGCGCAACGTGATCCTGGACAAAAAGTTCGGCGCGCCGACCGTCACCAAGGACGGCGTGACCGTGGCCAAGGAGATCGAACTGGAGCACCCCTTCGAGAACATGGGCGCCCAGATGGTGCGCGAGGTGGCCAGCAAGACCAGCGATGTCGCCGGCGACGGCACGACGACCGCGACGGTCCTGGCGGAAGCGATCTACCGCGAAGGCCTGAAAAACGTCACCGCCGGCGCCAGCCCCATGGAGCTGAAGCGCGGCATTGACAAGGCGACCGACGTGGTCGTCGAGCAGCTCCGGAAGATGAGCAAGAAGGTCAAGGACCGCCAGGAAATCTCGCAGGTGGCGACGATCTCCTCCAACGGCGACACGACGATCGGCGATATCATCGCCGACGCCATGGACAAGGTCGGCAAGGACGGTACGATCACGGTCGAGGAGGCCAAGAGCATCGAGACCACGCTGGACGTGGTCGAGGGCATGCAGTTCGACAAGGGCTACATCTCGCCGTATTTCGTGACCAACGCCGAGGCCATGGAAGCGCTGCTGGAGGATCCTTACATCCTGCTCTACGAGAAGAAGATCTCGAACCTGCAGGATCTGCTGCCCGTGCTCCAGAACATCGCCAAGTCCAGCCGGCCGCTGCTGATCGTTGCGGAGGACGTGGACGGCGAGGCGCTGGCTACACTGGTGGTCAACAAGCTGCGCGGCACGCTGCAATGCTGCGCCGTGAAGTCCCCCGGCTTCGGCGACCGGCGCAAGGCGATGATGGAAGACATCGCCGTGTTGACCGGCGGTCGGTCCATTTCCGAAGACCTCGGCATCAAGCTGGAAAACATCCAGCTCTCCGACATGGGCCGCGCCAAGCGTGTGACGATCGACAAGGAGAACACCACGATCGTCCAGGGCGCGGGCAAGACCTCCGACATCCAGGGCCGGATCAGCCAGATCCGCCGGCAGATCGAGGAGACCACCTCCGACTATGACCGCGAGAAGCTGCAGGAGCGGCTGGCCAAGCTCGCCGGCGGTGTGGCGGTCATCAACGTCGGCGCGGCGACCGAGACGGAGATGAAGGAACGGAAAGCCCGGGTCGAGGATGCCCTGCACGCGACTCGCGCGGCCGTGGAGGAAGGCATCGTCGCCGGCGGCGGCGTGGCGCTACTGCGCTGCCAGGCGGCGCTGGCCGACCTCAAGCTCGAAGGCGACGCGGGCATCGGAGTAGACATCGTGCGCAAAGCGCTCGAATCTCCCCTGCGGCAATTGACGGCGAATGCGGGCGTGGACGGCTCCATCGTCCTCCAGGAAGTCAAAAAGCAGAAGGGTAGTTTCGGGTACGACGTGGCGAAGGACGAGTACGGCGACCTGGTCAAGGCGGGGATCATCGACCCGACCAAGGTCACCCGTTTTGCCCTGCAGAACGCGGCCAGTATTGCCTCGCTGCTGCTGACCACCGAGTGCATGGTGTCCGAGATTCCTGAAAAGGAAAAGAAACCCATGCCCGGCGGTGGCGGCGGCATGGGCGGCATGGAAGACATGTACTAGTCCGAAAGGGCGATTGACAGGAACCGGGCGGGGCGCCTATAGTGCGCTCCGCCCGGCTTTTCAGAACTGGAGGCAGGTACCGTGAATATGAAATACCTCGATCTGGCGAAGGGAAAGGTCCCCAACATTCCGCTGCTGATCAACATGGTTTCGCGCCGCGTGCGCCTGTTGAATCGCGGGGAGCGTCCGCTGGTCAAGCCGGACAATGCCCAGATGTCGCCCATGAACATCGCCCTCAAGGAAATTGCCGAGGGCAAGCTGTCCGCGGAAATCTCCTTTACGCCGGTCCGCAAGGCGCCGGAAAGCAGTCCGCTTTCCCTTTGATCCCCGCGGCCGGCCGGAACGGTTCGCATGTCCCCGGCTCTTATCCCAGCGCGTCCCGCCGTCAAGACGGTCGCGACGCATCGAAAGGCCTTCCGCGATTACCATGTGCTGGAGCGCCTGGAGGCCGGCATCGAGTTGCAAGGGGCCGAGGTTAAATCCATGCGCGAGGGCCGCTTCAGCCTTACCGAAAGCCATGCCATCGTGGACGGCGGCCAGGTGATGCTGCTGGGGCTGCACGTCCAGCCCTATGCCTGCTCCCGCGTGGAAGAACACGACCCCCTGCGCCCCAAGCGACTGCTACTGCACCGGCGCGAGATTGACCGGTTGGCGGGACAGGTCGCCGTCAAGGGCCGGGCCCTCATCCCCCTGCGGGTTTACTTCAAGAAGGGTCGGGTGAAAATCGAACTGGGCCTCGGCAAGGGCAAGCAATCCGAGGACAAGCGCGAGACCCTCAAGCGCCGCACCGCCGAACGCGAAGCGGAGCGCGCCATCGCCGCGCGAACCCGACGGCGGGAGTAGGCGCGGGAGCGTTGTGAAGGCCGCCCTCCGACATTCCTGGAACTTGACCCCTTCACAGGCGATCGCCCTGCAGCGAAAACTGGCGGGGCGGGTGCGCGTGGCGCCGCTCCCTGCCGGCGTCCGGTTCATAGCCGGGCTGGACGCCGCCTTTTCGCGGGAAGAATGCGTGGCGGCCGTCGTGCTCTGGGACCTGGAGCGCCGCGAAGTTGTGGAACAACATGTGGCCCGCGCGCCGCTTTGCTTTCCCTACATCCCCGGACTGCTCTCCTTTCGCGAGGCGCCCGCCCTTCTGGCGGTGCTTGAGCAATTGAAGCGGCGGCCGGACGTGCTGCTGTGCGACGGACAGGGATTGGCGCATCCCCGTCGTTTTGGAATCGCCTGCCATCTCGGCGTGCTCACCGGTCTTCCGGCAGTCGGTTGCGCCAAGAGCCGGCTTGTGGGCCAGCACCGTATGCCGGGTCTCCGCCGCGGTTCGACCGCGGTATTGATGAACCATGGCGAGCGGATCGGCACGGTCCTGCGAACGCAGAACGGCGTCCGGCCTCTATTCGTCAGCGTCGGGCATCTTGCGGACTTGCCCTCGGCCGAGGCGTTGGTTCTGCGCTGCGCCGTCCGTTATCGCCTGCCCGAGCCCACGCGCCTGGCGGACCATCTGTGCGGCGTCGCTGCGCACGGGACGTAGGGCCCCGGCCGGGACTCTTCATTTAGAAAATCGGCGCGGAGATCACCCAGATGGCCGTGCCGGTCGAGCCGTCCGGATCCGTTCCGGGATAGGACTCAAAAGCAATCCTTTGGCCATCCGGCGACCACGAGGGCGCCCCGTCATAACCGCCGAAAAAAGTGACGCGTTGGGGCGGTCCTCCCGTGGCGTTCAGGCCGTAGAGGTTGGCGCCCGCCAGCACGCCGTGGTCCGAACTGTAAATGATCCACTGTCCGTTGGGTGAGAAAGAGGCGTCGGTTTTGTCACCCGCGCCGCTTGTGAGTTTCAGCGGCGAGGTCCCGTTGGTGGCGATGCGCCACAGATCCCATTGCCCCCCGACCCACCGCTGATAAACGATATACGCGCCGGCCGGTGACCAGTTGGGTTGCCGGCAATCGTCGGAGGCCCCGGTCAACGGCTCGTAAGCTCCGGAGCCGTCCACCTTGTAGCTTGTGATGATCCCGTTGGTCTCAACGTCCAGGACGTGCGATTCAAAAACAACCCGCTCGCCGCCGGGCGACAGACTGGGTTCATAGGCCATATGGCCCGGCCTTGAGGTGAGTTGAATCTCGTCCCCGGGAACGCCATTCTCCGCGATCAGGAAGATTTCGTCGTGGGGTTCACGTGCCGAGGAAAAAACAACCTGCCGGGTGACCGGATTCCAGGAGGCCCCGGGAAGGTTTACATTGTCGCTGCCGTCGGCGACCAGAAGGCGGGCGCTTTCGTCCTCCAGGTCAAAAACCACCAGATCCGCCGGGCCTTCGTTGTAGCCATTCCTGAACCGGGTCAGCAGAAGCTCGTTTCCTTCCGGGGACCAGGCGGGATTCTGCAGGCTGCCCGTCATCGGGATCTGCAGCTTGTACGCGCCGTCCGATCGTCCTTCCTCTACGCGGACGCGGACGAAGGAGAAGCGCCCGGTGGCCGATTCGCCGGACGAGGCGGTCGTGGTACCGGCGGCCATGATCGGTTCACCTGAGTTCTTCCAGGACGGGAACATCAGCCCGGTCGCGGACTGAACCTGGTAAAATGTGCCAGAGACGGAGGCCCACCGCACAACCGTTGAGGGGCTCGGCGCGAACCCCGTGAACACCGGAGATTCCTGCGCGCCGAGAGAAAGGACAAAGATAAAAACGGCGCAGGCAAGAACAGGCCCACGCAAAAGCCATGTTCCGCGGTCCGCTGCCATATGCCTACCCCCACAGAGAAGAATGAATCCGTCAGCGGCGCGGATCAAGGGGGAAAGCCCCGATGTCGTTCGCCAGACGAATCCATTGCTCGGGCGACAAGTCTTCCGGCCGCGCCCGAGGCTCGATGCCCAGCAGGTCGAACAGGCGAGCCTGGTCGGCATCCGAGAGTCCGGCATGGGCCTTCAGGAATGGCGCGAGTTGCTTGCGCCGGCGGGAGAACGCGCCTTGGAGCAGTCGCAGCAGCGCCGCGCGATTCTCCGGGCGCACTTCACGGTCTTCCGCCAGGCGAATCATCTCCACGATGGCGGAGCGCACCTCGGGCGGCGGAAGGAAACAGGTCGGGCTGACGTCCTTCACGAGCCGCACCGAATAAGCGGTTTGCGCGATGATGCCGAGCAAACCATAATCGGCGGCCCCCGGTCCCGCCGCCAGCCGCCGGGCCACCTCGCGCTGAACAGTCACCACGATACGCTCCGGGGGCGCCACGGCCTGGAACAGGTCCACGAGGAATCGGCTACCCACGGCATACGGCAGGTTGGCGACAACCTTGGTGATGCCGCCCGCCAGGAGCCGCTCGATATTCAGGTCGAGGATATCGGCATGGATCAACTCGAGATTCGCGGTCTCGGCGAAATGCCCCCGCAGGAATTCGAAGAGGACCGGGTCTTTTTCCACGGCGACCACGCGGCCGGCGTATCGGACCAGCCACTCGGTCAGCACGCCAAGACCCGGGCCGACTTCGAGCACCTGCTCGTTCTGATGAAGCCCGGCCGTGCGCAGCAGAATGCGGAGGATATTGGCATCAATCAGGAAATTCTGGCCCAGCGTGCGGCGCGGGCGCAGCCCGATTCGCGCCAGCAGTTCCCGGACTTCCGAGGGGTGGGTGAGGTTCACCGGCCCCGCCACGGATTCTTCCGCCCTGCCAGCGCGATGGCCTGGCGGACGGCCTCGATCATGCTGGACGAATTCGCCCGGCCGCGGCCCGCGATGTTGAACGCGGTGCCGTGATCCGGCGAAGTCCGCACGATCGGCAGGCCCAGGGTCACGTTCACGCCGGTCTCGAACGCGAGCATTTTCAGGGGGCCGAGCCCCTGGTCGTGGTACATGGCCACCACCGCGTCGAACTCCCCGTGCACGGCCTGATGGAAAATCACGTCGGCGGGAACAGGGCCGGTCACGTTGAATCCGGCGCGTTTCGCCGCGCGGATCGCGGGCGCGATGACTTCGATTTCCTCGCGGCCGATCGCGCCGCCGTCGCCCGCGTGCGGATTGAGCCCGCATACCCCGATGCGCGCGCGACGGCAGCCCAACCACGGCAAGGCCTTGCCCGTGAGTCGAATGGCCTCCAGAATGTCCGCCGTGCGCAGCTTTCGCGCGACGTCGGCCAGCGGCAGGTGCCGGGTGACGAGCACCACGCGTAGGGATCCTCCGAAAAGCATCATGGCATAGCGGCGCGTGCGGGTCAGGTTGGCCAGCAGTTCCGTGTGGCCGGGGACGCGGAAGCCCGCCTTCTGAAATCCTTCCTTGCAGATGGGCGCGGTGACCATGGCGTGCAAACGTCCGTCGAGGCAGGCGGCGACCGCGGCGCGGATCCACGCCTCGGCGGCCCGCGAAGCGTCTACCCGGATTTGGCCCGGCTTCCAGTCCGGCGTAAGCGCCGGCGCCGGATCCAAAATCGAGATCCGGCGCCCGGGGATACGAAGGCCGAGGGCCCGGGCCTGGGCCCTGACAACGGCGGGTGCGCCCACGAGCACGAATTGCACGTGCTGGGGCCAGCCGCGCCGGTTCACGGCGCGCAGCGCGATCTCCGGTCCGATGCCGTTGACATCGCCGAGCGTGATCCCGATCCGGAGCGTAGCGCGCATGGTTCAGCCCGTGCCGCGGGCGTTCAGAACACCTTGACGTAAAACCGGTTTTTCAGGCGCGCGATCCAGGCCTTGTAGAGGCGGTCCGCTTCCTGTTTTCGCAGTAGGCCCTCGATAGTGCGCCGCACCTCCTCGAAAGGCGTGACGGAAGCCTGCTTCCGGCCCTCGACTTTCGCGAGGTAGATCTCATCGGGCGTTTCAATGACCTCGCTGATCTGGCCGGGGTCGAGGCCCTGGATGCCCTGGGCCAACTCGACGCGCAGTTGGCTCGGCTCCATCCACCCCATATCGCCGCCCTGCGCGGCTTTGGGGCCTTCCGAGGCGGTCCGGGCGACGGTGGAAAAATCCTCGCCCTCCGTCAGCCGCGTGCGGATTCGCCGGGCCTCCTCGACCTTGGCGGCCCGCTCCTCCTCCGTCGTTCCCGGGTGCAATACGATCAGCCGGAAAAGCACCTCTTCCGGGGTGCGGTAGCGATCGAGATTTTCCTCATAATACTTGCGCACCTCGCGAGGGGCCAGGGCCACCCGGTCCATGACCTCGGTCCGGCGCAGGATCATGACGATGAGGCTGTCCTTGGCTTGCTCGCGCCACTCCGCCAGCGTCAGCCGCTCCTCCGCCAGCGCGTCGAGGAACGCCATCCGGTTGTTGTTGAAGCGCTCGCTGATGAGGCTGTTGACCTGGGTGTCAATGGCCCGGTCCGGCAGGGCCCGGCCCTGGCGGTTGAATTCCTCCACGATCAGCGCGCGCTCGATCAGGGTATCCAGGACGTTCCGATAGGCCTCGTCCAGCTTCTTCTCCAGTTCGAGCCCGGTGTAGGACAGTTGGAGCTTCTGCTGGACGGGGTACACGAGGGCGAAGACTTCGCTCTTGAGAATGACCCGCTGGTTGACCATGGCGGCATACCCGTCCACGGGCACCGCCCGCCCGGCGGCGCCCTCCGCCAGGACCAACCCGGCGGCGATCAGCGCCATTACACGCCCTGTTTTCAGCATGGCGAGACTATGGCAAAAGCCGTCCCGGCGCGCAACAGCGCTTTCGCTCGCCCGGCCTTTGGGCTTGCCATCCGGGTCCGCAGACCGTTTGCTATCACGGTGCCGCCGGACCAGCGCGTCCCGATGACGAAAGGGTGTGTTCATGAGAAGCGACCAGGTCAAGAAGGGATTCGAACGCGCGCCGCACCGCAGTCTGCTGCGGGCGACGGGACTGAAATCCGAGGCGATGAGCAAGCCCTTCATCGCCATCTGCAATTCCTACACGGATATTATCCCCGGCCACGTCCACCTGCGGAAGGTTGGCGATCTGATCCGCAAGGCCATCCTCCAGGCCGGCGGCACGCCCTTCGAGTTCAACACCATCGGCGTCTGCGACGGCATCGCCATGGGCCACACGGGGATGAAGTACTCGCTGCCCAGCCGCGAACTGATCGCCGATAGCGTCGAGACCATGGCCAACGCGCACTGTTTCGACGGCATGATCTGCATCCCGAACTGCGACAAGATCGTCCCCGGCATGATCATGGGCGCGCTGCGCGCCAACATCCCCACGATCATCGTCAGCGGCGGCCCCATGCGCGCGGGCAAACTGCCCGACGGAAAAACCGTGGATCTGATCAGCGTCTTCGAGGGCGTCGGCGCGTACAAGGCCGGCAAGCTCAACGAGGAAGACCTGCTGGCGATCGAGTGCGCGGCCTGCCCGGGGCCGGGCTCCTGCTCCGGCATGTTCACGGCCAACTCGATGAACTGCCTGACCGAGGCCATCGGCCTGGGCTTGCCGGGCAACGGGACCGTCCTGGCCGAAGATCCCGCGCGCCGGCGTCTCTGGCGCGCCGCGGCCCGCCGCATCGTCGAGATGGTTACGGAGGATCTCAAGCCGCGCGACATCGTCACGCGCGACTCCGTGGATAACGCGTTCCTGCTGGACATGGCCATGGGCGGCAGCACGAACACAGTGCTGCACACCCTGGCCATCGCGCACGAGGCCGGCATCGCCTACGACCTGGACCGGATCAACGAGCTTTCGATGAAATGCCCGAACATCTGCAAGGTGTCCCCCTCGTCGCCCTACCATGTCGAGGACGTGGACCGCGCGGGCGGCGTGAGCGCGATCCTCAAGGAAATATCAAAAATCCCGGGCCTGCTGCACACCGACGCGAAGACCGTCACCGGCAAGACGCTGGGCCGGAACATCGCGCGGGCGAAGATCAAGGATCCCGCCTGCATCCGGCCGCTGGAGAACGCCTACAGCCCGGAGGGCGGACTGTTTATCCTGCGCGGCACCCTGGCCCCTGACGGCGCGGTGATCAAGACCGCCGGCGTGCATCCCGACATGCTCCGGTTCGAAGGGCCGGCGATCATCTTTGAGTCGCAGGAGGACGCGTGTGACGGCATCCTGGAGGGCAAGGTGCAGGCGGGCGCCGTGGTGGTCATCCGCTACGAGGGCCCGAAGGGCGGCCCGGGCATGCAGGAGATGCTCGCGCCCACCAGCTACATCATGGGGCGCGGCCTGGGCGAAAAAGTGGCGCTGATCACGGACGGCCGGTTCAGCGGCGGGACGCGCGGCGCCTGCATCGGGCACGTTTCGCCCGAGGCGGCCGAGGGCGGGCCGATCGGCCTCTTGCGGGACGGCGATATCATCCGCATCGACATCCCCGCGCGCGTGGTAGAGGTCAAGGTGCCGGAGGATGAGCTGGCGCGGCGCCGCGCGGCGTGGCAGGCGCCCGAGCCGCGGTTCAAGACCGGCTGGCTCGCGCGCTACACGCGCCAGGCCACCAGTGCCGGCACCGGCGCCGTGCTGAAAGTATAGCTCCGCAAGCGGCGATCTTATTGGAGGGGTTCCCGGCACGCCTTGTTCCGGGCGCAGTAGAACAGCCCCCGGGGACATGGGCCTGCACAAGGTCCTTCGAGCGGCCGCGACGCGGACCCAGGACGAAGTCTCACACTTTATAATATGTGATACTGCCTGCCGGAACTTTCTTGAGTCCAGGCCATACCCGTCAGGATCTCTGCCCACGACGTAAACACAGGCTGAACAGGTGTTTCGGGTCGTAGTCCTCCGGGGCTGCCGTCAAATGTATAGTCTCACATATTATAATATGTGAGACTGCCGATCCGGGCGCCTGAAAGGCGAACGGTTCACCGCGCCATCGCGAGGGCGCCCTGCTGCAGCAGGGACTTGAGGTAGGCCGTCACCGAGACACGGGCTTCATGGAACGTCAGCCCGTTGGCCACCGCGAAGGCATTGATCACGGCCTCCACCGTCCGTTCTCCGTTGCAAAGGGTCCATACCTCGACCCCCAAGGCATCAAGAAGCAGCATGCGAGTCGCCGGGGGGTGCACAATCCAGGAAATGGGCGGGATCAGCCAGCCCGGCCGCCGCGTGGGTACGGCAATGCTCACTTCACCGCCCCGCGCTCCCGGAGTCACCTGCGCCGCCGCGTTGTGGATCATCCGAGCCCGGAGCATGGCGCTCCAGTCGCCGGTATCGTTTTTATCTTTCGGCTTCATGAATGTCGTCTCAGCTCCTCGCAGCAGGAAAGGACCTGGTGTGGCGGGGGTGGCGGCGCGGAATCGGAACGGGCGCGGATGCGCTCCAGGTGATAGAGCCGCTGGTCCTTGGGGCAAGTCCACGCGGCGGCGTCGTAGAGTCCGCGCGCTTTCAACAGGCCGTGCGGGATGAAGGCACCCTCGATTCTTTCCATGCGATGCCCGGCCACGTCGAGCGCGGAGCGGCGCGGTTGCCGGATACTCTTGGAGGTCTGGGCCGCGAGCCAATCGCCCACCGGGTTTTTAAGCCAGCGCGGGACGAGGCCGAGGCGGCGGAACGACCAGCGGACCGGCCGCCGAGGCCCCGCAAATTCGAGGTGAGCAAGCGCCGGTTGAACGATGCACTGAGAAAAGGAAAAGGTCGCGGGCACGCAGAGGTCCAACCCGAACGTGCGCCACCGCCGGGCGCCCGTCCGCGTTTCAGGCTCCGGCCCAAAGCTTTTAAGTATGGCCCGTTCAAGCTGTTCTTCGGGCGCCTCCGGCCACAGGAAGACCAGTTCGACCAGGCATCCGCTCTCCACGAAGTATCTACCGAAGCGCGCAGTTGAACCCTTCTCTTGTATGACGCAAAGCCCCCGCCACGCGCCGGCGGAGAGGTCGGTCACCTTCGCCGAGTCGCCCGAAGATTCCAGGCGGGCTCGGTAGTCGCCCATCATGCGTTCAAAATCCGGCGCGCCGGGCACCTGCCGCCAGTTGAATTCCAGCCGGTAACGGTAGCGGTCGGCAAAAGCGCAGCGCCCCTTTTCCGGATCGCGCGCGAACTGGAGCATTTCCCAGTCCGTTGGCAGTTCCAGACGGAAGTTCCGCCAGATCCAGGATTCCATCTGTTTGGCCGAATCTTCGTCAACGGCTTTCATGAAGCAGTAGCATAGAGGCGTGGGGGCCTTTGGGCAACTGCCCCGTGGTTTTCGTGCGAGGGCGACTTGACATGCCTGTGGTTCTGATAAGATGGAGGCACCATGCGCCCATCGTATGATTTCCTCTATCTTTCCCCGCATCTGGACGACGTCGTGCTCTCATGCGCCGGACAAATCCGGTGCCGGGTCCGCGAGGAGAAATCGGTCCTGGTCTACACGGCGATGGCGGCTGAGAAGCTGCCCGCACCGCTCCAGCCGAATGCGACGCGGTTTCTCATGCTGTGCAGATTGGGCGTCGATGCCGGGCGTGTGCGGCGCGAAGAGGACACCCGCGCCTGTGCGCGGCTGGGCGCGGAGTGGAAGCACGACGACCTGTTGGAGGCCATCTTCCGGTACGATGACGGAGGGCGGGAACTCTATCCCACGCACGAGTCCCTGTTCGGGCCGGTGCAGGAAAAGGACGAGGCCCTGGTTGGAATCCTGGCGGAACGGTTCGCGGCCCTTCCCCCCGCGTCTGCCGTGTTCGCGCCGCTGGGCGCGGGCGGGCATGTGGACCACCAGCTGGTCCGCCGCGTGGCGGAGCAGGTCTTCGGCGCAACGCTGGCGTACTACGAGGATTATCCCTACGCGGCCCGGCCCGGTGTCGTCCAGCGGTTGACGCAACCCCGGCGCGAGTGGGCGGTCGCGGCTATCCGCCTGGATGCCGAGGCCCGGCGGGCACGGCAGGAGGCGATCCTGGAGTATGGATCGCAGTTACCGATGCTCTTCGGCAACCGCGTGGCGTTCCAGTGGAAAGACCGCTGGTACCTGTGGCGGCGGGGCGGCGAGCGGATCTGGCGGCACCGGGCCTGACGGCGGCCCGTTCAGCCGGCGAGCATTTTCTCCAGCGCGGTTTCTTCAACAACACGCACGCCGAGGGAGCGGGCCTTATCCAGCTTGGACCCCGCCGCCTCGCCGACGATGAGGAAATCCGTTTTTTTACTGACGCTATCGGTGACGACGGCGCCCGCCTCGCGCAGCCGGTCCTTGATGCCCTCGCGGGAAAAGTTCTTCAGCGTGCCGGTGACGACGACCGTCTTGCCGGCGAACGGGCCGCCCGCGACGGGCGCCTCGCTCTCGGCGCCGGCCCTGAAGTTCACCCCCGCCTTGCGCAACTTCTCGATCACGGCCTTGTTGCGCGGATTGCGGAAGAAGTCGTGAATGCTCCCGGCCATGACGGGCCCGACCTCGCGCGCCTGTTGAAGTTCCTCTACACTCGCCGCGGCCAGGGCGTCGAGATCGCGGAAGTGGGCCGCGAGTTTGCGGGCCGCGCCCTCGCCGACATGCAGGATGCCCAGGCCGTGAATCAGCCGCCAGAGCTCACGGTCCTTGCTCCCCGCCACAGCGGTGACGACGTTCACGGCGGATTTGTCGGCCATGCGCTCCAGGTCGGCGAGCGGCTCGACGGTCAACTTGTAGAGGTCCGCCACGTCTTTGACCAGGTCCTCGTCCACGAGCTGGTGGACCAGCACCTCGCCGAGGTTCTCGATATCCATCGCGCGGCGGGAGGCGTAGTGCTGGAGCGTGCGCTTGAGCTGCATGGGGCAGGCGATGTTCTCGCAGCGCCAGGCGACGAACTCCGGGTCCCGGCGGATCGGCCCGCCGCAGGCGGGACATTTCCCGCCCACGTGCTTCACGAAATCGAACGGCTTTGCGCCGCGCATTCGCTTTTCCATCACCACGCCGACGACGGCCGGGATGACCTCGCCGGCCTTTTCTACGATCACCGTGTCGCCGATGCGGATGTCCTTGCGCTTGATTTCCTCCTCGTTGTGAAGCGTCGCGCGGGAGATGGTCGAACCCGCGAGGAAGACCGGCTCCAGTTCGGCGACGGGCGTCAGTGTGCCGGTCCGGCCGACCTGGACGGTGACGGCCTGGAGCCGGGTCCGGGCCTGCTCGTGGGCGTACTTGTAGGCGATCGCGTAGCGCGGGGCCTTGGCGGTGGCGCCGAGTTTTTTCCACTGGGCCAGGTCGTTCACCTTCACCACGGCGCCGTCTATTTCATACGGCAGGGTCGCTTCGATCTTCTGCAGCTCGCCGGCGCGAACGATAATTTCCTCGATGTCCCTGCAGCGCCGCCAGAACTGGGGCGTGGGCAGACCGAACGTCTTCAGGCTTTCCAGCACCTCCGCCTGCGTGGCGAACTCGATCCCCTCGCAGGCGCCGACGACGTAGAACACCGCGGCGAGAGGCCGCGCGGCGACAATGCGCGGGTCTAGCTGCTTGAGCGACCCGGCGCACGCGTTGCGCGGGTTGGCGAACGGCTCCTCGCCGTCGCGCTCGCGCCGGGCGTTGAGCTTCTTGAAGCTTTCCACGGGCAGGTAGGCCTCGCCGCGGACCTCGAGGAGCGGAGGGGGAGAAGGAGCGAGAGAAGGAGAAAGAGTAAGAGGGATGGAGCGGATGGTGCGGAGGTTGGCGGTGATATCGTCGCCGGCCGTCCCGTCGCCGCGCGTGGCGCCGAGCATGAAGACGCCGTTCTCGTAGCGCAGGCTCACGGACACACCGTCCACCTTGGGCTCCATCACGTACTCGACGGGCTCGCCGGGCAGCAGTTTTTTCACGCGACGGTCGAACTCGCGCAGTTCTTCGAAGTCGTACGTGTTGTCCAGCGACATCATCGGCTGGAGATGCCGGACGCTCTTGAATTCCTTGAGCGGTTCGCCGCCGACGCGCTGCGTGGGCGAATCGGGGGTGACGAGGTCGGGGCATTGCGCCTCGAGGTCCTGGAGTTCCTTGTAGAGCGCGTCGTAATCCTGGTCGGTGATCTCCGGCCGCGCTTCGATGTAGTAGAGGCGGTTGTGGCGTTCGATGTCCCGCCGGAGCGCCTCGATGCGTTTTTCGGCCTGTTTGCGATTCATCTCCACCGACCTGTATACCCCTTGTCGCTGCGCCTGTGCCAGACGCAGATGACGGCGCGTGACACACGCGCCGCTACAATGGGCCTTCCTCTCCCCCCGCGCGTGATACACGCGCCGCCACAACCGCGACGACAAACACCACGGCGGCCCCGAGGCTATCGGCCAGCCAGTCCGCGGCGTCCATGGTCCGCGGCGGGACGAAATACTGGTGCACTTCGTCGAAAGCACCATACAACGAGGCGGCCAGAAAGGCGAGTGCGGCCGCCTTCCCAAGACGTATCCGCCGCTCGCCGGTAAGGGCGCGCAGGAGCCACAGGGCCAGGATGGCAAAAAAAAGGGCATGGAGGACCTTGTCCTCGCCCGGGTAGGCCGGCGGGCGCGGCAGGCTCGAGAGGGAACTCAAGCCGAAGATGGCCGCCGCCCACGCGGCGGGCGGCAACCAGTAGAACAGCCAGCGACCCAGCCTCCTCACAGCCCCCACCGCCTTGACACAAAGGGCCAGACAATTTCGAAGGCAATGAGCAGGATGATGATCCATTCCAGGATCTCCAGCCGCCGGTTCGCGTTGCGGTCGCTCAACTTGTCGTACAGGCTTTCAATGGTATCGAGCTTGCGCAGGGAGCCCGCGTTCCACTCGGCCAGGTGGAAGCGCTGGGAGGCCAGCCGGTACACGCGCGCGAGGTACTGGTCACCCAGCAGTTTGAGGGCATTGCTGACGCGTTCGAAAAGGATCGCGCCGTCCACCTGCATCTGGCCCACCCGCCGCAGGCTCGATACGCGGGAAATGCCGAGAAGCCGCTGCCAGGTGAACCGCGAAAGGATGTCGTAGGACCGGTCGAGCGAGTCGTCGAGCTGGGCGTCGAGCACGCGCAGCTCGAGCAGCTCGATGTTGGCGAACTCCAGGACATCGCGCACGTCCTCGGCGGCGCGATCGAAGATCAGCGCGGCGTTCCAGTCGATCAGCGTCAGGTCGTCCGGCCCGTACGAGAGGCGGACGGACACGGCGTCGGCCACCTCCTGGTCGGAGAGCGGCTGGGTTTCCGCGCGCAGGATGCGGGCGATTTCCTGGCCTTGCCGATCGGGGAGCTGACCCAGCGGGCCGGGCAGCTCGGCGTCCCGGACCTCGAACAGGAGATAGTCCTCAAACATGCTTGGCGCGCGCGGCCGGGACACCGCGCGTCGTATCCGGGCGAGGAGGGCCTCGACCCGCCGCCGCGCGTCATTCAGGAGCATGTCGCTTTCATTCAGCTCGCAACTCAAGCGGCCGGCCTCCTCGAGGGGGCCGGCGAAGGGGATGTCGTAGGTGACGGTGACGGCGCCGAAGTCATACAGGACCATGTCCGCTTCGGGGGCGATGGCGCGACCCGTCAGGTGGAGGTCGGGGACCGGCTGCGCGACGTGAAGCGGGGGGGGCTGGTAGCCTGCGAACTTCTGCGGGCGACGGCTGGTGGCCGCCTCGGTCTTCACGTCGGCCCGCGCGAGCAGGCGCCGGACGCGATCGAGGTTGATCGCGAGCCCGATGTCGCACACGTAGAGCGCGTGGCAGATTCCCTCTTTGATGATCACGGAGGCCATGAGACCCTGTCCCTTATTTGAAGAAGATCATCCGCACCGAAAGCAGCAGCAGGAGGCCGCCGAACGCCCGGCGCAGGAACAGCTCGGGCACGGTGATGGCGAGCCGCGCGCCCAGCAACCCGCCGAATACGAAGCCCAGGCATATCCACAACGCGGCGTACAGGTTGACGTGCCCGTGCCGGTAATAAGTCCAGGCCGCCAGCAAGCCGATGGGCGGCACCAGCAACGCCAGGGTCGTGCCCTGGGCCAGATGCTGGGAGAAGCCGAATCCCAACACCAGCGCGGGCACGATGACAACGCCTCCGCCCAGCCCGAGGATGCCGCTGAAAACGCCGGCCGCCAGGCCCAGCACGAGAAACAGTCCCGCGTTAATCATAACCTTTCTCCTTCCCGGAACTCGTCAAGCCACCGCCGCCATCCTATGCGAAGGCCGTCCGCCCGCCAAGCCGAACCCGCCGGCCGCCGCCCTGGTCAAACTTGGGTCTTGCAGTTTACGGTTCCGCGCACAAGATGGCGATCAGCTCGAGGCGAACCCATGACGAAACTGGATCGCATTGTAGCGTGCCTGGACCGCGAATTGCGCGGCGAGCGGTTCCGGGACGACTCGCACAACGGCCTGCAGGTGGCGAACGACGGGCGAGTCACGCGGGTCTGCGGCGGCGTGGATGCCAACCTGGAGTTTTTCGAGGAAGCCCAACGCCGCGGGGCCGACCTGCTGATCTGCCACCACGGCTTGAGCTGGGGCGATTCCATGACGCGGCTCACGGGCCTGCAGTACAGGCGCGTGGCTTTCCTGGTAAGGCATAACATGGCCCTCTACGCGTCGCATCTGCCCCTGGACGCCCATCCGCGGCTGGGCCACAACGCGCAGATCTGCCGCGCCCTCGGTATCCGAGGCTTGAAGCCGTTCGGGCGCTACCACGGAACGGAGATCGGCTGGTCCGGCCGCCTCGCGCGCCCGATGTCCTACGCGGCTTTCAAGAAACGAGTCGAAGCCCTAGTCCACAACCGGCTTCAAACGATGGATTACGGGCCCCGCGTGATCCGGACCGTGGCGGTGGTTTCCGGCGGCGCCGCCAGCCTGGTGGAAGAAGCGGGCCGCGCCGGGATGGATGTGTTTCTTTCAGGAGAGCCGGCCCTCCAGGCGCGCACCTCGGCCATGGAGTACGGTGTGAACGCCGTTTTCGCCGGGCACTACGCCACGGAACTTTTCGGGGTGAAAGCGCTGGCCGGCTACCTGGCCCGGCGATTCCGACTGCCGTGCGAGACGGTGGATTTCCGCGTGCCCTTCTGACGCGGCGCGGAGCATCGTGCGCTGTTCAGGCTGCTTTTTTTGGGATCGAGTGGTGTTGTAGGGCCGCCTCTTGAGGCGCGCCGTTGAATGGCCCTTCGCAAGCGAAGGCCCTACAGTGGCGTATTTTCTATACTGTCCTGGCTTATAAGCCGAACGAAGGAAAGCCATGAGCGCGAAGTTCTATGAATTGGCACAGCAGCAGCGGGTGGCGTTGACCCGGTTTCTGCAGGACCTCGTATCCATCCCGTCCTTGAGCGGGCAGGAAGGCGCCGTCGTCGAGCGCGCGGCTGCGGAGATGAAGAAACTCGGGTACGACGAAGTCACCGTGGACCCCATGGGCAACCTCATCGGCAGGATCGGGTCCGGGCCCATAAAGATCGCCATCGACGGCCATTGCGACACCGTGGACATAGGCCAGGCCTCGCTGTGGAAACGCGACCCGTACAAAGCCGAAGTCGAGAACGCCATCCTTTACGGGCGTGGCGCCAGCGATCAGAAAGGCGGCGTCGCCTCCGCGATCTACGCCGCGCCGATCCTCCAGCAGGCCGGCTTCCCCGAGCGCGCCACGCTCTACGTCGTGGTCTCCGTCCAGGAAGAGGATTGCGAAGGGCTGTGCTGGCAGTACCTCATCCAGGAGGACCATCTCCAACCCGAGGTCGTCGTACTCACCGAACCGAGCCACTTGAGAATCTGCCGCGGTCAACGCGGCCACATGGGGATGGAGATCGCCACCGAGGGCCTTTCCTGCCACGGCTCCATGCCGGAGTGTGGCGTCAACGCCATCTACAAGATGGCCCCCATCCTCCAGGACATCGAGAAGCTCAACGAGCGGCTGCCGTCCAGCGCGACGCTGGGTAAGGGGAACATCATGATCAGCCACATCCGATCCACCTCGCCCAGCCTGAGCGCGGTGGCCGACGGCTGCATCATCCACCTCGATCGCCGCCTGACCGCGGGCGAGACGGAGACCACGGCGGTGAAGGAATTGGAGGACCTGCCGTCCGTCCAGGCCGGCGGCGCGAAGGTCAAGGTGCTGGAATACGCGGTACCGAGCTACACGGGGCTTGTACATCCGACCCGGCAGTACTACCCCGCCTGGGAATTCCCGGAGTCCGCTCCGCATGTGCAAAAGGCGATCGCGGCCTATCGCCGCACGTTCGACGGCAAGCCGGAGGTCGGGCTTTGGGCCTTCAGCACCAACGGGGTGGCCACGGCCGGCATGCACGGCATCCCGAGCCTCGGGTTCGGGCCCGGCCACGAGAAGTTCGCGCACGCGCCGAACGAGCAAATCGAAATCGAGCATCTCGTCCGTGCCGCGGCGTTCTACGCGGCGTTCGTCACGGAATTCGCGGGGTGAGACTTGTCCTGCGAATAAGGTAGGGCGCGTTGGCTCAACGCGCCGGTGTTGCGGCGGCTTGAGCCAAGCCGCCCTACCCCCCAAGCCGACGGTGCTCAATCGCAGTAGCTGTGGTGGTCCTCTGGCACAGGGGTCACCGCCGCGGCGGAAGGCCCCTGCTTGCTCGTCATCCGTCGCCGCCACAAGTCCGCCAGGCCGCCGCGCGCGGTCTCGCGGTAGGCGCTCTGGAGGTCCGCGCCCGTGCGGTACATCACGTCGATCACGTCGTCGAAGCTCACTAGGTGGCGCCCGTCCGTCAAGAGCGCGAACACCGCGCATTCCGCCGCCCGCAGGCAGGCGGTCATGTTGCGCTCGATGCAGGGGATCTGCACGTAGCCCTCGACGGGGTCGCAGGTCAGGCCCAGGTGGTGCTCCATCGCAATTTCCGCTGCGTACTCGATCTGCGGCAGCGTCCCGCCGAGCAACTGCGCGCCCGCCGCCGCGGCCATCGAACACGCGGAACCGATCTCGCCCTGGCAGCCCACCTCCGCGCCGGAGATCGAAGCGTTCGCCCGGATTACCGATCCGAAAAGGCCCGCCGTGGCCAGCGCCTCCAGGATATCGCGCCGGGGAATGCCCTTCACCGTGTGATAATAGTAGAGCAATCCGGGCAGTACGCCCGCCGCGCCGCACGAGGGCGCGGTGACGATCGTGCCGCCGGCGGCGTTCTCCTCCGCCACCGCGAGGGAAAAAGCCGCCAGGAGGGCCAGGTCCCGCTGGGGGCTGGCCAGGTCGCGTCCCCGGGTCATCGTCTGCCGCGCCTTGCGGGCCAGCTTCAGGGAGCCGGGCAGGAAGTTTTCGCGGCTCTCCAGGCCGCGCCGGACGCTCGCCTCCATCACCTCCCAGATCGATTCCAGCCTCGTCCAGGGATCGTGTTCCGTCCGCTCGACCAGTTGCCAGAAGGCCAACCCCTGCGTATCGCCATAGGCGAGGAGTTCGGTGAGGGAGCCGCCCGGGTACGGTGTCGGTTCGCCGTCGCCCACCGGCCCGTCGTCGTCCCGAAGGTTCCCGCCGCCGATGCTGTAGACCGTCCACGAATCCTGCACCGCGCCGTCCGGGCCGAGCGCGTCAAACCGCATCGTATTGGGGTGGTTCAGGTCACCGGTTTGTGTGTCCCACACGAATTCGACCGGCACGCCGGCCAGCGCACGGCGCACGCTCTGGTCCGTCAGGTGTCCCCGGCCGGTCGCGGCCAGGCTGCCGAAGAGCGTTACGCGAATCCCCGCGGGCCGCGCCGGCACGCGTTCGAGAAAAAGACGGGCCGCGCGCTCCGGCCCGATGCTGTGCGAACTCGAAGGCCCCGCGCCGATTTTATAGAGGTCAAAGATCGAACCCGGAAGGGGCCGGTCCGTTTTCGCACCGTTCTGTTTCATGTCCACAGGTGTACCCGATTCCGGGGCGGAATCGAATCGAAATCTCCGTGAGCCTGGATGGATCGCAGCCATGGATCCGGGAGGCACCCGGGCTGGAAAATTCCGACAGAGATCATGCTTGTGTAGCCGTCACACAAAATGAATTCAGTTGTTTGGGAAAAGGCCCTAAGCCAGAATCCGGATCATGAAGAATGACCAAAAGTTGATCGCCCCTTGCGGCATGCATTGCGCCGTATGCAGCGCGTACCTGGCCTGGGCCCATGCCGTGCCGCGGCAGCGAGGCAAGATCACCCATTGTGAGGGGTGCCGGCCGCGAAACAAACAGTGCGCCTTCCTGAAAAAGCGCTGCAGCCGCCTGCGGAACAACCGGGTGCGGTTCTGCTACGAATGCCCCGACTTCCCCTGCGCCCCGCTTTCCCGCATTGATGCCCGCTATCGGAACAATTACGGCATGAGCCTCATCGGGAACCTTGAAGAGATCCGCGACCACGGCATGGCCGCCTTTCTCAAACACCAGAGGAAGGAACACGGCTGTCCGTCCTGCGGTGACTGGGTTTCGGTACACAACAAAAAGTGCTTTGCCTGCCAGCCGGTACACAGTTGGAAAGACCAACCCCCGGATCATAGTTAATTAACTGTGATCCACCTGTTGCCGTGGCCGGAACTGGAAAATACTTCTTTAAGCGGGCCCGACATGATCGAATATCTGCCATGCGCTTGCAGCCCTATTCGGGCAATCAATGCGGATACGGCCACGGCGTCATCAGGCCGAATCGCTGTGCGAGAAGGATCGCGACGCCTGCGGCGGCTGTGATCAGGATCCGCGGCGCCGGCCAGGAGCGGTCGCCCTCAAATGAGGGAGCCGGCCCCAGCCACCGGTCGTCGAGCCAGGAGGCGATCAAGACCACGATCGCAGTGACAATCAGCGCGGCTCCATTCGCCCTCTCCGGCAGCAGGAACCACGCCGGGACGATCTCCACACCCCACGCCGCCAGCGCCACCAGGCCCAGCCCGACCGGGCGCCGCGCGCCGGAGGGATGAACCATCCAGAGAATGTGGCTCCAGAGGCCGAAAGCAAGGACGACCGCGACAGAGACAACAAAAGGCGCGAAGAATTCGGGACCGCGCCGGAGCATGTTGCCGGTCACCAGCAGGAGAATTGGAATGACCAATGCACGAAACAGGATGCGCACGCGGATTCGCGACCGCTCCCGTTGGGCGGACGTGAAGAACATCCGGGCCGTGGTGTAAACGACAAAGCCGATGAGAATCGGGATCGCCCACTGTTCCGACCCAAGCGACCACGCCCCGTATGCGAACAGTGCAAACAGGATCGTGCCCCCGGCGTTGAACGATCGCGCCCGCCGCGCGACCAGCGCGATACCCAGGCTCAACACGGCCAGGCTCGCGTTCTGGTAAACGATCTCCGATACGGGCTTACTGGTGATCTTGGCGAGGATCACCGCGACGCCGAGCGGGATGAAGAGATTGTCCGCCCCGCCCATGCTCACCGCTTCGAACCCGGTCACCAGCACGGCCACGAGCAGGGCGCCCAGCACGCACACGACGCGCGGCAGATCGGTCATCAGCAGCATCGGCAGGTGCAGCACCAGAAACGCGATGACGAGAAAAATGATCGAGCCCTCGAGGCTCTTGGACTCGTCCTCAATTTCATAGCGGAGCCGCCCGTACTTCGAGCCGATCAGCGCGGCGAAGGCATCCGCCACGGCGAGCACCAGCAGGGCGCAGACATAAAGCCAGTAGCGGTCGTACGCGATGAGGTACACGAGGAACACGGCCAGCGGAAAGTATTCCGTCCCGCTCGTCCGCCGCGCCACGCCGTGCAGGCTGCGCAGGGCCGCGTGCCGTTTCGCCCAGACGAAAATCAGCGAAAGCGCCGCGCACATGACGAGTACCACCGCCGG
>JAHJJH010000012.1 GCA_018823105.1 Verrucomicrobiota bacterium | reverse complement strand
CCCGCGCACAAGCCATGCGGGTCTGGGCCACCGCGCGTCAGCAGGGAGACTTCTCGTTGTTCCGGCCATGGCTCGAAAAAATTCTGGATCAGCAAAGGCAGGCAGCGCGAATGTACGGGTACGAAGGGGACATCTATGACGCACTATTGGAGGGATTCGAGCCGGGAATGACTGTGGCACGACTCGACCCGATGCTTGCAGCGGTGCGGGAGCGTATGGTGCTCCTGCTAGAATCTCTTACCGTCCGAGACAAACGTCCCGATCGCTCGCTACTATCCCGTTGCTACCCGATTGAAAAACAAATGGCCTTCGCCAGGGACCTTGCGCGGGCGGTGGGTTTCGATTTCGAAGCCGGTCGCCTCGAGAAATGCGGCCATGCCTTTACGGAAGCGATTGCGATCGGGGATGTACGCATGACAATCCGCTGCGTTGAAGACGATCCGCTGGCCTCAATTTACTGCTTGCTGCATGAAGTCGGACATGGATTGTATGAACAAGGCTTTGTTGGAGATCATGAGAGTACCCCCATGGCGCAGGCTGTATCGGGATGCGTTCATGAATCACAATCCCGCCTGTGGGAAAACATGGTGGGCCGAAGTCGAGCCTTCTGGCAATTTGCTTTACCTCGTTTTAAAACTGCCTTTAGCCGGGTTGCAGACGATATTGATCTTGAGACCATTTATCAGTGCGCCACCGAGGTGCGTCCGACACTGCGGCGGGTTGGGTCCGATGAGGTCACCTACAATTTGCATATCATTCTTCGCTATGAATTAGAGAGAGACCTGCTGAATGCCCGGATCCAGGTGGCCGACTTGCCCGCCCTTTGGCGTGAACGCATGACGCAATATCTCGGCCTGATCCCTCCGAATGACGGGGTGGGCGTGCTTCAGGACGTGCATTGGTCGATGTATGACTTCGGCTGCTTCACAACGTATGCCCTGGGCAACCTGTACGCCGGCCAAATCTATCAGGCAATGCGTCGAGACCTGCCGGACCTCGACGAGCAGATTGCACGAGGCGAATTTCTCCCATTACGCGAATGGCTGCGTAACAAGATCCATCGACACGGTATGCGCTATCAAGCCGCGGAATTAATCGAAAAGGTGACAGGCCAGCCTCCGGCAAGCGGCCCGTTTCTTGAATACATATCCAAGAAGTATTCCAAAGCACGAGCGACACAAGACGGATCAGGCAGGCAAATAGATGCCTCGACGATCGACTAGATGGTTGTCGAGTCCGAGGCAACATAAGCATAATATCCCTTACGCATCGTGGAAGACAATCGTAATTGCCACAGGCGGGCATCCGGAGCAGAGTAACGCTGTTCGCTGCGGGCGCAAAATCAAACAGGAGGTGCGCCATGTCGAAATCAGTACCCTTTCTTGATTGCTGCGGGCAGCCCGTACTGGAGGTGGTGAAAGCGTTTGCGACGACCGACGGCGAGACCATCTCCATCCGCCGGTGCGCGAAGTGCGGATGTCATTGGTACTACCACATGAAGGAATACTACCTGTCCGGCGACGACTATGATCGCAGGGCTTGGTATGTTAGGTTGTCTCCCGAAGAAGCGGATACTCTTGTCAAATCATCTGAATCACCGGCGGAAAGCCTTTTTGCGGACCGGGACGGGATTGAGAGGGACGAGAACGGAATCAGAAAAAGCCAAGGCATCCCAGGTTTTCTTCAATAGCAATCGCAGGGGTGAAGGACACGCGCAGGCTTCTCGCTATCGTAAAAGGAACAGTTGGAGCCACGGATATCACGGATAACACTGATGATTAAAGAGAAAAGCAAAGGGGTCGTCGCGCTCTCGGAGTGGATGCGGCTTTCGCGCTTTTTCAGGATAATCCGCGCCATCCGTGTAATCCGCGGTGATTGATTTCTCTTCCCAGAGTTATTTTGCACGACGAACAGATCAAGAGGAATGACGATGGCAGAATTGGAATTGGATCAGCTCGTGCTGCGGTATTGTCGCCAGATCATCATGCAGGCGATGGATCATGTGCGAAGCAGTATGCGGGAGGAAAACCTGCCGGCCATGAAATGCCGGGTCGCTCATCCCCATGTCCGGAAGTCGAAATTGAATCTGACCAAGGCGATTGATCAGGTCGCCGAGGATATGATCCTGGAGGCGCTTCAGTGTAAATTCGCCAAGCTGCCGGGAATCAAGGCCTACACGGTGTTTTCCGAGGAACTGGGAATCAAGACCTTCCCGGAAGGCGCCGCGCAGGACGAGGCGGACCTGGTGGTGTTCGTTGACCCGATTGACGGCACGGAATTCGTCGAGTCCCTCCAGGGCGGGTGGTCGCTGATCGCGGTATATGACCGGCGAATCAATGACGTCATTTGCGCGGTCGCCGGGGACATCTTTCTGGACCGTCTCTACTGGGCCTCTCTGGGCGGATATCCGGAGTGCCTGGATTTCATCACCCATTCCTGGTTCCGGCTGGATGGCGGTACGGCCCCGAAATCCTGCCTGGCGGGAGCGCGGGTGAACGTGTTGACCACCAAGGTGGACCGCTACCGGGCTTTGTCGGAGCAAACAGACCTGCTGAATGCCATCCGGGAGGAGGATGGCCGGGTCAATCTCTCCTGGGGTTCGAACACGATCATCCAGGTGGCGGCAGGCTATGCGGATGTGGCCGTCGAGTTTGCCAAAGGATTTGCCACCTACGATATTCTTTCCGGGCTCTATATCGGGCTGAAAACCGGGCTGACCGTCCTGGATCTGAACGGCAAGCCCATCAGTTTGAAGCTCGATCTGGATGAAATCTTTGCCACGTACCGACGCGATCCTACGCATCCGCAACGTATGCCCTTTATTGCCTCCAAGGACCCGGGCTTGGCACAGCAGGTCGTGAAACTGCTTAAACGGATATGACATCCGGTCGCTTGAGCTGCGGTCGACTTCAGCGTTGTTATCAATCAACCCGACGGCATCGTGCGGCTCAATGCACTGCCCGGATGGCAAAAAGTCGCACCGTTGCCGACGGAACCCCCTGGCCGGAGTTCAGGACATGAGCCAATGAGCCAAGGAAAGCCTTTGTTTATTCTTGCCCGCCGGGTTATAAAGACATCGGCAGCGCCTTTGAAATGGAGGAATTTATGACTGACCTGAAACAGGCTACCGTGCTTGTAGCTGGTGACATTTGCCTCGACGTCGTTGGAATCCCCGTCCCCGCGGCCTCGTCCGCACATACTAAAACGGATAACTGGCGGCTGACCGGTGAAATCTGCACCCACTACCTGCCGGGTGGAGCATTCCAGTTGGCGGAGTTCGTGCGGGCCTCCAGTCCTGACTTCGATGTGAGGGCGCCAATCCCCTGCCGCCCGAAGGAACTCTCCTGCGCCGGGAAGCCGGACCAGCCGATGCCCATGAACGAGTTCCTGGGAACCGCGGAACGCCTGACCAGGAACGAGATTGTCCACTCGCTGCTTCATCTGGGTTTGTTCAAGGGCACCCCGGATTCAAAGAAGGCAGACACCATCCGTGTGAGCGAGACCCACGGATTCTCCGGGCCAAAGGACGGCGATCCCTCGATGAAAACCCTGCCCCCGGACGATCCGGACGGCGCCGCCCGCATTGTGGTGCTAGATGACACCGGCAATCGGTTCCGGCGATCTCCGGACCAGTGGCCGGCTGTGGTCGGCAAGCCCCCGCCAGCCAATCCGCCGGTTCTGGTTTACAAGCTCCATCGACCGCTGCCAGCCGGAAAGGAAACAAACAAACTCTGGGATGCGGTGATGTCCAACCACGCCGATCGCTGCCTCGTCATCGTCTCGGTGGATGATCTTCGCGAGCGCGATGCTCCCATCAGCCGGGGCCTATCCTGGGAGCGCACGGCCCTCGACCTGGTGTGGCAGTTGCTCCATGCCGAGGCCTTTGCACCTCTTCGCGACTGCCCTCACCTCGTGGTGCGCTTGGGATTGGACGGGGCGCTTTACTGGCATGGCGGCAAAGGGAAGGACGGTCCTGAATACCATGCCTGGCTAGTCTACGACCCTGCTGGCATCGAAGGCACCGGGGCCAGCGCCTACCCGGGACAAATGGTGGGGTATGCGTCCGCTTTCACCGCCGCACTGGTTCATCAAATGGCCGATAAGGCGCCGGCTGACTGTTTCCTCATTGCCACGGACAAGGAGGGGAATCCCTTCGCCCCGCCGAAGGCCATCGAAATTGGCCTCAAGGACGGGCTTGCCGCTTCGCGCCGCCTGCTGGCCCTCGGCTTCGGCAAGGTCGGGAGCCCTCCCGACTATCCCAAGGCGGAGTTGTTCGGGGCCGGGGATAAAGCCCCGCCCTTCTTCACCTGCCGTCCGGTGCCGATCATCCCGGGTGCAGCGCTCCCGGACCGCGGCTACTGGCGCCTGCTCGAATCGATTTTCTCGGACAAGATATTGCTCCTTCAGCGCGCGGTTACCCTGACCGCAACCGGGGCCAAGCCCGTCGATGCCGAGGACAAGGCTGCCCAGGCCTTGCTCCAGCAAGTGCCTGTCGCCGTCTTCGCCAAGGCGCTCCGGGCCATCGACCGCCGCGAGATTGAGAACTATCGCGCACTCTACAGCCTGCTGCGCGATTACGTCGGGATGCCTTCTGCCCCACGTCCGCTCAGTGTCGCGGTTTTTGGCCCTCCAGGGGCGGGAAAATCGTTCGGGGTGAAAATGGTAGCTAAGGCGCTCGGGGATCTCGGGGGGGAGCGCCCCATTGATCCGATCACCTTCAACCTCTCCCAATACCAGAAGGCAGACGACCTTGCCAATGCCTTCCATCTCGTGCGCGACCGCGTCTTGGCCGGCAAGATCCCGCTCGTCTTCTTTGACGAATTCGACACATCCCTGGACGGCAAGGCACTGGGCTGGTTGCGATATTTCCTCGGCCCGATGCAGGACGGCGAGTTCCTCGACCGCGGCACGCCTCACTCCATCGGCCAGGCCATCTTCGTCTTCGCGGGCGGAACCTCTGTTAGCTACGCCGAGTTTGCCCAGCCGTTTTGCGGCGAATGCTCGAACGATGAGAATAAACTGAAGCGTGAAGCCTTCCAGGAAGCCAAGGGCCCCGATTTCCTCTCGCGCCTTCGCGCCACGCTGGATATTCCGGGACTCGACCTCCAGACGGATTTCGATCCGTTCGGACCGGTGGAGGCCTTCCCCTCCGAACCAGCCGTCCTCCTGCGTCGCGCCAACATCTTTGCCTACCAACTGGGGGAAAAGGCTCCGCATCTGCGCGATTCCACCGGTGTACTCAGGGTAAGCGGCTCGGTGCTGCGCGTCCTCCTGCACCTCCCCAAATTCGTGCACGGCAACCGATCCTTCGAAGCCATGCTCGACATGAGCCATTTCCAAGGAGCCGACAAGTTCACTCCCGCGCTTCTGCCGGCTTCGGGCCACACCGCCCTTCATGCCAACGCCAACCATCTCGTGCAGCTCCTCGCCGCCGACTACCCCTTCCCGCCCAGGGAGCGCGAGTTGATTGCCCGTGAAATCCACAAGCAGTATCTGCAGCAAAGAAAGGTGGATCCAAACCGCGATCCGAAGGACCCCGCCCTGAGGGATTGGGATGATCTGGGAAAGGATGAATTGGGCCGGAGCCTCCAGAGGTCGAACCTTGAGCAAGCCGATCACATCGCGGTCAAGCTGCGCGCTGCTGGTCTTTGGTTCCGGAAGGTGATACCCGGCGTTCCTTCCGATCCCAATATCAGCAAACGCCTGCAAGCCATGCTCGAAGCCCTTGCGCGTTCGGAACACGACCGTTGGGTGGTCGAGAAGCGGAAGAATGGCTGGATCGCCGCTGCTGATACCTCACGCGCCAGCCGCAACAACCGCTATCGGCTCCACAACGCCCTCTTCCCGTGGGAACAACTTCCCGCCGACCTGAAAGAGCTTGATTTGGGCCCGGTCTGCAAGATCCCTAATTTCCTCGCCATCGCCGGCTACGAGATCATCTAAGTGGAACCGGGGAAGAGGTAATTCCCTGAAGCCCATGGGGCTTCCTTCTTCCCTATATTTCGAGGTGTGCCGGGAAGGAGGGTAGTCCTTTTTACATTTTATTGGCCTGTTGAGGGCGCGGGCGCGATCGGATTGGCTCGCGCCGGTCTTGGAGATCAGGATAGTTACAGGTTCTAAAATATTTCGTCAGTTGATGGCCGCTTTTCAACCGGTAATCCAGGGCCTCACATGCACGAGGTCACTGGTTCGAGCCCAGTAACGCCCACCATCCATCCCGGAGCCTGTTCTGTTTGCATGTGACGCCCACATAAAGGCCCCCGGTGATTCGCCTTGGCCCGGTGCCCGGGACCGCGAACGCGGAAAAGACGGAAACAGAATCAGTGGGCTCGGTCCCGGCGACATGTTCGCCGGCATTGATCAGCCCGTCCGCGTCCGAGTCCGTCGCGCCCGTCGTCTGCGTGGTGGTCCCGAAGTGCCAGAGTTCCCAACAACCGCTTCGCCGCCACCCGAGGGTCGGCATCCGTCCATATTTTCACACGCTTCCAAACCGATCGGGACGGCCGCGGTCAATAGATCACCTCAGACGGCAAGGGCCGTACGGGAAGCCGGTACCAGAGGAAATGCTTCGCCTCGGCGGGTTCGAGTGTCTTGGTGTACTCGTCCCACAGGAAGTTGTTATCCCACCGCCAGGACTTGACCGCGGGTCCGGGCCGATACGCCAGGACATCGCAGGGCGAGGTGCGGGTGACGAAGGGATCCCACTGGTTGCGCCCGAAGCACAGCGCCGGAGACGCGGTGGACAGCCTCATGAAAGGCAGGACCTTGAGCGTCGTAACGGACCCCGGCGCCGTGACGTAGGGCACATAGCCGTAGAACTTCCACACGTGTATGTTGGAGGCATCCAGCACGCCGGCGGACACGACATCGAGCGTGCCGGCATATTCCGCGTTCAGCCACGTCAGGGGATTGGCCTCGTCCAACACCTCGCCCATCCACGGCATCGGGAACGCGCCGCTGAACGTGGACGCCTGGGCCACGACGCCGACGGATACCGCGCCCTTCCCCCATGCGGGCGGTTGCGTGGTATAGAGGACGCCCGTGATCGTGTAGCGTCTCTTGGTACTGGAATGCCCCACGGTTTGCGCACTGCAGAGCGAGATGTTGTATCCGACCACGCCGGTGTCGCCCCCGACCGCGTAGTCCGGAAGGCGGTAATCGTAAGGATCCGACGCGAGATGCCAATCCAGGCCCCAGACCCCCGCGTTCAGGAAGAACTGGTTCCCCGTGCCGGGAATCTCGGCGTACCAGAGGACGTGGTCGTCATACTCGGCAAGGCGGCTCATGCTTTGAACACGGTAGACGTCTGCCGGATCGGTCGGCCGGCGATAATGGACGTTCAACACGGCGGCCCCGCGGCCCACCACGGTATTCACGCTGTGCGCCCAGATCATCGTCTTGTCGAGGGCCGGGTTCCCGGGATGCTTGTACGGAACGGCGTAAGCCAGGCGAACTTGTTCCGGGTAACACAGGTAGGTATCCGGACGGTCAAATGCCATCGTGACCGTGGGATGGCAGGCCCCGGCGAAAACGGCGAGAACGATTCCGGCGATCGCCTTGCGGACCTGCGCCCGCGTAAAGATGGCCGCGCCGCATATACTATTTCTATCCTGCTGTATTTTCATGTTTTTCTCTCCTTCTTTTCTGCCGTGGCGTTCATTTTCCGATCCGCGACACTGTCCCTCGACTGTTTGAGTGGGCGATGGCATCGGTTCAGTCGTCTCCGGGAAGCTCTCTGTCTCCACCCCCCACTAAAAAATGAACCCGGCCAGGGCACTTCTCAAATCGCTCGGCAACAGGACCGACTTCGGAAGGGTCGACTAGCGCGTCCGCATCAGCGGGTGCCCGGTGGCCACCCTTTGGAGCGCCAGGCGTCTTGTTCCGACGCCGGGCCATTCCGCCATGCCGAGCGCCGCCAGCGCGATCTCGGCAAACGCCGCCTTCAGGCAGGCGGGGCAACAGCCGTGCGAGTAAAAAGAAAAGCCCTCGGGCTCCGTATCCCGGAAAATCCAGTTACTTTCGACCCGAACTCGGTTGCACCGGCAGCATTTCACCATGATATTGATCGGTTTCATGCACTCCTCCATCCCGTTCCCGGTGGTTTCTTCATTTTGTTGCTTCCGTTCACTCGCTCCCCCACATCTATGTTGTCGTCGGGAGGGGGCATTTTATCTCAGGCCCCTGCGCCCGGCTCGACACGCACGCCAAACAAGCCGGCGCAAGGGTTGCTCGCTGGCTATTCAAACATGTCCTTGAGCTTCTGAGTCAGGACCTTGTACCCGGCGCCGTTCGGGTGGCTGTCCTCGGAGCCCGAGGCGTAGCGCCCCTTGAGATTCCCGCCCGAATCCGCCAGGGCCCCGTAAAAGTCGAACACCCAGCAGTTCGCGTGGCCGGCGGCGAAGTCGGCCAGGAAGGCATTGTATTGCCGGTGATTCCAGACCAGGTCCCCGTCCGTGTAGGCCGAGACCTGCGGAAGCGCGTTGCCCACGATCATCCCGACGCCGGCGCCCGCGCACACGGCGTAGGCCTGTTCGACATACGCTTTATTCCGCTCCAGGTTGGCGCCGGCCGAGTCGCGGTCGCCGCCCGCGAAGTCCTCGAAGCACAGCTTGAAGAACGCGATCCGCGCCTCCGGGTTGGCCGCCACCTGCGCCTGGAATGAGCCTACGATGCCCGGGGGCAGGTCCAGTCCGCCGTAGACCGGCGTGCGGCCCCCTGCGTCGTCCGGACCCAAATACTCCATCCACCCCGCCATCACCGAACGCCCGCACATGAGAATTGTGCCACCGCCCGGCGGGATGACCCCGCTGCCCGATTCCGACTCGCACCCGGCCACCATGGCCATCACGATCGCTAAGCCAAATGATACCAGTACGTTGTTCATACAGTCCTCCTTGTTTGCCTTCATATGTTCCCGAAATCAGAAAAAGCCTGCGGCATGACCTTTCATCCTTCTTGCAGACTTTCTCCCAAAGCCTTCACATGTAT
>JAHJJH010000145.1 GCA_018823105.1 Verrucomicrobiota bacterium | reverse complement strand
GTGATCAAGACCGCCTGGAATGAGAAGATGCGGCCCGATGCTTCCATCAAGGGCTTCGTCTACGGGCAGCAGAAATCCATCGCGCTCTTCAACTGCACGGGCGACTGGGCCTTTTACCTAGAGGGCGACGAGGTCGTGCACGAGGACGACCTGCCCGTGATCCGAACGGCCATGGAAAAGCACCTGGAGGACGACCGCGTCGAGTGCCTCTTCTTCGACTATCTCCATTTTTACGGGAACCCCCACACCCTGGCCTGGTCGCCGGGCTGGTACCGCACGGCCCCGCGCATCATCCGGAACACCATCCCCTGCTGGGCGCCCAAGGGCCTCTTCTTCATCGTCCTCGAGGACCGCCGGAGAGGCCGCTACCCCCGGGCGGCGCGCAGCGGGGCCCGCATCTTTCACTACGGCTGGGCGCGGGGCGAGGAGCGGGTCCAGGCGAACAAGGACCAGATCGAAAAGTACTGGGGCCGGGAATCCCCCCCGCTGGACTTCCGCGAGATAGACGCCCGGATTCTGAAACCCTTCACCGGCACGCACCCGAAGGTGCTTCAGGATTGGCTCCCGAAATCGGACGGCATCTTCCAGCCCAATCCGGCGCACCGGCGCACCTCGAAAGAAAAAAAGCACCGGCTGATGATGAAAATCGAGCGGCTTTTCGGAGTGGAACTGTCGAGAAAGTACTACACGCTCGTGCGTTAGCATCAATCCGGCTTCATCGAAGCCGGCTACAGACGCTGTAGCCGCGATCGGTGATCGCGGTCTTTCAATTCCTTATCACACAGGGCCCTACACCGCTTCGTCCACCGCGCGCAGCGTTTCCGCCAAGTCATCATGAATGACCACGTCGGCCGCCTCGTCGAGCGGCGTGGCGTCGCGGTTCACGATAAGGAGACCCGCCCGCCGGTTCCGATAGCCCGGCAACGCCGCGGCCGGGTACACGGCCAGGCTCGTCCCCAGCACCAGGACCAGGTCCGCACTCTGCATGGCCTCGACCGATCGTTCCCAGGCCGCCTCCGGCAGCATTTCACCGAAGAACGTAATGTCCGGCTTGAAAATCCCGCCGCAGGCGCAACCGGGGACCCGGCCGGCCATCACCTCGGGCACCAGCGTTTCCGTGGAGCACGAGGTCCGGCAAGAGACGCAGGTGCTGATTTCCACGGTGCCGTGCACGGGATACACACGCGACGAACCGGCGCGCTGGTGCAGGTCATCAATATTCTGCGTGGCGATGCGGATGTCCAGGGCGCCGCCCTCCCAGCGGGCCAGTGCCCGGTGCGCGGCGTTGGGCTGCGCGCGGGCGAGCATCGGATAAAACTCGCGGGCGAAGCGATAGAAATGCTCCGGGCGACGCTGAAATTCCCGAATGTCGAATACGCCGGCATTACGCTCGTCGGCGTAGAATCCCCCGGCCGAACGGAAATCGGGGATGCCGGACGGCGTGGAGAGGCCCGCGCCGGTCAGGACGGCCAGCCGGTGCGCATCGCGGACGTGGCGCGCGACTTCGCGAATCTCCTCCGAACCGGCCATCGGCGCACGCCGCCTATTTCAGGAGTACGCCGATCACGACGCCCAGGGCCGTGAATCCTAGAAAAACAAACGACTGGATGCTCTTAACCGTAGTGACCAGCAGGTCCACTTCGACCGGCTTACGGTTTACAATAAAGATGATCACGCCAATCACCATCAGCACCAGCGCGGCAATCATTTTCTTACTCATGGATTCTCCCCCAAAACCGGGTTGAGTATGCACAGGGCCGCCGCCGGGACCAATAAAAAACATCACAGGGAGGAGGCCCGCTCGCAGGCGATCCTGAACTCAAGCGTACGCATCCTTGCGGCGCCGGATTTCCGCAAACACTTCCATGTCGCTCACGTCGGTCAGTCCGAGCGTCCGGCGCAGGTCCGGGGATCCCGAACGCAGGAAGGGATTGGTGGCTTTCTCCTCGGCCAAGGTGGACGGCACCGTGGGGCGTCCCTCGCGCACGCGGGCCCGGAGTTCGGCCAGCCGCCGTCGCACGTCCGGATTGTCCGGCTCCAACTCCAGCGCAAACTGCATGTTCTCCACCGCGTAATCATGTCCGCAGAAGACCTGCGTTTCCCCGGGCAGCGTCGCCAGCGTGTTCAGCGAACCCCACATGGTCGCCGCCCCGCTCTCGGCCAGCCGGCCGCAGCCGCCGGTGAAGAGGGTGTCACCCGTCCAGAGCGCCGGGCCAGAGGGAAGATAATAGCAAACATGATTTCGCGTGTGGCCGGGCGTGCAGAGCACTTCGAGGGTCAGCGGCCCGAAGGTCAGCCGTTCGTCGTCCTTCACCGGCCGGTCCAGGCCCGGAATGCGGGGATCGTCCGGCCCCGCGATCCGGCAGCCCGTCGCCGCCTTCAGTTCCCGGTTACCGCCCACGTGGTCGAAATGGTGGTGCGTGTTCAGGATCATCTCCAGGCGCAGCCCCCGGGCCTTGAGCACTCCCAGCAACGGCGCCGCGTCCGCGGGATCCACGGCGGCGGCGAGGCCTTCCACAACGATCAGGTAGCTGAAGTTGTCGCCCAGGACCGGGACCGTCAGCACGACCGCCGGGCCGGCGGCGTGCTCAAAATAATTCGCCGCTTTCATGGGGATTCCTTTCCCGCGCAATGGCGGTCAATTCCGGGTATTTTTTCAGCAAGGCCGGCGGAACGCGGACGGGCTGGCCGGTGAGCATCGCCTTGAGCTGTAGCGCGTTGGCCACTTCTTTGCCCTGGTAGTGATTGTTCGCCACGATGGTCAGGGACCGGAAAGCCTTTGCCAGCGATACCGCGCGCTTCCGAATCTCCTCCAGTTCGGGCCCTGAATAGAAATAATCGTAGGTTTCGTCGCGGCCCGCGTGGCGATCGAACCAGGCAGCGCGGTTCCGGCCGTGCAGGCGCAGGTAGCCGTGCTCGCCGACGCGGCATTCCTGAAGATCAAAAGAATCGCGCCCGACCGGGTAGTCCAGATTCGCCACGGTCGCGCCGAGCCTGGCGAGGAAATCCAGCGCCTCGGGGGTCTGCCACGAACGGTGGCGCAATTCAAATACGAGGGTGGCCCATCCGCCGAAGGCACCGGCCATCGCCTTCAACAAGGCCCGGGCCTCCGGCTCATCTGAAAAATCATGACGGAATTGCGCCAGGAGATGGCGAAGCCGGCCGGCCTCGGTCATCGGCCGCACGCCTTCCCGGAACGCCCGCGCGGGCTCCTCCGAGAAGCGGCCCTCGTGGGTCATGTCGCGGTGCAATTTGACGCTGAAGAAAAAATCCGGGAGATCGGCCGTGCGCCGCACCCAGGCCTCCGCGGTGCGAGCATCGGGCGGACGATAAAAGGTGCCGTTCACCTCGATCATGTCGAGGTACCCGGCCAGGAAACGCAGTTTGTCCCTGACCCGGCCCTCGTACACATACCCGTTCCAGTCCGGGTACGACCATCCGGCCACGCCGACGTGGACTGGTCCCATGGTCTGCGTCACGTCCCTGCCCTGAAGAGTTGGCGGGAGTGAGTGGGAATCGAACCCAACCGGGGCCGGTTAAAGCCCCACGCCGGATTTGAAGTCCGGGAGGCCCACCAGGTACCTTGTCACTCCCCCCCGCCGGGGACTTCTTAACACAATCAACGCCCAACATCCAACGTCCAACTTCCAACATCCAACCGTGCGCATTCAGTTTACAAGTGCAACATTGGAAAAACGTGGGGGCTTTTTCCCCGGGCAAGGGTTTGACTCCCTTCGCCCGGACTGGCAAACTCGGGACCGGATACAAGGGACGCTTCCGGGGATCCCTCACGGATCCCATGGCCCAGGGAGGCCGGAGGCGATAGGCGCTTCAGGAAAACGCACGGCGGTTTTGAAGACAGGAGGACTCCGCATGAACAAGCTGCTCGCCGCGATTCTATCCATTATTCTACTGGCCGGTTCCGCCGGGGCCATGGACTGGCGGTTCAAAGAGAAGATCCGGGCTTCCGACGCCACCACTAACCAGGCGTTCGGAACCGATGTGGACGTGGACGGTGATTGGGGCATCATCGGGGCGCCGAAGACCTCCGCCGACGCGCCCGGCGCCGCCTACTTCTGCGAGTGGGACGGCACCAACTGGATGGAGCGGGACCGCGTGGTCGCATCCGACACCGCCACCAACGACCAGTTCGGCCTGGCCGTGGCGATTTCCGGCGATTCCGCCATCGTCGGTGCGACGCGCCCCATCCTCCCCGCCGGTATCGGCAAGGCCTACGTGTTCACCCGAAGCGGCATGACCTGGACGGAGCAGGCGGCATTGTCGGACGGCGGTCAGTATTCCCAATACGGCGAAGCCGTGGATATCCAGGGGGATTATGCGATCGTCGGCGCCCGGCTGGGCACGAACGCGGCGGGCGTCGACACGGGCGCGGCCTACGTATACAAGCGCACGGCTGGCATCTGGACCCCGGAGGCCATGCTGAACCCCTCGGACGGGGTCAGCGGCGACTGGTTTGGCCATGCCGTGGCGATTGATGATCCGTACGCCATCGTTGGCGCCGATGGACGCGGCACGTTCGCGGGGGGGTCTTATATTTTCAAACGGGTCGGAACATTGTGGACCGAGGATGCCATTCTGAACAACCCGGAAATCGCAGGAGCGGATTTCTTCGGGCTGGCGGTGGATATCAGCGGCGCCCGGGCTCTCGTCGGAACACGCCACGGAACACAGGGCGCCTATGTCTATGACCAGGTGGACACCAACTGGGTGTTGCAGACCGACCTGCAAGACATCTACCAGCGCGCGGACGTCTACGGGCAGGACGTCGCCCTGACGGATCCCTACGCCGTGGTCGGCGGCGGCGAGCATGCCATCCTCTGGAAACGTGCCGGGACCAATTGGCTCAAGCAAATCTACGTCGGGAGTTCGGACGACAACTGGAACCTGTCCGGCACGCGGTTCGGCCTGCACCGCTGGAACATCCTCACCGGGCACAACAGTGACAGCGAGGCCGGAGACAGCGCCGGCGCGGCCTGGATGCTGCCGATCCAGGATCGCAACCGCCAGAGCGAGCTGATCCCGACGAACATGGGGCTGAAGTTCATCGGGTCCGGCGTCGCCGTGGACGGAGAGCGGGCCCTTGTCGGGGCCGACGGGGGAAGCGTGCCCCAGGACTGGGGCTACGGCGGCGTCTTCGTCCACACGGATCAATATTGGCTGACGTATACGCAGTTGATTCCCGGGGATGACACCAACGGCATGGACTTCGGATCGAGCGTGGCCCTGGCCGGCGACTACGCCGCCGTCGGCGCCACGGACGCCACCAACGCCACGGGCGACAAGGTCGGCGCCGCGTACGTGTACTGGTTCGACGGCACCAACTGGCTTCAGCAGGGCAAGCTGACGGATCCGGGAGAAGAGGCGGATCAGGAGTTCGGCGCCGCCATTGAAACCGACGGACGCCAGGTACTGGTCGGCGCCCCGTTCTTCGACAGCGCCGACGGGAAGGTGGTCACATACCGCCGCAACGGAACCAACTGGCTGGAGGGCCCCACCCTGCCCGATTCCATCATGGACACGGGTCAATTCGGGTGGGACATCGGGTTCGACGGTACACGCGGTATCTTCGGTGCGCCCAATGAATACGAGGGCGGACAATTGGGTGCCGGGGCGGCCTATGTCTACCTGTTGAACGGCACCAACTGGACCTTCGAGCAGCGTCTGGCGGCGGCCCTCCCGTCGTTCTTCATGCAACTGGGCAAGGGTGTGGATATTGATGACGATTGGGCGGTATGTGGCGCGCCCACCGAAGGCCCCTCCTTCGAGCAGAGCGGCGCGGTCTATCTGTATCAGCGTTCGGGAACCAACTGGTCTCAACAAGTGAGGATTCCCGCGCCCGAGGTGTTCACCAACGGCTATTTCGGGTCGGCCGTCGCACTGAAGAAGCCCTACGTCCTCGCGTGCGCCAACGGCACGCCGTCGAGCCGGGCTTACATCTACAAGCAGGACGGCACCAACTGGAACCTCCTGGCGCGACTGCGCGGCGGGGACCTCGAGGGAAGCGAGGCCTTCGGCTCCACCTGCGACATGTCGGAAGACTATGCCGTGATCGGCTGTAACGTCCAGGAAGGCCGCAAGGCGTACCTGTTCTACCGCGAGGCCTGGGATCCGGAGCCCGAGTTCACGGTAATCAAGGAGACCAATGGCCAGGTGCGCGTGGACATGGCCCGTCTGATCCTGGATGTCACGACGATCGTGGAGCAGGCCCGGAGCTTAATGGATCCGAGTATGCTCGCCTGGGGCGAACAGTACCGTTTCATCCCGACCACACCGGAGAGCAATTGGGTGGATGCCGTGCCGCCGGCCACAGGCGTCATTTATCGTCTGCGGTGCTTCCCCGACGCGCCGGCCGGCCCATAGCATCCGAAATATTAAACAGGGGCGGGAGTTCTTTTTTCGGAAACGATAAAAAAGGGGGGTGGGCGTCTTTTCCTGCGGACGCGCAACCGAGGCCCGCGAGATCATTACCGGTCAACCCGGAACTGCCATCATCCATGAAGATCCGTCATATCTTCGCCGATGATCTTCGCGGCGTCGCCCTCGACATCAGCGCCAGGAAAAAAAAGTCTCCAATGATTGGAAAATGTGCGTGCCATTATTTCCAATCATTGGAAAAATGTGTCGGCTGGTTTTCCAATTGCTGGGAAGGCGGACCGTTTTCGATGCCGCGATGGATATATCTTTTCAAGGCCGTGGTCCTGCTTTGCCTCGCGGCGGCCGGGCTGGAAATGGTGTTGACCCTGGCCTCGCCGGAATACCGCAGCCTGTGGAATGGCCGCTTTGAAGACCAGTTCTACACCTGGGGGCATCCGGTCCGCCCGAACCGGCAGGGCCTGCGCGAGCGTGAAATCGCGGTGCCCAAGCCAGACGGCGTCTTTCGCGTCCTGGTGCTGGGCGAGGACAGCACCTGGGGGCCGGGCCTAGCGGAGGAGGAGCGCTTCACGGCCCTTGCGGAAGTCCGGCTGCGCGAGGCACACCCGGACCGACCGATCGAAGTGCTGAATGTCGGCATCCCCGGCGCCTCGCTGCCGGAGCTTCGTGATGTCCTTTTGTTCTGGTGCGAAGCGCCGGTGCAACCCGACCTGGTAGTGGTCGCCTTCGGCGCCGGTATAGTGCGACTCGATTCGAACGAGAACCGACCCGAGCATATTGCCTTCGCGCGTCGTCATCCGCTTTTCGGCCTCTCCATGCCCCGCTGGCTGACGACGTTGCGCCTGATACACACGGCCCGCTTCTGGCGCCAGGCCATGGCCCGGGTCGCGGAAATACGAGGGGCCGTGCCTTCCCTCTGGGACGATCTCGGCCGCCGTTTTGCGCCCGACAGTCCCGCCCGTTTGGAAGACGCGGCGGCGTTGCGGGATATCGGCGCGTTCTGCAGGGCGCAGGGCCTGCCGCCTCCCATTTTCGTAAATCTGAACTTGACCCTGCCGGATGCCTCGGACGAATCGAGCCGAAGCGTGGCGGGCTGGTATGCACAGGCCAGGCGGATCGCTGAAGAGGCAGGCTTCACGACTACAATCGCGGCGCCCGCCATCCCGGCGGCGGTCCGACCCGATGCCCGCTACATCAATCCACTGAACGGCGTGCATCCGCGACACCTCCAGGGAGCCTACGCGCGTGTCCTGGCCCGGAGTATCGCGCCACTATTGGAGAGCCGCGATCCGGCCAGTCCTTTGCCATGAACAATACCGAAGAGATGGGCCGGACGGAGCGCAACCCTTGGGCTACGGCGGCGGCCGGGCTGCTCCCCTTTATCGCAGCGTCCGTACTCCTGGCCCTGCAAGTGCCCTGGAGCGAGACTCTGACCTACCAGCGGTATGACGAGGGGTACAACGGGATCCAAGCCGTGTTATACGGTCAGGGATACAACTTTTTCACGGACATGTGGCTAGATCAACCGCCGCTGCTATTCATCCTGCTTCGCGCATGGTTTTTCTGGTTCGGCACATCGCTGACCTCCGGGCGGGTAATGATCCTGCTGCTCTCGATTCTCTTCGCCGGCCTGCTGTACGACGTGATCCGACGGCGCTCCGGCCGGGTTGCGGCCGGACTGGGCTTGGTCTTTCTGGTTACGCAGCCCAGTTACGTCATGATGAGCATGACCATGATTCAGGAGATCCCGGCGTACGCCTTCGCGGTCCTGGCCCTTTGGCTGGAAACCCTCCACCCGAACCGCTTGCGGCGGGGTTGGGTCCTGGCGTTGTCCGGCATGGCCATGGCAATCTCCCTGCATATGAAACTGGTGACCGCCCCGCTCATTCTTGTGATCGCGGTTGATCTGGGTTGGTGGTCCCGGGATCAACGGGAAAAATGCGCGCCGGGAATACGGCAGGCCCTGTTCTGGTGCACGGTGACGGGCCTGGCTTTCGTGGGCATGGGATGGCTCACTGGACTGGATTTCGGTCAACTGCTCCGACCGCACATCAATCCGCTGCAGTTGCCGCTGTTTCAGGATCGAAGCGGAGCCCGGATGTTGCCGTTATTTATCTTTGCCCACTGGATTCCCCTGCTCCTGGCCATACCGTCCTTCTTTTATGCGCTGCGACAACGGGAAGTTCCGTTCGCCCTCCCCCTGCTCTGGATGGCGCTCAACGTGATCCTGCTCAATTTCCACAAGCCCATTTGGGATCACTACGAAATTCACGTGGCGGTCCCGTTGAGCTGGCTGGCGGGAATCGCCGTGACCCGTGTCGCAAAGGATATCTCCGCCACAAAAAGAAGACTGCTCGTCACGCCGGAGGGGCCAATGGACGGCGCGCGCCGATGGATCGTGCTGACCGGGCTCACAGCGTTGGCTGCCATTCCAGGCAACCGTTATTATCTGCGCGAGCCGGGGTGGCGGGTATTCTCCAATACCTTGGCGGCGGTGCGGGAATACGGCCCTCGCACACATTGGATGGCGGCCATCGAATGCCAGATCTATCCCTTCCTGGCGGGCGTGCGGGTGATCCCCGCTTTATCGTCCACTTCTTTTAAACGAAGACTGATCGGCAATTTGGACAGCCGCGCCATCATGGGCGCGCTCGAACGCTACCGGCCGGAGCAGATTGTGTTCGACAACCGTTATGCCTATTCGCCCGAGTTGGGCGCCTATTTGACGAATCACTATATGGCCCGCCTTCCTGACTCTGCGTATATCCAGTGGGTGCGCCGCGACGTGACCGCGCCGGATGGAGGCTGGTCCGCCGATCCCCTTACCGAAACGATCCTCGGTCGAAATGAAGCCCGGCTGGCACCCCTTCAACATGCATTGCTTTTCCTGCAACATGGACAACTGCAAGAAGCGAAAAGCCTGCTTCAACTTGGCCTTCGGCTCCGTTCCCCAGCCCTGGCGGAACTGCATCGGAATGCCTGGCGGCTTCTGGGCGAGATTCTGCTCAAGGAGGGACAGGAATCCGAAGCCCGACAATGCTTCCAGCGGGCCCGCGGGTTCGCTCCAAGCGCCCTGCCGGCGGCCGATGCTAAAGAAGACGCGCCTTATCTCCGAAGATAACCTCTTTTTCGGAGGTGGCCTTTTTCTGTCAACCGGCCGATTGGTTCCAGCGTAGTTACTGTCAGGCCCGCGGGGCATGGACAACCCGTCGGTGGCTGCGTATGATGGCGTCATCGAACAGAGGAGATCGCCTATGAAAAAATGGATGACCTTGATACTACTCGCGGCGTGCGGGGTCGCGCTACCCGCCCGGGCTGGAATCGACCTGGTCACGTTGCCCGAGCGCGACAGCGTCCAACTCACCATCTACAACTCCGCGGACCTCACGCTGGTCCGGGAGGTGCGCAAACTGACCCTGCAAAAGGGGCTGAACAAGCTCTCCTTCGGCTGGGCCAACACGCTGATCGACCCGACCTCGCTGCGCCTGCGCGCGGTGGACCGGCCGGACGCGGTGGAGCTGCTCGATGTCTCCTACCCGCCGCGCCTGAACTCACAGGCGGTCTGGACCGTGCGCTCGAAGATCGAGGGCGAAGTGCTGGTGGAGATTACCTTCTTCACCTCCGGCATCTCCTGGCGCGCGTTCTACATGGCCACGCTCTCGCAGGACGAGAAGGACATGCTCCTCGAAGGCTACGTCCGTGTAACCAACAATTCCGGCGAGGACTACGCCGACGCCCAGACCCGCATGATTGTCGGCGTGGTCAACCTGCTCGACGAGATCGCGGAACTGGCCCGACGCAAGGAACCCTACGGCCGCCCCTACCCGCCCATGGTGAACGCCCCCATGGCCATGAGAAAGGCCGGACGGGAGATGCCAGCGGCGTTCGCCGGCGCCATGGACTTTGCGGAAGAAGCCGCGCCGAAGGAGATCGTGAAGGAGGGGCTGTCGGAGTATTTCCTCTACACGATTCCCGGAACGGAAACCATCCTCAACCAGTGGTCCAAACGACTGCCGTCGTTCAAGCCCGTGCGCGTGCCCGTGGTGAACCTGTTCCGCTACGACGAGGAGCGCTACGGGCCGACCACCATGCGCCTGCTCTACTTCCACAACGACGAGAAGCACAACCTGGGCGAGACGCCCCTGCCCGACGGATTCTTCAAGGTTTACAGGGCCGTGGACAAGGAAGAGCACCTGTCCTACGAGGGCGCGACACCGATCAAGTACATCCCGGTGGAACAGGAGGCGGAGCTCAACCTCGGCCCGGCGCGCGGCGTGAAGGTGGAGCCGAAGCTGCTGAAAATTCAGACCGATCACTACATGTTCAACGGTACGAACGGCAACATCAGCGGATACGACCAGGCCGAGAACTGGACGCTCGAGGTAAATAATTACCGCGACATCCCCGTCCGCGTGGAAATCCTCCGCATGCTGCGGCACCAGTACGCGGACGAGATCAAGCCCTCGGGCGAGCTCGCGTCGTTTGAAAAACTCGACCTGCAGCGGCTGAAATTCGTCGTGGAACTGCCCCCGAATACGAAGAAGGAGATCACGTACCAAATTGTCTATCACGAAGGGGAAAGGAGGGAACGCCGATGAAAAACATTTCTATTACCGATCGTCTCTTCATGGTAGGGCGCGCCGGCCCGGCGCGCCGCGGCGGCCTGGGCCAGGCCGCCCTACCCAAAGTCGGCCTGCTGCTCTGCCTGCTGATTAGCGGCATGTCCGCCGACGCCCGAATCAAGCTCGTGGCCCTGCCGGAGCGCGACGCGGTGATGATCCGCCTGGATAATCCCGACGCGACGGTGGTGGAGGAGGAGCGCGTGCTGACCCTGCAGAAGGGGCTCAACCAGGTGGACTTCTCCTGGAAGGGCGTGACGATTGACGAGGATTCCATCCGGCTGGCCGTGCTCTCGCCCGCGGACAAGGTGCAATTGCTGAACGTCAGCTATCCGCCCGGTGAAGGAGCGCTGGTCTGGCAGCTCTCCTGCGCGGAGGCCTGCAACGCCAAGGTTCGGATCAGCTACCTGCTGTCCGGCATTGACCGGCTGGTGACCTATACCGGGACGGCCGAGAAGGACGAAAGCCAACTGGCGCTGGAATCCTTCCTGGTGCTGCGCAACTTCTCCGGAGAGGACTTCACCGACGCCCAGATCCGCCTGGACTATGGCGACCCCTTCACCATGAGCGCGAAGCACGAGGAAACGCGGCAGCGGCTCTTCTTCAACAAGGACGGGTTGCCCATCGTGAAGACGTTCAAGTGGGACGCGCGGGAAAAACCCTGGGATCCGTCCCGCCTGGACGAGAACGTGGGCATCCCCGTGTACTATGCCATCGCCAACGCCCGCGACAAGGGCCTCGGCCAGCATGCCCTGTGGGACGGGAAAGGGCGCGTCTTCCAGAAGGACGGGCACGGCTCGACCATTTTCCTGGGCGAGGACCAGCCGGGCTTCGTCCCGGTCGGCGAAGACATGGAAATCCGCATCGGCGAGAGCCGCGACGTCGTCGTCACGCAGCGCCAGAAGGTGAACCGCCAGATCAACGTTAAGCGGAACCACGCCAACGAGATCATTCTATACGACAACGAGGAACTCATCGAGACCGAGGTGGAAAACTTCAAGGATCAGGCGGCGGTGCTGGTGCTGACCCAGTACATCCCCGGCGAGTGGACGATGCGGGAGAACAGCCACCCGTACGAGCTGAAGGACCACGAGACGCTGGAGTTCCGAGTCGAGCTGAAGCCGAAGGACAAGATCAAGCTCAAGATGGATTTTGTCCGGAACAACATCCGGACACGGAACCTGCGCTAATGATCTCCGCGGAACGATCTTGCCTTTCGGCTCGCGCGGACCTGCCCGCAGTGCTACGCATAGCGTTGCAGGCGGGCGCTCGCCCTCCATAAGACTCGGCCGGGAAAGCATGATGGAGGGCGAGCCTCCCGCGTGAGCGGCACGTTGTGCCGCAACGCGGCGCTCACGTGCCGGCGAGCCGGGGGGACCGCCCGACCCTCCATCCTCCGGGAAAAAAAGATCGCCCGCAGCTCTTGGGCGATGTGTTTCATCATGAAAACGAGTTTCCTGGCATCACCACTACTGGAAGGAACACGGAAAAGAATAAAACCGGAATTCGGGCGAAAACCGTTGACCGCGTATTTCCGCGGCGGGATAATACAGAAAACCTTAGAATAACTTGTTGCGCAAGCCAGTTCAGGACAATGAAGCAGAACGCTCACAATTCAGCAGATGAACTGCAGACAATTCCTGGCGTGGGCCGGGCCACTGCAAACGACTTAAGACTCCTTGGAATCAGGCGAGTCAAAGATCTCCGCGATCAAGATCCTGAAGCTCTCTACAACCAGCTGACCAAGAGAATGGGACAGCCCATTGATCGTTGCTTGCTGTACGTATTTCGCTGCGCCGTATATTTCGCATCAAAGACCAAACACGATCCGGAAAAGCTGAAGTGGTGGAACTGGAAGGATCAAGTCTTGGACCGACAACAGAAACGACTCTGAAATGAATCGGCCGAACCGCAGTGGAGGGAACAGGAGTCGGTGCGGAAGGACGACAGCAAGACAGAGCGGCTCGTGACGGTGGTCGAGTCGAAATGCAGTAGACTTATAACTTAATCACCGACCCCGTGGGCGATATGAACATGTTGGCGAGGTCCACCCCCGGTCCTCAAAGGGACAATATGGAAACATCGCGCCCGGAAATTGATCTGCAACGCTGTTTTCGCGAGGCTTGGCACGGGTTCAGCCTCTGGTGGATTCCGCTCTGCACCGTCTCGGCTATCGGGTTTGTGAGCGCATGGGTTCGGCGCACCCATATGAAAGCAACCCTGGCACATCCGTTCGCCCCGTTTGTGGACGCGTGGCGCTTGTTGTGGGCTCATCCCTCGCCCGACGGGGCTGAGCAGTTCATCGCCACCTGCCAGCGCCTTATCGCGGATCCCGCAGTGGGTCCGCCCCTCATGACGGCGCTAATGACCGTGATCAAGGTGGCCCTTGTATTCACGGTGGTCGCCTGCGTGTTGAACGTCGCCATCGTGGTGATTGCAAAAAACGCCGTGCAGCCGCGCAAGGAATCGATTGATGTGCGACGCTATGCGAAACGGTCGCCGCTTCTGGCGGCGAGCTACGCCGTGTTGGCGCTGATCAAGGTCGTGCCGTTTTTCTTTTTTGTTCTGCCCGGCGTGGTGCTCTATGTGCGACTGTACTTCACCTCATTCCTTATCACGGAAGAATCCGCCAGTCCATTCACGGCAATGCGGCAGAGCTGGATCATGACACGCGGGGTGTTCATGCCGTTGCTGATGTTGTTCATCGCCAATGTTGGTGTCGATCTCATTGCCGCAGTGACGATTGTCGGGTTTATCCCGGCCAACTCTTTCAACTACACCCTGCGCGCCGCGGCCTACCGCCAGTTGAGCGCCGCGGGGCTGCGCGGCGTTCCGGACCAGGAGGGGCCAAGAGGGACAGGAAATTAGCGCCGGTATTAAAGGCAGGGTGAGGCGTCTCGCCGGGCCGCGGCTCCGCCGGAGGCGTCGCCCTACCATTTGCACCTTTTGTCATCCGCACTGCGGCCTTGACCCGGGGCAGGAGTCGGCCGGGAGTAATCCAGGCGCTGGGTATGGCGAATCCGCCCCATCACATCCGGACGCGGGATCTGCGCTGACATGGAGGCGGGCCGCCCCCGGCCCGCCCAATAAACGCCGCGAGGGCGCGACGCCTCCAACGGCATGGCGCCCTCGCCGAGATCTGCGCTCGTCAAGGCTACGGCCCGACGACCTGGTGAACGTACCCCTTCCCCTTATCCCCGCGGTTCTTGTCCCCGCCCGCCCACACGGTCGCCGCGCCAAGGACCAACAGAACGGCAATGATCATCAGTTTCTTCATGTCATCTGCTCCTTTTCTCGTTGTTTGTGTTTATCCCTCATCCACTCCGCCGCAGGCCCACCGATACGGCCATCTGACAGAGCGTTCTACTGTAGATACACCGCACCCTCACAAAAGGTCACATTCAGGGGAGGTTCCCGTGAAGAAACGATACGGCAACGGCTACGAGCGGCGGGGCGCGGCGTGAAGTGACAAACACGGTCTTTCCGGTGTACATAGTACGGGAGACGATGAATGCAGGGGATGCTCAAATTGTTGAACAGTGTCGCGGCGGCGATATCGAAGCCTTTGCGGAACTGGTGCGCCGCCATCAGGACGCGGTTTTCAACCTGGTGTGGAGTATGACCGGCAACTGGCATGAGGCGGCCGACATTACGCAGGAGACTTTCATCCGGGCGTATCGAAAGCTTCCCTCGTACAAATCGGAGTACGCATTCAAGAACTGGGTGTTGAGCATCGGCGCCAACCTGACAAAAAACCGGTTTCGAAGCTGGAGTCGACAACAACGCCTGCAGGAGAAACTGGCCGGGATGCAGGAACTGAAGGAGGCCTCCCCCGACGAGCCGCATGATGAG
>JAHJJH010000144.1 GCA_018823105.1 Verrucomicrobiota bacterium | reverse complement strand
TCATTCCTTCTCCTCTTCCAGCTCTTTCCTCAGCTTCTCCTCGGTCTCCTCCGCGTCGGGATTCGGCTCATCGCTCAGGAAGCGGACCTCCTCGTGCGCCTCGCGCGCGGCCAGGCGCGCCCGCAGGTCGGCGAGCGTCTTGAGCGTTTCGGCCAGCCGACGGCTACCGGCTTCGCGGCCGGCGGCGCGCTCTTCAACGCGGGCGGCAAGGCCGCTGACTTCTTCCTGCAGGGCGTTCAGGCTCTCGGTCATTTCCGCCTGGCGCGAGGCGAAGAGGTCCACCGTGTGATGCAGCTCCGCCTGCTCCGCGGAAAGGCGTTCCCGGCGCACCGTGGCCGTTCGCTCACCGGCCTCCAGGTCGTAAAGCTCGTTCTGCAGACGCGAGACCCGACTTTCGACATCTATGGTTTCCTCGCTCAATTCGTGCAGGAGCCGGCGGCAGGCCGCGATTTTATCTTCGTGGGCGGAAAGCTCCGCCGTCCGTTCCCGCAGCTCGATCTCGGCCGCGTCCCGCACGGCGAGGGCTTCGTTCAGCTGGACGGCCAGGCCCTCCAGGGCCGCGCGATGCTGCTCGATCCGTTGCCGGCCCTCCTCGGCATCGTGGCGGTCGCGCTCGGAAAGCGACTGGAGTTCCCGGATGCGATCCTCGTTCACCTGGATCAATTCGCGGGCGCGGTCCAGGTCGGTCCGGGCCCGCAGCGAGGCTTCCATGGCCTGGGCGATGGTCTGTTCGGCGGCGGAGAGCGCGGCCCGGTTTCGCGTGGCCTCCTGCTCGGTCTGTTCCACGTCAGCCCGGACGGCCTCTTCGTGCTCCGAGAGACTGGCCAGGCGCGATTCCAGTTGCGCGATCTCCCGGTCCAGGATTTCCAGGCGTTCCCGTGTCGCGAACAGGTCGATCCCGCGCAATTGCTCCTGGATGGTCTGGTAGCGGCGCGCCTTGCCGGCCTGGCGCTGGAGGGAAATGATCTGGCGGCGGACCTCGCGGATGATGTCAGCCAGGCGAAGCAGGTTGGTCTCCGTATGCTCGAGCTTACGGATGGCTTCCTTCTTGTCGGCCTTGAACTTGGTGATGCCGCTGGCCTCCTCGAACACCTCGCGCCGGTCCTCCGGGTGCGAGCTTAGAATCAGGTCAATCCGTCCCTGCTCCAGGATGGAATACGAATCCGTGCCGATGCCGGTATCCATGAACAGCCGCTGAATGTCTTTCAGACGGCAGGGCGTCTTGTTGATGAAGTAGTTGCCTTCGCCGTCCCGGAAGACGCGGCGCGTGACGGTGACTTCATTGAACTCGGTGCTGAGGATGCTTTCGCAGTTGGCGAACGTCATGGACACTTCCGCCATGCCCATGGGCTTATGCGTGTCGGCGCCGTTGAAGATGCAGTCTTCCATCTTCGAGCCGCGCAGCGCTTTCGCGCTTTGCTCGCCCAGCACCCACCGCACGGCGTCCGCGAGGTTGCTTTTCCCGCAGCCGTTCGGGCCGACGATGGCCGTCAGGCCCGGCTCGAAATCCAGCCTGGTGCGATCGGCGAAGCTTTTGAAACCAATCAATTCGAGCTGCTTGAGATACAAGGCTTACCTACCTCCCATATCCGGACATCCACTCTGGTCAAAAAAACATTGCAAAAAAAGCAGCAATTTTTTCCACGATGAATCAATATCATGTATTGTACCTGGTGCGCAACATCAATATGTAGTTTTTTTCGCTGTTTTAAGAATGCCGCCCGAATCTGTAGTGAAGCTGGGATTGGGACCGACCTTGGTGAATCCGACTCCTGTAGGGCCTTCGCTTGCGAAGGGCCGTGCATCGGCGCGCCGCAAGCGACGGCCCTACATGTTCACTAAAGATTCAGGAGAATGGCCAGGCTACATCAACCATTGCATGAGATGTGACGTTTCTTGCAGAATGCATGCCGGGCGAGAACGGAAAACCAACGAAGGGAGTGTCCCATGTATGTGACGCTGGTTCATGTCCACGCGAAGGAGGAATTCGTCCCGCTTTTCATCCAGGCCTGCAAGGCCAATCACGAGGCGTCGGTCAACGAGCCGGGCAATTGCCGGTTCGACATCCTGCAGTCGCAGGAGGAGCCCGACCGCTTTGTCCTCTGCGAGGCGTATGTCTCCAAGGAAGCCGCCGCCGCCCATAAGCAGACCGCGCACTACGCGGCATGGCGTGATGCGGTGGCCGGCTGGATGACCGAGCCGCGCAAGGGTGTGGTGTATAACGGGCTCTTTCCGGCATGAGTGACGGATGAAAATCGTCGTCGCGCTGGATTCTTTTAAGGGCAGCCTGTCGGCCGAGCGAGCCTGCGCCATCGTGGCCCACAGCCTGAAGGAGGCGCTCCCCGAGGCGGAGGTAGAAGCGCGCCCGATGGCGGATGGGGGCGAGGGCACGGCGCGCGCGATCCTCGGGGCCCGGAGCGGTCGCTGGGTGGCCCGCCGGGCGATGGGTCCCCTGCCGGATCGAGTGGTCGAAGCCGGCTACGCCTGGTTGGAGGATGATCGCACCGCCGTGGTCGAGATGGCCTCGGCCAGCGGCCTGACGCTCCTCGCCCCCGGCGAACGTAATCCCCTGAAGACCACGACGCACGGGACCGGAGAGTTGGTGCGTGCCGCCATCGAACAGGGCGCGCGACGGATTCTCCTGGCCGTGGGAGGGAGCGCGACCGTGGATGGCGGGGTGGGCGCGGCCATGGCCGTGGGTTGGCAGTTCGCGGATGCGCGAGGCGTCCCCGTGGGCCTTGGCGGCGGGGAACTCCAGCGCATAGCCCGCTTTCAAGCGCCTGACCCTTGGAAGCCCCCACCCGTCGAGGTGCTGTGCGACGTGACCCATGGGCTGTGCGGCCCGGAGGGCGCGGCCCGCGTCTTCGGGCCGCAGAAGGGCGCCACTCCCGCGATGGTGGAGCGGCTGGACGCCGGGCTGCGGCAGCTCGCAAGGCTGGTGCAGGCGAACCTCGGACTCGACCTTCTCGCGCTGCCGGGCGGTGGAGCGGCGGGAGGTCTGGCGGCTGGCGCCGTGGCGTTCATGAACGCGCAGTTGGTGCCCGGTGTGCAGGCCGTGATGGAGGTGGTGCGGCTGGCCGACGCGTTGATCGGGGCGGACTGGGTAATCACGGGCGAGGGCCGGCTGGACGACACCTCGCTGTGCGGGAAGGTGGTCTCGGGGGTCGCGGCGCTGGCGCGTAAAAAAGGCGCGCGGGTGGCGGTGCTGGCCGGGACGGTGGCGTTGCCGTCCCGGATGTGGCGCCGGGCCGGAATGGATATGGCCATCGCCTGTGCGCCGGCCGGGATGTCGGCGGCGGAGGCCATGACGCGCGCGGAGGAACTTCTCGCCGGGGCCGCCGATTCACTGGCAAGGACACTGGCCGTGGGCACGCGGTAGACGCTCGACGCGGCGTGGCCTACTCTCCGGCTTGTGCCGGATCGGCCAATCGGCCCATGAAGAGGATGCTGCCGGTCTGCTTCTCCAGGATCAGAAAAACGAAGGGATGATCCGCGTTGAAGATCATTGGCCGGCCGGGTGGCATGGCTTTCAGGAGCATCACCACGGCCGTGGCCGCCGCGGCTTCCGTGCCTTCCTCGTTCACTTCCACAAACGCCTTGTGAATGACCGCCCCGATGTAAAGCCAGTTACTCCCGTCCATGCCTGCGAAATCGGCCCGTGTGCTGAAGGCGTCCGGCATGCCCATCGACGAAAGGGTGTCGTCCAGGCGGAACGCGGAGGTCATCTTGAATCTTGGCAGATACACGAGGACGTCCCGTTCGACCAGTTTGTCCCGCCACCGATTCAGGTTCTCCACGGTCAGCTCCCGTTCCAATCCCCGAAGGCCATCCACCTCCGAGGGTAATAGCACGAGCAGCGATACGTCGCCCCCGGTATACGGGATCTCAAGAATGTTCAGCGAAGGGAACCCGGCGTGCCGGCATTTCAGTTTCTGGAACATCATGGGCGCCTGAACGGTCTTGTCGGCGCTGACATGGAAAGGGGCTTCCTTGGTGTCGGCGGCCTTGAACTGGCTCGCCCACTTTCCCTTGAAATAAATGGCATTCACGAGCACCAAGCGGGTCAGCGGATCGAGAACTCCGGGTTGGATCAGGTCCTTGATCTTGCCCTGCGTCTTTTCCTCCACCCATCCGTTGATCCGTCGGCGCGCCTCCTCGGTGGCCCGGCCGAAGTCGAGGGCAGTTACGGAAACTCCATAGCGTTTCTTGAGAAGCTCCAAGTACTTGGGCAGGAAGGGGTAGCCGTCCTGCGGCCAGAGCGAGTTGGCCGCCATCCATCGGACCCCGCCGCCCTGTTGAACCTTGGTCAACTGCTTTTCCAGTTCCGCAAAGGCGGGGTGCAGGTTTTCCTGGCCGAGGGAGAACCGAAGCGTGGCCGCCATTTCTTTTTCCGTGTTGCCCCGCGCACCGGCGTAGGTCATGGCCAGGGCCGTGGAGATGCTGTAGGGGGAGAAGAAGGCATTCCCCTCCGTCGCGGCCAGCGAGCGATACAAGTCCAGCGCAAAGGAGGAGTTGTCTCGCGCAAGGGCCGTGATATCCCCAGGTGCGCCGGAGGCGGCGGTGACGTAGGGCCACGCAAGAATCAGGAATGCAAGATGCCGCCACAGAGTGTTTCTATGTTTCACGGGGTGCTCCTTCCTCCTTTGCGAAAATCTACATCCGCGGATTCGTCACGCCGCGCCGGAGCATTTGCCGCAGCTTCCGCAGGGCGTCGTCCTGGATCTGTTTGATGCGCGCGCGGGTGAGGTTGAGCATGGCGCCGGTTTCCTCGAGGGTGCGACCCTCGATGAACCGCAGGCGCATGATGAGCTTGGATCGCGGAAGCAGTCGGTCCACGGCGGACCAGATTTCGGACCGCTGCGCGGCATGGGACGCCTCCTCGGCCTCGCTATCCTTCACGACATCGTACAGGTTGGAATCGTTGTCGGCGAACATCGCGTCCAGGGAAACCGGCGGACCGGGCTGGTGCTCCAGTTGGCGGACATAGGGGCGGATTTTCGCGATGCGCGCCTCGGTCATCCCCGTGAGGCTGGCGAGCACGGCGTTGTCGGGCGGGTCGCCGCGATCCTTCGGCCAGGCGTCGAGGATTTCCTTGAGGGCCAGCATTTCGCGCGAGGGGCGCATGCCGATGCTGCCGGACCGCACGTGGTCGCGGAAGTAATTGCGCAGTCGGTTCTGCACGGCCTTCTGGGCATAAACGTAGAACGGCGTGCCGCGCGTGAAATCGAACTTGCGGATGGCGTTGGAGAGCGCCTTGGATCCTTCCTGGAGAAAATCGGCCAGCCAGACCTGACCGATCCAGAAGTATGGCTTGATGCAACTGACCACTAGACGACGGTTGGCGATGAAAAGTTCCTCCTCGGCGGCCTCGATCTTGGAGATGAGCTTCCGGGCCTGGACCACGGCCTGCCGCCACCGGGCGGCATTGGGAAGGCGCCGGCGTGAAAGCATCCGGATCTGCGCGGCACACCAGTGAATCTCGGTGAACAGGTTCAACGTCTGCTCCGGGGCCAGCAGGTCCACCGTCCCGCGCTCAATCAGAAAACGGCCGATCGCCTGCATACTGGCCTCGGGGCTGGTGTAGACCCGTTTCTGGCGGACGGGCGTCGGACAACCGCGGGGATCGCGGAAGGACGGACAGCTGATCGTCTTGAACGGCAGGCTGGCGGCCACCGCCTTCAGTTCCTGCCTGTATTGCTCCGCTTTTTTAGACAAGGCCACGGTGTCGCTCGTCGTAATCGATGCGCTCCCCCGCCCGCACCCCCGGACGATAGAATGTGCATTGCTTTGGGCGGCCTGTCAACGGCGGCCTGTCACGACGGACGCGCCAGGCGGTCGGTCAGGGCCATCAGGACGGGCAGCGGTTCGATACGCTCCAGCGCACGGCGCAGCAGGCGGAGGGCCGGCGGGATGAACTCTGCAAAAGTACCGAGCCCCGGCTGGACACTCAACCGGCCGAACGCCCCCAGCGCCTGGACCAGGCGTTCGACGGCCGCCGGCCAGAATAGCGACGGTGCGGACAGGTCCTTCGGCCGCCGCGCGGTGTAGTACTCGAGCAATTCATCCTGCAAGGCCGGCGGCAACTCCACGTAGGGATCGCACAGCAGCGAAGCCAGGTCGTAGGCCGCCGGCCCGAACCGCATCCCCTGGAAATCAATGAAGACCGGCCGGCCGGCCCGGAGCAGGATGTTACTGGACTGGAGATCGCGGTGCAGCAGGACGGCCGGCGCCCGGTTCAGACGGGCCGCTACGCCCGCCAGTTCGCGGAGGATTCGACGGGACTCCGCCGGGGCACAACGGGCCACGGGGCCCAGAAAATGCGCGGCGAAAAGTTCGCGCTCCCCACGATACAGGGTCTTGGAGAATGGAGGCATCACCGTCAGGCGCAGTCGCCGCGCCCGGCGCGTGCCGATGTCGTGCCAGCGCGCGACCTGGTCCAGCACGACGCGGTACATGCGCCGCCGTTCCCGCGCGGACGCGCCCACCACGGCCTCGCGCAGGGTCCGGTCCCCGACATCTTCCAGCAGCGCCAGGCAGCGATCCGGCCGATCGGCCAGGACGGCCGGCACCCGGATCCCGAGGCCGGCCAGGAACCGCGCGTGAGCGGTGTAGAGCGCGTTCTCCGCGCGCCCGGGATCGTAGCGCAGGAGGATGACGCTGTCGCGGCCGCGCCGGATTCGAGTGAAGGTCCGCGCCGAACCGCGCGGGCCAAGCGGCAGCACCGTCGCCTGGTCCGGCCGCCAGCGGTACTCGGTCAGCAGCTTCTGCTCTTCGCCGTCAAGCACGAGATCGCCGCGCCCGGCCACGCCGGGGACGGCTTCATCGACGCGGGCCCCCCGGCCGACGACGGCTCCTGCCAAGC
>JAHJJH010000143.1 GCA_018823105.1 Verrucomicrobiota bacterium | reverse complement strand
GCGGCCCTTCCGCCCGCGACGAACACGACGGGTTTCTACAACCTGGATTTCACCGTCACGGCGTTGAACCTCCCCGCGGAAGAGACCATGACGGTGTACTGGAACACGAACGGGTCGGCCCGGTTCGCCACCGCCACCGTGGCCCGGGTAAGCGAGACCCTGTGCCGCGCGCAGATTCCCGGGCAGCCTTCGGGCACGACGATTTATTATTACTTTCAAGGATGGGTCGAGGGCGCCGCCCGCCGGCATCCGACCAATGCGCCGGCGGCGCTTCACTCCTTGCAGATTGCCGATCCCGTGACGTTGCAGATCGCCGGCGCCCCGGCGGCCTACGGATCGCCGGTTCCCGCGTACGGCACGCACGGATTCAGCCCGTCCACCATGGTCACCTCGAGCGTGAACGCGTTCACCGCCCCGGTCGGGCTGCTCCGCCAGGCCTGCACGGGCTGGACGGGTTCCGGCAGCGCGCCCATCGCGGGGGTGTCCAACCGCGTCTCGTTCAAGATTACGGTCAATTCCACCGTGACCTGGCGCTGGACCGGCCAGTACGGGTTGCGGCAGACCTCGAGCGTCCCGGGGTTGCTCAATTCCACGAATTGGTGGTTTGCCGGCGCCACGGCCCAGACGCTCCAGGCCTCCGCGGCCATGACGCTGGGCGTGACCAACTACCGCTTTGCGCAATGGCTGCTGGATGGCGCGCGCCAGCCGGATGCCTCGTCGCGCGCGGTCAACCCGGTGGAAGCGATCGTGATGAGCACGTCGCGGACGGCCACGGCGGTTTACCTGCCCGAGAGCCAGGACGGCGACACGAACGGATTGCCGGACTGGTGGGAATTGTTCTTTTTCGGCGGGACCGGCCAGGATGCCGGTGCCGATCCGGACGTCGACACGTATCCCAATTCACAGGAATTGGCCGATCAGACCGACCCGTCCGATCCGTCTTCCGTGCCCAGCGCGCCGGCGATCACCCATACCCCCCTGGCGAATCCTCAGGCGCGCCCGGCCCCGTGGCCGGTCGCGGCGGTGGTGACGGACAATTGCCAGGTCGCCGCCGTCACGCTCTGGTGGCAACGCAACGCGGACGCCTGGCAGAGCGCGGCGATGTCCACCTCCGCGGTACCGAACCAGTACACCAATGCCATTCCCGCGCCGGGCGTCAACGGCGACACGTTCAACTATTACCTGACCGCCGGGGACGCGGCGGGACTGGTCAACACCGGCGCGGTTTGCAATTTCAGCGTCGAGTATGCCCTGATGCGGCCGGCCCCGACGAATCTCGGCAACGTCTGGATGTTTTCGAATTCCCAGACTTCCATGAATGTATCCGTGAGCAACGCCGGGGCGGCGGTCCTCGCGTGGAACGCCCAGGTCTCAACCGGCGGGGTCGGGTGGCTGACGCTGGCGCCGACGAACGGCGGCTTGTCCCCTGGATCAGTCACCGGCGTGGCCGTCACGATCAACAGCGCAGGATTCACCGCCGGGGTGAGCCGCACAGGCCAGGTGATCTTCCGCGGCAACGATCCCGTGACGCCGACCAGCGCCGTGCCGGTCACGCTGCGGGTCGGCGCGGCACCGGTCATCGCGCACACCCCGCCGGGCAACACCACGAACACGGCGGATCCCTATCCTCTGGACGCGACCCTCACGCCGACCGCCCTCGTGAACACGAACGCCGCCTTTGTCTATTGGAGCACCAACGATGGCTTGGAATTCGCGACGGCGCAGTTGGTGCGCGTCTCGGGCGACCTGTTCCGGGCGAATGTGCCCGCGCAGCCGGCCCCGACGCGCGTGTCCTATTCCCTTCAAGCCGCGGCCACCAACGGGCTCATCGCCCGGCTGCCGACCAATGCGCCGGCGGCGCTGTTCTCTTTCGAGGTGACCCTGCCGGTGAGCCTCGTCATCACCGGGACGCCGCCCGTGGCGGAGGTCGTGCCGCCGTACGGCGAGAGCGCGGTGGCGTCGGGATACGTGTGCCAGGCCTACGCGAAAAGCGACGTGCCCGCGGACGGCGGGCGCTACGTCTGCACCGGCTGGCTCGGTAGCGGCAGCGCGCCCGTCTCCGGCGGAGGCACCTCGGTGACCTTCACGGTCCGGGAGCCGACCGTCCTGGATTGGCAATGGCGGCGGGAGTGGGCCTTGACCCAGACCTCCGCGCCGGCGGGCCTGCTGGCCACGACGACGTGGTGGACCGCGGACTCAACGGGCCAGACCGTGGTCGCCACGGAATCGCTGACCCAGGACGCGACCAACTATCGCTTCGCCGGCTGGAGGCTCGATGGACAGCGCCAGCCCGCCGAAACCGGGCGGGTGGTCAATCCCGTGCCGGCGATCCTTATGAGCACTTCGCGGGTGGCCGTCGCCTCGTATCTGCCCGAGGACGAGGACGAGGACGCGGATGGACTGCCCGACTGGTGGGAACTGTTCTACTTCGGCGACACCGGCCAGGATTCCGGCTACGACGCGGATGGTGACAGCTTCACGAACGGGCAGGAACTGGCCGATCGGACCGATCCGTCCGATCCGTTGTCCACGCCCGGCGCGCCGGTCATCCAGCATACCTCGCTGGCCGATCCGCAGACCGCCCCGGCGCCGTGGCCCGTGTCGGCGGTAGCCACGGACAACTATGCCATCGCCGCCGTCACCTTGTGGTGGGAGATCAACGGCGGCGGCTGGAACAGCTCGGCCATGACGCGCGTCGAGCCGACCGACCTCTACACGAATGCCATCCCGGCGCCCGGCGTGCAGGGCGACCACGTGGAGTATTTTATCGAAGCGACCGATCCCGCGGGGTGGGGGACAACGAATGGGCCTTATACCTTCGAAGTGGCTTACCCGGTTTTCGTCGTGACCCCGACCAACCTGGAGTTGAACTGGCTGATGCCGGGGGAGGAGTGGCCGCTGGCTCTCGCCCTGACCAATTCCGGCAATGCCGCCACTTCGTGGCGTCTCGATACGCAGATGGCCGGACTCGAGGATGATGTCGAGTCCGGCGCCGGCGGCTGGACGCATACGGACGCAGGCGATCTCTGGCGGATTACGACGAACCGCAGCATCTCTCCGGATCACGCCTGGTATTCCGGCCATTTCGGAACACCCGGTTATGATGACAACATGGACTGCCGGCTTGTGAGCCCGACGCTATGGATCGTTCAGGGCGCGCGCCTGCGGTTCGGCTACTGGATTCAGACCGAGGTGGACGCCGGCGACCCGCCGTATGCCTACGATGGCGGGCTGGTGGAAATCTCCACCAATGATGGAGCCTCGTTCCAATCCATTGAGCCGGTCGGCGGCTATCCGGCCGTGGCAAGAGGGCTCTATGGCTCGCCGTTCGAGCCGGACACCCCGTTCTTTGCCGGCACGGGCGGCTGGCAGTCCGCCGAGTTCGATCTCTCGGCCTACGCGGGACGCGAGGTCCGCCTCGCCTTCCGGTTCGGGTCGGACGAGAGCTTCGCGGAAGGCGAGGGGTGGTACGTGGACGACATCGTCCTCACGCCGGCCGGCGGGACGGACCAGTGGTTCACCGCCTCCGCGACAGATGGTGTCGTGAATGCCGACTCCGGCGCGGGCGTGACCGTCGACCTGGACGCGCAAGACCTGTCCGCCGGCGAGAGCCGCGGCGCGATCCTGACGTTCACGTCCGACGACCCGGTCCGCCCCGCGGTCCATATTCCTCTCTCGCTGTTCGTTGGCCCGCCCGTGACCCTCGCCCACACGCCGCTGCTGAACACGACGAACACGGTGGATGCCTATGCCGTGCGGGTGACCGCGGAGCCCCTCGGACCCATGCCGGAAGGTGAACCGCGCCTCCGGCTGTTATGGAACAGCGTAAGCCCGTTCGGGCCCTTTGAAACCAATACGCTCGTGTACGACGCGGACAACGTATGGACCGGCGCCATCCCCGCGCACCCGCTGGGCGCCCGGTTGTATTACTTCCTGCACGCGGAGGCCGGGGCCGCGTACGCTTTCCATCCGGCCGGCGCGCCGGCCGTGGTGCACAGTTTCGATGTCACCGGCCCGGCCGAGCTGGTGGTAGAGGGCTTTATTACGACCTATGGAAGCCCCACGCCGCCCTACGGCACGATCACCCTGGCGGCCGGGACGCCGGTGAACGCGGAGGCGCCGGACGAGTTGTACGGCGGGACCTGGCGCACCTGCACGGGCTGGGTCGGCACCGGCAGCGTGCCGGCGATCGGCGGCACCAACCGCGTGAGCTTTGTCATCGAAACCAATTCCCTGCTCCGATGGCAGTGGCTCTCCCAGGTCCGGATGACGGAGACCTCCATGCCGGCCGGCATTATCCAGACCGTTCGCTGGTGGAAGGTGGCGACCTATGCCTCGACGGTGGAGGCCGAGGCGCAGGTCCCATGGGACGGAACGACCTACCGCTTCGCCGAGTGGCGGTTGAACGGGGCGCGCCAGCCGCCGACCGGGCGCGCGACGTTCTCCGTGACCGGTATCGTGATGTATGCCCCGCAATCCGCGGCGGCGCTTTATCTGCCGGAGGCCCAGGACGCGGACGACGACGGGTTGGCGGACTGGTGGGAGTACTTCGAATTCGGGACCATGGCCACCGATCCCGGCGCCGATCCCGACGTGGACGGCTTCACGAACTACGAGGAATTCATGGAGGAGACCGATCCGCACGATCCGGCCTCGAAACCCGCCCCGCCGGTCATCCAGCACACGCCCCTCGCCGATCCCCAGACGGGCGCCGCGCCGTGGGAAGTCGCGGCGGTCGTGACGGACAACTTCGCGCTGGCCCGGGTGCCGCTGGCCGGGCAGGCCCTGCGCTTTGACGGAGAAGACGACTACGTGATGCGCAATCCCGTCACGCGGTTCCCCTCCAACGAGATCACCGTGGAATTCTGGATGCTCTCCTCCGACCGCACGGACCGCGGCACACCCTTCTCCTATGCCATGAGCGGGACGTTCGACGACGCCAACGAGTTCACGCTGTTCAATTACAACACGTTCCTGATTTACCGCGGCGCCACGTATGTCGATACCGACGTGGCCGCGACCGACGGGGCCTGGCATCACATGGCCGTCACCTGGCGCAGCGCGGACGGCCAGGCCCGGCTTTTCAAGGACGGCGTCGAGGCCTGGTCGGGGGCGCTGGCGGCGGGACAGGATATCCGGCCCGGCGGCGCGCTCGTCTTCGGGCAGGACCAGGACAGCCTGGGCGGCGGCTTTTCCGCGCAGGACGCCTTCGACGGCTTGCTCGACGAGATGCGCGTGTGGAGCGTTATCCGCACGCCGGAGCAGATCGCGGCGCAGATGACCAACCGGCTCACGGGCGCCGAAAGCGGGCTGGTCGGATACTGGCGTTTCGATGAAGGAAGCGGCGCCATCGCCGGCGACAGCTCGGGCGGCGGCATGGCGGGCACGGTCTCCGGGGCCGTGTGGACCAATTCCACGGCGTTTTCCGGCGGCGATGTGCGCTTGCATTGGAGCCGGGATGGCGGAACCTGGCAGGAGTCGATAATGAGCGCCGGCCCGTCGAATCGCTTCGTCGAGTGGATTCCCGCCCCCGGCCGGCACGGCGAGACGTACAGCTACCGCCTCGAGGCGCGCGACATGGCCGGCCTGATCGCCACCAACGGGCCGCATGAATTCGGTGTGGAACTCCCCCTCCTGGACGTGACGCCGTCCTATGCGGACTACTGGATTCGTCCCGCCACCTCGCAGGTCGAGTCCCTCGTGGTGTCCAATGCCGGGGTGGGCGATCTGGCCTGGACGGTGGCCGTGGAGCCGATGGGTTTCAGCGACGACGTCGAGTCCGGAACGAACGGGTGGACGCATGCGGGCAACAACGAGGCGTGGCACATCACGATGCAACGCGCCGCGTCCGGGTCTCGAAGCTGGTACCAGGGCGATGAATCCACCGGCACGTACGTGGACTACATGGACGCCTCGCTGGTGATGCCGGCGATTGTGCTGCCGCCCGGAGCCTCCCTGTCGTTCCGGCACTGGGCGGACACGGAACTGCGGAACAGTTGGATCGCTTGGGATGGCGGCATCGTGGAGATTTCCACCAATGGCGGGATGAATTATGCGCAGCTCACGCCCGAGGGGGGGTACCCCTTCATCATCAACGGCGAGTGGGGCTCGCCGTTCAGCAGCGGGATCGGCTGCTTTGCCGGGGCCGGCGGCTGGACGCAGGCGGTCTTCAATCTTTCGGCCTTCGGCGGGCAGCAGGTGCTCCTGCGGTTCCGCTTCGGATCCGACCAGCAGAACGATTACCCGCCGGAGGGTTGGTTTATTGACGACGTGGTGATTACCCCCTCGTCGGGGACGAACGGATGGTTCACCCTGGCCGTGACCAATGGCGTTCTGGCCGGGGGCGTGGCCGTGGACCTCGAGCCCACCTTCAGTTCGACGGGCCTGGCGATCGGCGATGTGCGGGCCGCCCTGCTGCGTTTTGAGAGCAACGACCCCTCCGCGCTGACGAACCG
>JAHJJH010000142.1 GCA_018823105.1 Verrucomicrobiota bacterium | reverse complement strand
GTTACATGAAGTGCTCAACGGGGTCCAATTCGCCGGCGCCAAGTTGGCCGGCGCCCTTTCGGCCTGTGGCCGCGACGGGGAATGGCCACCCGATCCGTTGTTTGCCGGCGACACGCTGGTTCGATTGAAGAAGGCCCGCGCCTATCTGCGCGACGCATTGGCCGGGCTTGACGCGGCCGATGAGCAGCGCCTTGCCGAATCGGACTGGCGCGCTCGAACCCGGCGTGAAATCACGGCCATCCTCGGGCAGGTGGATCGCCTGATTGAAGAGGTGCGTTCATCGCTGGAATAGATACCGGGGAGAGCATAGGAGAGCAGCCCTTGAGGGCCTGTTGCCGAAAACGTTTTTCTCTTCGCGACGTTGTAGCGGCGCGTCTGTGACGCGCCGATTTCCTCGAGAAACGAAGCCCCTGCGCTTCGCAGAAGCGCAGCTACAACGAGGGATACGATTTTGGCAAACACCCCCTTGAAAGAAAAAATAGCACGAAGAAGGGCCGCCGGGGTTGGACCACAGATTCCCTTGAGGGGGGGCGGGGTCAGACTCTAAAAATTCATTATTCGCGGGCCGGCGGGAGAAGTTATCGGGGCGAGGCGCGCCGCGAGCGCCTGGAACTGACTAGACATGAAAAATGGTAGGGCGCGCCGCGGCGGCTTCCGCCTTCGCGCTTTGCGCTGCGGCGGCCGCGTGGGCCAAGCCGCCCTACCAGAAATTTGTTAGCGGGGGGCGTATCCATTTTGAATCATCGTCGTTCTCCTTCTCCTTCTCGTTCTCGTCCTCGAAAATCATCGGGATAATCGACAACGAGGACGACAACGACGGCGAGGACGAAAGCGGAGCGCGACGCGCGGGGGTCAGTCGTCGGGCGGGTAATTGAGCTTGAGCCTCAGGAAGGCCCGCCAATACTCCTCCAACGACAGGATGGCCAACCCGTTTGTGCCGACGATGGCTTGATTCGTGACGACGCTCCAGATGTGCAGGTTGGTCGAGAATTCGCCCTGGACCACGAAATCCGCCGGCAGATTGGATGTGACCGTGAACGGCAACTCGACGGTGCTTCCGTCGGCGCCGACCCGAAGAGACGAAAGAACCGCACCGTCGCCCACCCGGGGGTCGAGATCCAGGGCGAATTCCAGGGCGTTGACCGTTCCGTCGCCATCGGGATCCGCCGCCCGCGCGCGGTCCTCTGCATCGTGGAGCGGGTCCGTGAAATGCCGCTCGATCCACAGGTCATAGGCCGACGGGGCCCGGGAGACGATGGTATACACGGCGTTGGACGGCAGTTGAATCTCGTAGCCGACCCCGGTGACCTGCCCGGTCCGCGACTCGCGGGCGTACCCGTTCTCGTCGAGCACGGTGACCGCGCTGGTTTCCGTCACGCCCTTGAGGGCGATGGTGGCTTGAATATTCACGACGTTGAACGGGGGCTCGCCCTCGGCGACCACCTGTTTCCCGGTGTACACGACGCCCTCGTTGGTGAAGACCGAATCCGCTTCGGTCCACAGATACGGATAAGCCTCCGTCATCGCCTGCACGAGGATCTTGTTCGAGGTCCGGAGGGGCTTGTGATCAAGGGAACACACGAGGATCGCGCCGAACTCGTTCGCCGAGCGGATCGTGACGTCGTCGAAGTCGTGGTCCGCGAAGACGGAGAGGAACCCGATGAGCCCCTGGCTGCGCTCCGTGTTGATGCGGCAGATGGCATTGCTCCAGTCCAGGCACAGGTCTCCCGTGATGCTCCGGACGGTCCCGTTCGTCGTGTCGATCAAGGCCAGCGCATTGGAGGACACGAAGTCCAGCGACTCGTTGCCGCTGAACCCGGATTCGACCTTGCCCACCAGCATCGCCAGCGTGTCCACCTGGCCGGTTCCCGTCTGGGGATCGAAGTCGAAGTTCGTGGGGCTCACCCAGAGGGGGTCCGTCGTGGCGGGTTCCGAAATCAGCGCCGGCTCCTTCCGGTACATGTTCGTAAGCGTCCGCTCATCGTGGACCACCACGGGCGCCTCGGCCACATCATGGCGCCTGTAGAGCAGCGCGGCGCCGGGAAACTGCCCCATGACGGCGGGCACGGCGATGGGGTATTTCCTCGGGTTCAGGTCGTACCCGATACTTTCGTCGCCGTGCCACATCCAGCCATCGATGTCCTGCAGCGCGCTGTAGGCGGCCACCAGCAGCGGCGCTTCCGTCTTGAAGCGGTTGGGGTTCACCCAGGCCGACTCCGACATGATGCTGGGCATGCCGGCCACCTGCTTGTACGCCGCCGGAAGACGCCGCGGCGTGCGTAACACCGTTGCGCTCCGGTAGTGGTCGCCCGGATTCAGCGCCCCGTTGATGATCGTCTCTCCGTTCGAGTTGACGTGTACGGAGGCGATGTAGTTGTGATCGTCGATCACATCCCCCACGGTGTAGGTGTGCCGCTCGACGTCCTGCAGGACCCGCTCGTCCGCCGTCCACCAGTTGCCGGCGCAGGTCAGGCTCCGGCACCCCAGCGTGTTGGTCAGGTAATCGATCATTTCCGCGTAGTAGTCCCGCTGCAACTCGGCGAGGAACTGGATCTGATCGGCCATGCGCCGCATTTCCGCGTCCTGGCCCTCGGTGGCTTCGGCGGTCATGCTCCACGCGCTGCTCAGGGCCATCCGTTCCTGCGCGGGATTGTCCGTCGCCCACCAATTGGTCTGAAGGTAGTCGTTGAGAACACCCCAGTAGGACGTGGCCGCCGTGATGGAGCCGTACTTATTGGTCAGGAAAGCACCGAACATGGTTTCGATGTTCGCCCGCTGGGCATCGGGGAACTGGTTCGGGTCGAAGGTCCAGAAGAAGAAGCCATCCTCGTTTTGAATCTGGATGATGGCCACGGCGGGTTCCTGCGCCAGGGAGACCCCCGTATACGGATTGGTGCGCGTGAATAACTCCCGCACCCACGACTTGTAGCCGGCCTTGAGGTCCTCATCGAACATCGGGACGGCGGCCGGGTTCTCGTAGTCGTTGGTGTAGCCCGCGATGCCCCAGTGGTCCCGAACCATGAACTCCAGGACCCACCAGGGACAGATCTTCGTGTAGATGCCGTGCTTCTTGTAGGCGGCCACGACCCGGTGGGCGTCTTCGATCAACCTGTCGCTGACGTTGCTGACGGACGCCGGGTCGAGCGCGTCACTTTGCATGCTCTCGAAGTACCGGACCATGTTGACGCCCCGCTTGGCCAGGAAGCGCGCCTGCGCCTCGAGCGACTCCATGTCCGAATCGGGATTCTCGAGGTTCACTCCCCAGAAGCGCACTTCCCTGCCGTCGCCGAGATAGAACTTGTCCCCGTGGGTCGTTACGAAGCCGGACTGTCCGGCTTCGTCCTCGTTCAGGTAGCTCAAGTCGAGCAGGGCGTTCGTGGTGTAGGGGTCGTCGCGCGCTTCGAAGGCCCACCGGCCCGGCTCGGAGAATCCGAATTCCTGTCCCGGCGGAAGCTTCCCCCAGGGCTCGAAGGTGTTGGTGGTCAGGACGAAAGCGTCGAAGCCGGCTTGCTGCATGAGCCAGGTTTCCGTGTTCGTGTGGTCGGCGGCCGCCACCTCGACCCGGAGCGTGTGTGAACCCGAGGACAGGCTCGACGTCCCGCAGAAAACCCAGTTGAGAGCGAGAATGGTGGGTTGCTTATAGTCCTGCCAGTCCATCAACTGCGCGCGGTCACCGACCCGCGTCCAGTTCTGCGCGTCGAACCGCCACCGAAAGGGGCCGAACCGCCACAGCTTGCGCGTGTAGAGTCGATACACGGCCGCCTGCGGCAAGGTAACGACATATTCCGTGAACACCCGATCGTTCGTGCCGAGGGAGGACGCGGAGAGCAGGGCCCCCGCGGACAGCGCGTTGCTCTCGGCCGCGCCGTCGGGATCGATCCACGTCGAGGCGGGGAAGTCGGTCGAAGACGGGTTCTCCCCCTCCCACCATACGTAGCCGCTGGCGGGTACACCTGCGCAGAAGACGAAGCCTATGCAGAGAATGCATGGCCAGAATGTGCCGGCCGGGGCAGGTCCCCGGCCCCGCACCTGTGCTGTTCCCGGCGATCTCACACCCAAGACTATAGCAGGAAACAGGCCACAGGGCAGGTCGAGGGCCGCGATATTTGCCCGGAGGGTGGGGGGGCTACTCTCGCTCACGCGGTAGAAGCCAGGGGCAAATCCATATCGTCATGGGGACCCGCCGAATACCTCGTAGCGACGCGGGATCGGCTCAATCAACCGGCCCCCGGAGACGACCAGGGAGTCGGCGCGGCGAAGAACAGCCGGCCGGTCGCGCAGGGCCTGCTGGATGACCGGGTCCTCCTTCATCGTGGCGATTTGGTCCTCAATGATCGCCAGGTCCTCGCGGCTCGTTGCCAATTCCTGCTCGATCTGCCTGATCTGCTTTTCGAGGAGTTCGCCGGATGCCTTCTGCGCGTCATAAACCCGCAGGGCCTCTTCCGCCCTTTCCAGGCGCTCCGCGGCGAGCTTCTCCGCTATTTCATCCTGACGCGTTGGTTCGCCGGCCAGATGCGCCTCGGTTTGCTCCCGCCGCTGAGCGCGCTTTGCCGTGACGGCTTCACGTTTCTTGATGATGCCTTCCATCTCCTTGATCTCGGCCTCGATGTCGGCCCGGCGATGCTGCCAGATCGGGTCGGCCAACAAGGCGCGGCGTTCTTCGATCACCCGCCGCAGAGTTTCTATCATCTCGCGGTCTTTCTGGGCTTTCCTCGCCATCTGATCGAGACTCTCCGTCCTGTTTTCGTTCGTGCGAACCCGTTTTTTTGCGCGGAGTTCCGCGTCTTGTCTATTCTTCTCTTTCTCCTCTGCCACGTGTCCCTCGAGCGTGCCCCGCTCCATGTCGGCAAGGAACTCGAAGCCCTCTTCGGCGATCCGCCGCGCGCCCTTCGCCTCCACGTTCACGACGAAGTCCAGCCTGCGCTGACGCTTGCTGCCCAGCTCGTCTTCCATCTCCGCCAGCATCCGCACCTGCCGTATACGCTGAAGCAGGGCCTTGAATTCCCGGTAGTCCACGCCGGCTTTTTCGCAGGCCGCCTTGTCGGCATCGGCTTCCGCGCCCAGCGCGCCGGACAGGGCGGACCGGAAATCCGCAGCCCATTCTTCCTTCCCGCCCGCTCCCTTCTCCGGGTCCTGCGGTGCCTGTTCCTTGAGCCCGGCAAAGAAGTCCTCAACGGCCTGCTTACGCATGGGTTCGGCCATGTCATTAACCTTGATGAAGACCGCCATGTCGGCATCCGTAAGGGCGGGCAGGCCCGTGACGGACTCCGGCATGGACAGGCCCGGGCCGGCGTCCTGGCCTTCCGCCGATCGCGCAGGGAAGAAGACAACGCCGCTCAATGCCAGTATCGCTGCGAGCATCATTCGTGCATGCATGGGTTCGCTCTCTGTTTTCGCCCGGTTATTTCACCAACGATCTACGGAGGAGCGTACCCTTCTGAAAAGGACACATCAAATCGGAAGCTTCCAATGATTAGAGGAGCGAGCTGAAGAAATCCAAGGCGTTGGAAAACTCCAGGCGCGGATTCCCAATCCCTGAACCAATCATCGGGTCAGCCCTTAACGGCCTGTTGCCCAAATCGTTTTTCTCTTCGCGGCGTTGTAGCGGCGCGTCTGTGACGCGCCGAATTCCTCGAGAAACGAAGCCCCTGCGCTTCGCAGAAGCGCAGCTACAACGAGGGAGACGATTTCGGCAACACCCCCTTAAATAATTAATTTTCGAAGGGCGCGGGGTCAGACTCTAAATATTCACTATCAACTGGCCGGCGGGGGGCGCATCCATTTTGAATCATCGTCGTTCTCCTCCTTGTTCTCGTCCTCGAAAATCGCCAGGATAATCGACGGCGAGGACGACAACGACGGCGAGGACGAAGGCGGCTCGCGCCGCGCGCCGGGGACGGCGGGGCCGCCGTCCCTCCATGAATTCTCCCATCCTCCGATCGCCATCCGTGGCATCCGTGTAATCCGCGGTTCCTTTCCTCTCCGCTGTCCTTTTCGTGACGGTATGTGGTCTGTCATGCCAAGAGTGCAAAGGTGGCGTGGCGGAGTTATCGTCACAGCCAGTGGGTGTCGTGCAAACCAACTGGCGGCGAACGTGAGACGCTCGAGAATGACGCTGGGGTCACTCCCC
>JAHJJH010000141.1 GCA_018823105.1 Verrucomicrobiota bacterium | reverse complement strand
CGTATGCGGCAGGGGCAAGGGGAAGGTATTTGGTCGAGGGCAAAATGGGGATTGGTACTGGGAAGCGAGAAGTTTGCGGAACGGATCAGACGGAATGTGCAGTTGGTGAGGGAGACGCAAGGGCGGAGGATGCTGCGGAAGGAAGTGAAATGGGAGGAAGTGGTGAGGGCGGTGGAGAAGACGAAGGGGGAGTCGTGGGATGCCTTTGCCGATAGGCATGGAGATTGGGGCCGGGATCTGGCGCTGTGGGTTGCGCGCCGGCGCGCAGGGATGACGCTGAGAAATCTGGGTGTCGTGGCCGGGGGCATGGACTACTCGGCGGTGAGCGAAGCGATTCGATACTTTGAGAGAAAGCGATGGAACAGCCGCGAAGTTATCCGCGCCCGGACGCGGGTGCTTCAATTCTTGAATCTGGGGGGGCAGGGTCAGAAGCCCTTGAAATAAAAGATAACGGGAGCGGGCAGATGTTTAGGCGCCGCCGAGCTTGCGCTGGAGCAGGTCCTGGACCATCCGGGGGTTGGCCTTGCCGCGGCTCTTCTTCATGACCTGCCCGACGAGAAATTGAAGGGCCGGCTTCTTCCCGGCCCGATAGTCCGCCGCCGGGCCGGGATTTTCCGCGAGGGCTTCGTCCGCCAGGGCCTCCAGCGCGCCCGCATCGCTGACCTGGGCCAGGCCCTTCTGCCGGACGATATCCGCGGGATCGCCGCCCTTGTCGAACAGTTCGTTGAATACCTCGCGGGCCGTGGGCACATTCAGGACTTTCTGGTCCACCAGCCGGATCAGGCTCGCGAGCGCCCCGGGCGTCAGCCGGGCGTCCTTCAGTTCTACCCGCTTTTCGGCCAGGCTGCGGAGCACCTCGGTCATCATCCAGTTCGACGCCGCCTTGGGATTGTCGGCCTGGCGGGCTGTTTCCTCGAAGAAATCGGCGACGGCCTTGTCGGCCACCAGCACGCCGGCGTCGTATTCCGGCAGGCCGTAGTCCCGGACCAGCCGCTCGCGGCGCCGGGCCGGCAGCTCGGGCAGCGTCGCGCGCCACCGCTCAATGGTTTCCGCCGGCAGAACGACCGGCATCAGATCCGGCTCGGGGAAGTAGCGATAGTCGTGCGCATATTCCTTGGAGCGCATGGCCTCCGTCACGCCGGCCTCGTCGTCCCAACGGCGGGTCTCCTGCCGGATGGCGCCCGCCGCCCGGAGCACTTTCTCCTGCCGCGCCAGTTCATACTGAAGCGCATGGAACACCCCCTTGAAGGTGTTCATGTTTTTGATCTCAATCTTTGTACCCAACTCGGCCTGCCCCTCCGGCCGCACGCTGCAGTTGACGTCGCAGCGCAGGTTTCCCTGCTCCAGGTTGCAATCGCTGACCTCGCCGTACAGGAGGATCTGGCGCAGGGCGAGGAGAAAGGCCTGGGCCTCCTCCGGCGAGGCGAGGTCCGGCTCGGTCACAATTTCCATCAAGGGCGCGCCGGCCCGGTTGAAGTCCACGCCGCTGGACCCGCTGAAGTGCATGCTCTTGCCGACATCCTCCTCCAGATGGATGCGCGTGATGGCGACCTTTTTCCGCCGTCCTCCGATCTCGATCTCCACCGAGCCGCCAAGGCATAAAGGCTTGTCGTACTGCGAGATCTGATAATTCTTCGGCATGTCCGGATAGAAATAATTCTTCCGGTCGAACTTGCTGTAGGGATTGATTTGCGAGCCGATCATCAGGCCCGTGAGGACCGTCAGGCGGATCGCGTCCTCGTTCACGTTTGGCAACGTGCCGGGATAGCCGAGGCAGACCGGGCACACTTGCGTGTTGGGATCCCCCCCGAACACGTTCGGGCAGCCGCAGAAGATTTTCGACTGCGTCTTGAGCTGGACGTGAACCTCGAGGCCGATGGTGGGGATAAAACGCATGGGAGGAAGAGAGTGTTCAGTGTTCAGTGTTCAGTAAAGCGGGTTTATGGCGATGCCAGTCGGTGGTCTGCTCGTAGGCGTGGCCGACGCGCAGGATGTTTTCTTCCTTGAAGGCCGGGCCCAGGATTTGCAGGCCGACGGGCAATCCTCCGGCCGTTCGGCCGCAGGGCACGGAAAGACCGCAAATCCCCGCCAGGTTCGCCGTGACGGTGAAGATATCGCCAAGGTACATCTGGAGCGGATCGTCCGCCTTCTCGCCGAGCGGGTACGCCGGCGTCGGGGCCACCGGTGTCAACACGGCATCACACTTTTGAAAAACCTGTTCGAAATCCCTCCGGATCAGCGTGCGCACCTTCTGGGCGCGCCGGTAGTAGGCGTCGTAGTAGCCGCTGCTCAACACGTAGGTGCCCAGGATGATCCGCCGCTTCACCTCGCGCCCGAAACCGGCGGCGCGGGTTTTCCCGTACATGTCGATCGGGTCCTCCCCCTCGACCCGGGCCCCGTAGCGAACTCCATCAAACCGAGCCAGATTGGCCGAGGCCTCCGCCGTCGCGATGACATAATAGGTCGCGATGGCGTACGGCGTGTGCGGCAGGCTGATCTCGACAATCTCGGCGCCAAGCCCGCGGCAGTGCTCCACGGCGGCGCGCACCGCGCGCTCGACGTCGGAATCCATGCCGGCGATGAAGTACTCGTGGGGCATGCCCAGTTT
>JAHJJH010000140.1 GCA_018823105.1 Verrucomicrobiota bacterium | reverse complement strand
GCCGGCAGCATGACGTTCTCCAGCACGTCGAGCTCGGGCAGGAGGTAATAGGACTGGAAGACGAAGCCGATCCGGGTCGCCCGGATTTCCGTGCGCGCCCCGGCGGTCAGCGCATACAAGTCCTGCCCCCCGAGCCGCACGCTTCCGCGGTCGGGCCGGTCCAGCCCGCCGAGCAGGTGCAGCAGGGTGCTCTTCCCCGCGCCGCTGGCCCCGGTGACGGCCACGACCTCGCCCACGCGGACCTCGATCGAGACGCCGCGCAGCACGCGGATCTCGGTGGCGCCGACCCGGTAGGTCCTGTGCAGGTCCTGCCCGCACAGGAACGGGGCGCTGGAAGAAGCCTCATTCATAACGCAAAGCCTTCACCGGATCCAGTTGCGCGGCGCGCCAGGCCGGGATGACGCCGGCCAGGGTACAGATCACCATCACCGCCAGGGCCACCAGGCCGATGTCCGTCCACGAGATCACGGCGGGAATTTCGCTCAAGTGGTAGAGCTCCTTCGGCAGCAGCTCCAGCCCGAATCGGCGGTTGAGCAGTTGCAGCAGATCGTTGCGGTACCGCAGCGCCAGCAGGCCCGTCCCGATCCCGGCCATCGTGCCGATAAGCCCGTCAATCCAGCCCTGCCAGATGAACACGCGCATGATGCTGCCCGAGGAGAACCCGAGCGCCTTCAGCAGGCCGATCTCGTGCGTCTTCTGCACGGTGATGGTGATGAGCGTGTTCGTGATCCCGAAGGCCGCCACCACGGTGATGAAGATCAGCAGGAAGAACATCATGTTCTTCTCCACGCGCAGCGCGGCAAACAGCTGCTGATTCTGCTCCATCCACGTGGTCACCTGGATCCCGGGTCCCAGCGCTTCTTCGATCCGCGCCGCGACCGCGTCGGCGCGGTACGGATCCACCGTCATCACCTGAATGGCATGGACGCCCTGCTCCAGCCCGTAGAGGTCCCGCGCCCGGGGCAGCGACGTGATGAGGAACCCGACGTCGAACTCCCACATGCCCAGCTCGAAAATCCCCGCCACGGTCAGTTCTTCCGGCAGGTAAATCTCGTCGCGGGAGGTGAAGTTCTGGGGGGAATAGACGAGCAACTTGTCGCCCGGCCGGACGCCCAGGCGGCCGGCCAGGTCGCGCCCGATCACGACGCGGTCGTCCTCGACGTCAAACGTCCCCTCCACCATGTGCTCGGGGATGCGGCTGACGGTCCGCTCCTGCACCGGGTCAATGCCCCGGACCAGCGGCGTCTGTATGCGGTCGTTGTGCTGGACGAAAACCAGCCCCTGCACGTAGGGCGCGGCGCCGGAGACGCCCTTGATCTTGAGCAGACGGGCGACCAGCGCGTCCTCGTTCTCGATGACCTCCCACCCGCCCACGGTGATGTGCGCGTTGAAACTCAAGATCTTCTCGCGCCACATCTCGTCGAAGCCGCTCATCACCGAGAGGACGATGATCAGCACCGCCACGCCCAGCAGCACGCCGAGCACGGAGATCACCGTGACCACCGAGAGGAACGTCCGCTTCGGCTTCAGGTACTTCAGCGCCAAGTATAGAGAAAACGGCAAGGCCATGGGGAAACCGCTAATTAACGCGAATTTACGCGAATTTATTAAAATCCAGTTCTATCCATTCCCCTTAGCGCTAATTGGCGTTAATTCGCGGTTGCATTTATATCCGCGGTTTCAGTTGGGGGAAGAGGATCACGTCCCGGATGGCCTCCGCGCCGGTCAGGACCATCAGCAGCCGGTCTATCCCGATCCCCATGCCGCCCGCCGGGGGCATGCCGTGCTCCAGCGCGGTCAGAAAATCCTCGTCCACCTTCGCGGGATCGCCCTTCGCCTGGGCCTCGAACCGCTTTCGCTGTTCCAGGGGATCGTTCAACTCGCTGTAGGCGGGCGCGATCTCCCGGCCCTGCATGACCAACTCGAAAACGTCCACCACCGAAGGGTCATCCGCGCACGGTTTCGCCAGCGGGATCAGTTCCGCGGGGAACCGGGTGACGAACACCGGCCCGGCCAGCGATTTCTCCGCGAGCTTCTCGTAAATCTCGTGCGTGATGTCGAGGAGCGTCCATTCGGGGGGGAGGGTCAACCCCAGGCCCTGCGCACGCTCCCGCGCCCGCGGCAGATCGAGCGCGTACCAGTCCGCGCCCGCCTTCTCCTGAACCATCTCGCGATAGGGCTTTTCGGGCCACGGCGGGGTCAAGTCATACGGCGCCTCGACACGGCCGACCTTCAGCGTGCCGAACACGGATTGCGCCACGTGCGTGACGAGATCCTGCACCAGGCGCATCATCCCACGCACGTCGGTGTAGGCCTCGTACAGTTCCAGCATGGTGAACTCGGGATTGTGCGACCGGTCCAGCCCCTCGTTGCGGAAACTCCGGTTCAGTTCGAAGACCTTGTCGTAGCCGCCGACGAGCAGGCGCTTGAGGTACAACTCCGGCGCGATGCGCAAGAACATGTCGTGGCCGAGCGCATGATAGTGCGTCTTGAACGGATTGGCCGTCGCGCCCCCCGCCATCGCCTGGATCATGGGCGTCTCGACCTCGTGGAACCCGCGATCGGCCAGGAACTGCCGGATGGCGGCGATCGCCCGCGTGCGCCGGTCGAAGATCTCCCGCACCTCGGGATTCGCGATGAGGTCCAGGTAACGATAGCGATAGCGCATCTCGACGTCGTGCAGGCCGTGCCATTTCTCCGGGAGCGGGAGCAGGGCCTTCGAGAGCAGGGTCCAGGTCTTGGCCTTCAGACTCTTCTCGCCCATCCGGGTCGTGAACAACTCGCCCGCGGCGCCGATCTGGTCGCCCAGGTCGAGGATCTCAAACGCCTCGAAGGCCTGGTCGCCCACGACGTCCTTCTTGACGTAGACCTGGAGGCGGCCGGTGCCGTCCTGGAGGTGGGCGAAGATGCTCTTGCCCATCTGGCGCTTGGACACGATGCGGCCGGCGATCTGCGCGGGCTGCTGCTCGGCGAACCCGGCCAGCACTTCCGCCAGGCGGCCCGTGCGTTCGAAGGGCGCGCCGAACGGCTCATAGCCGAGGGCTTGCAGGCGGCGCATGTTTTCGACGCGCTGCTGGCGGAATTCGTTCTCGCGCGGACCCTGATCCATCGTGTTTCTCCTGCGATGCCCGAACAGGATAGAAGCCGCCTCCCGGCAAGTCAAGGAAGGGTGACGAGCCGCGAATTCGTCGCTGACTTCCCCCGGCCCATGCCGTAACGTTCGCGGTTCCGCATGTTGACGATATCCAGCATGTCCAAGGCCTTCGGTTCCTGCGTCCTGTTCGAAGACGTGTCGTTGCCGGTGGGCCGCCACGACCGCATCGGGCTGGTCGGCCCGAACGGCGCAGGGAAATCCACGCTCTTCTCGCTCATCCTCGGCCTCGATTCGCCGGATGCATGCGTGGTGGCGATCGAGCGCCGGGTGTCCATCGGCCACCTGCCCCAGGAGACCGCGCCCGTCGGCGATGAGACCGTGCTGCAACTCGCCACGGGGATCACGCCAGAGGTGGTCGAGTTGCAGCGCCGAGTCAAGGCGTTCGATGCGGGCCAGGACGCCGGCGCGCACGATTTCCACGAAGTGCAGGCGCGGTTCGACGCGCTGGGCGGCTACCAGCTCGAGCCGAGGGCCAGGACGATCCTCCACGGGTTGGCGTTCCGCGAAAAGGACTTCGATCGGCCGCTGCGGGCGATGAGCGGGGGCTGGATCATGCGCGCGCACCTGGCGCGGCTGCTCGTCCAGCAGCCCGACCTGCTGATGCTCGACGAGCCGACGAACCACCTCGATCTCGAAGCCCTGCAGTGGTTCCAGGGCTACCTGAAGTCTTATCCCGGCGCGATCCTGCTGATCTCGCACGACCGTGAATTTCTGAACCAGCTCGTCGGGAGCATCGTCGAGATCCGCGGGCACAAACTGGTCCGTTACCGCGGCACCTACGACGAGTACCTGCGCCAGCGTGAGGCGCAGGAGGAGCAGCAACTCGCCGCCTACAAGGCCCAGCAACGCAAGATCCGGCAGCTCCAGGAATTCGCCGACCGTTTCCGCGCCAAGAACACCAAGGCCTCGCAGGCGCAATCGAAACTCAAGCAGATCGAGCGCATGGACAAGATCGAAGCGCCGGAAAGCGACCGCCGGGCCATCAAGTTCCGCTTTCCCCAGCCCGCGCGCAGCGGGCACCGGGTGATCACGCTCAGGGACATCGACCACGCGTACGGCGACACCGTGGTCTATCGCGGGATGCACTTCGAGGCCGAGCGCGGACAGCGCCTCGTGCTGGTCGGCCCGAACGGTGCGGGCAAGTCCACGCTGTTGAAACTCCTCGCCGGCGTGTTGCCGGTCCAGTCCGGCACGCGCGAACTGGGGCTGCACGTAAAAGCCGGGTACTACGCCCAGCACCGGGTCGAGATGCTCCAGCCCGGGCGCACCGTGCTCGCCGAGGCACTCGATACGCCGAGGGGCCTTACGGAGGAATTTGCGCGGACGGTGCTCGGCTCGTTTCTGTTCACCGGCGACGACGTATTCAAATCGGTTTCGGTATTAAGCGGCGGGGAGAAGAGCCGGCTGGCGCTGGTCAAATTGCTGCTCGATCCGCCGAACCTGCTGCTGATGGACGAGCCCACCACCCACCTGGACATCCCGAGCATCGAGGCGCTGGCCCGCGCGCTGGAACCGTACGCGGGTACGCTGATTTTCATCAGTCACGACGTCTATTTCATCCGCCGGCTGGCCCGGCAGGTCCTGCACGTGGACGCGGGCCGGCTGACGCTGTACCATGGCGACTACCCGTACTACATGGACAAGATGGCTGCGCAGGCAGCGCACGCGGCGGGGATCCCGAAGTCCGCCGTATCCTCGACGGAGAAATCACAAAAGCGGATCGAGGCCGAGGCCAGGCAGGCGCGCTCGCGCGAGCGGCGGAAACTGGAAAAGATCGTGGACGGGCTCGAAGCGG
>JAHJJH010000011.1 GCA_018823105.1 Verrucomicrobiota bacterium | reverse complement strand
TGTACTTGAACATGGACTCCGACTGTATCGGAGCGCCCGATCAGGGGCCACCTCCGGAGGTGGCCCCTGATCTCTTTCATCCTCTTCTCTGTGATCACCTTTACCCGGGGGGGTGGGTCACGATGTACCTGTCGGTTCCCACATCCGCATCGGTTTCCGCTTGACCGGGCGGGGCGCGGCCGTCACAAGAACAGAAAGGAAATTTCTTGTGACGGTCCATCAAGGAATCATGCTGGTGCTCACCGTGCTGGGCGGGCTGGCCCTGTTCATCTTCGGCATGAACGTCATGACCGAGGGGTTGCGCCGCGCGGCGGGCAACCGGTTGCGGAAAATCCTGGCGCGCGCCGCGCACAACCGGTGGAACGGGCTGCTCCTGGGCATCCTGCTGGGCAGCACCATCCAGACGAGCGCCGCGACGGTCATGATGGTCGGGCTGATCAACGCCGGACTCATGACGCTGCTGGAGTCCATCCCCCCGATGCTCGGCGCGAACATCGGCACGACCCTGGCCATGCACCTGATCTCGTTCCGCGTGGGCGACTACTGCTTCATCGGCATCATCCTGGGCCTGCTGATGGTCGTCACCGGTTCGAACACCCGGGTGCGCCCGGCGGGCCAGGCGCTGCTGGGGTTCGGCATGCTGTTCCTCGGCATGAACATCATGAGCGGCGCGGTGAGGCCCTACCGGGAGATGCTGGCGCCGTTCCTGGCCGGGATAGACGGGGCCACGTGGAAGGGCATGCTCGCCGGGGTGGGCATCGCGACGGCCGTGACGGCGGTCATCCAGAGCAGCGGCGGCACCATCGCCATGGTCTTTGCCATGATCTCGGCCGGGGTCATCACACGGCTGGAGCAGGCCTGGCCCATCATCATCGGCGCGAACATCGGGACCTGCATGACCGCGCTGCTGGGCAGCATCGGCACCGGCGTGGAGGCCCGCCGCTCGGCCATCTCCCACCTGACCTTCAATATTTTCAGCGGCATCTTCGGCGTGCTGACCGCGGGCCTGTTCTATCGCTACATCCCCCTGACCTCCGGCGCCCTGATCCACCAGGCGGCCAACGCCAACACGATCAAGATGGTGATCAGCGTCGCGCTCATCTTCCCCTTCCTTCCCGCTCATGCCTGGCTCGTGCGGCGGCTCGTGCCGGTGCGGGAACCCCCGCCCGAGCCCAGCCACATGGACCTGGGACTGCTCCGGCAGCCCGAGGACGCGATTGCCGCCGTGTTGCGCGAGCTGAAGCGCGTCGCCCGGCTCTGCCTGGAGAGCTTCCAGCTCGTCGCGGAACTAATTATCCGCGACAACCGCCGCCAGATGGGGCGCCTCACGTGGAACGAGCAGGCCGTGGACGACATCAAGCTGGCCGTGCGCGATTATCTGCGGGATCTGACGCACCGATACCTCTCCCGCCGCCAGGCGATCTTCGTGCAGTACCTCAACCGCTGCATGGTGCACCTTGAGCGCATCCACGATCACATCGAGATGATCAGCGTCCTGTCCGCCCAGCGGCGTGCCATCCATGAGGCGCGTTTCGACCGACAGGGGCTGGACTGGCTCTATGAAGCGTACGACACGGCGGCCTGCACCCTGAACCGGATGGCGGAATCCCTGGATCCCGGCCGGTCGGAGTTCCAGACCTGCGGCCAGGCCATTCTGGGCGCGCGGGATGAACATGTCCGGCACAGCCACCGTGTGCTGGCCGAATTCACGGCCCGGGTGGCGACCCACGAGTACCCGCCGATCTCGGGGGTCTTTTTCAATGAATATGTCAGCGCCTTCGACCGGATTGTCCGGCACTGCAAGGTGATTGCCCTCGATGAAATCCAGCCCGATTTCCGGCTGAAGCCGGAGAAATTCGGGCGCGCGGCCGCGCCCGCACCCGTCTTTGAGCCGCCGGCGCTCGTCAACCAGGCGGAATACCTGGCCTGGGTCCGCCGCGAGCGGTTCGGCCATCCGCGCCCGCCGGGCGAGGAGGGGGAAGGGGAAAGAGGCAAGGGGGAAGAGGTAAAAGTGAATGGTGAATAGTGGGCCTTTCCTCATCCCGAACACCCCCCCTAACACCTCCCGCCTCCCATGCGCATCACCGGTGGCATCCTGAAGGGCCGCGTTCTGAAAGTCCCGCCCGGCCCGCTGCGGCCGACGCAGGACAAGGTCCGCGCGGCGTTGTTTTCCATGCTGGGCGAATCCGTCGTCGGGGCCCGCGTGCTGGACCTTTTCGCCGGATCGGGGGCGCTGGGGCTGGAGGCGTGGAGCCGGGGCGCGGCCTACGTCTGCTGGGTGGAATCCGATCCCCGCGTACTGAAAGTCCTGCGCGCCAGCGTGGCGGACTTATGCGGGCCGGGGGGCGGCGCCACGGAATGTCGGCGCGACGATGCCCTGCGTTTCCTGCAGAAAACCGGTGCGGGCGGACCTTTCGACCTGGTCCTGGCCGATCCGCCCTATGATCCCGCCCGCCGGGCGGGACGCTGGCTGGAAAAGACCTTGCTCGCCCTGGAAACCGGTCCTATTCTCGCGCCCGAAGGTTTACTGGTCTTCGAACAGGCCGCCCGGCAACCAATTCCGGAATCACCGGGCTGGAACCTGCTCCGGGACCGCACATACGGAGAAACCCGGCTGCTGATCTTTCGACGCGCCGCCGGGGCCTCCGGGGAGGACCGAGAAATACCGCCTTCAGTTCCGTAACCTATTGACAGCCCCAGGGCATACATGTACGTTATTACGTACATATTGGAGATTCCTCATGACTACATTAACAGCTACCAAGGCTCGCCGCGAGTTCTTCGACCTCGTCAAGGGCGCCGCCGAAGGGCACAGAACGTTCCGCATCCAGCATCGAAAGGGCACGGCCGTGCTGATCTCCGAGGAAGATTACGAGGGACTGTTGGAAACCATGGAACTCCTGTCGCTGCCCGGATTTCGCCGGAGGCTCAAGGCTTCCATCAAACAGATGAAGGCGGGGACCACGGTTTCGATGGATGAGCTCTTCGGGGAGAAGAAGTGAAGCTGTATGAAATCCGATTCACCAGGGAGGCGGTCAGGGATTTTCACAGGCTCACCCCCAAACTCCAGCGTAAACTCAGGAAAATTTTGTCCCAAACGATATCCAGGGATCCGTATTGTGGGAAGCGATTGGTCGGCGATCTGGCGGGTTTCTTCTCCTATCGCCTCACCTTCAAGGACAGAATAGTTTACTCGATCGAGGAGAAGTCGAGGACGATCTTCGTGCATCGCACAAGAACTCACTACGGGGAATAAAGGAACCCGAACCTGCTCCGTCCGCGGATAGCTCAGCCTGCTCTGATTTCACCGCCGAGTCCGCCGAGATCGCGGAGAACTTACGAGAAAATTTCTGCGAACTCCGCGTTCTCTTCGGTAAATCTACAACCTCCCGGCCGGTCCAGGAAAGACCTGTCGCGAGCGGCCCTGTTGACTCACGCGGCGGCACTGGTAACATCCGGGGCGGGGCAGACACGCTATGGAGGTTGAACACGACGGACGCCTTTTGATTCAGCCGTCGTGCGCCTGCAATTGTGAACGTTCACCTATGTGGAGTGCGGACCATAACAAATGAACACCTTCTTTCATGAGGGAATTGAGTTTGTCCTTCCGGGGATTTTCAAGGCATATCCTCGGGATTGGGCGGACCAATTCATTTCCCAAGGAATCATTTATTTCACCAATCTCAAGGTCATCCGAAAGGACGAACATCCGGAAAGAGGCGATCCACGTGATGGAATCGGGGTGTCAATCCGAAACAAAACGCGCTGCACAACGGGCTACATGAATCCCGTCTATGTCTGGTGTTCAACAATGGAAACTGTACCACGACGAATACTCGATACTTGGAAAGATCGTGACACTGTCCTTCAGATTACAGACACTTGGGAGCTGGTCCAACGCGTACACCGAGCAATCACACCTGATCTTCGCATCAATCAATTTCAGGTTGGGCCGGTTACATACGACAAAGATGAGGGAAGCCATAGAGGCTACCATTGGGCAGAAGGAATATTCCAGAAGGGACTTCGTCACAGTGGACAGAAAGAGTTCAGATTTGCTTTGGTTACTGAAAGCGACATCGACAACATCGTTTTGAACATGGGGCGGTGTTCTGACATTGCACGGATTGCTGAAAACAAATGTCCGAACCAGACTATCGGCGGCCCGCGGCCGTCTCTGCCTCATGGCTAGCGTTCGGTTGAAAAAGATGAACGCAGCGACAGGAATTGAAGATGTCTACACGACATACCGATGATTTGTACCAACCCGGCGACGTGATCGGCAATAAGTACGAGGTGCACCGGCGGCTGGGCAAGGGCGGCTTCGGCCTGGTGTACCTGGTGTACGATCGCGACACGAAAGGAGTCTACGCCCTCAAGACCTTCCGCGACGAGTTGCTTGCCGACGCGGGGGCGCGGGAGATGTTCAAGAAAGAGGCCCTGCTGTGGTTGAATCTGGAAGAGCACCCGTTCATCCTGCCGGCCCGATGGGTAGATGAGGTTTCCGGGCGGCTGTTCGTGGCAACGGATTACGTGGCCCCGGATGAACAGGGACGCGTGAATTTGGTGGATCACCTTGCTCATGCTCGCGGCCCAATGGAAACGGACCGTATGCTGGAGTGGGCTATCCAGTTCTGCCTGGGGATGGAGCACGCCAACGCGCACGGGATCAAGGCCCATCGGGACATAAAGCCGGCGAACATCCTGATTGGACAGGACGGGACGTCGAAGATCGCGGATTTCGGTCTGGCGGCGGCCGCGGAAATGATCTGGCAATGCGGGAGCGCCGCGGGTGAGTCGCGGGTTATAGCCGGGGAGGGTTTTCCCATGAGCCTGCTGGAAATGGAGGGCAGGAAGGTCTGCGGCACGCCGGGATACATCCCGCCGGAGGTGTACGAGGAAAAAGGCGCGGACGCGCGGAGCGACATTTACAGTTTCGGGCTGGTTCTCTGGCAAATGGCGGCGGGGAGTCCGTTTCCACCCTTTCATGTGAACGTGCAGTATCGCGGTAATGACGCAGCGTATGCATGGGAATATCAGAAGGCGGTGTACGGTCAGCAGAAGGCGGGGCGGATACCGCCCGTGGACAGCCCCATCCGGGAGGTGATTGGACGCTGTTTGAAGGCAGAACCTTCTCAACGGTATAGCAGTTTCGCGGAGTTGCGGGCTGATTTGGAGCCTGTCTTGCGGAAGCGAACGGGTAGGACGGTGACGGTACCGACGACGGGTGAACGGTCGGCCGCGTTCTGGAATAACAAGGGTGTCAGCCTCGATTACCTGGGCCGGAACGAGGAGGCCATCGGGTGCTTTGACCAGGCCTTGGCCATCAACCCGAAATTCGCAGCGACCTGGAACAACAAGGGCAACAGCCTCAATTCCATGGGCCATTACCAAGAGGCCATCGGGTGCTTTGACCAAGCCCTAGACATCGACCCGAAATTCGCAGCGGCTTGGAACAACAAGGGCAACAGCCTCGGTTACCTGAGCCGGTCCGAAGAGGCCATCGGCTGCTTTGACCAGGCCCTGGCCATTGACCCGCGACATGCAGGGGCTTGGAACAACAAGTGCAACAGCCTCAATTCCCTAGGTCGTTACGAGGAGGCCCTCGGCTGCTCTGACCAAGCTCTAGCCATGGACCCGAAATTCGCAATGGCCTGGACCAACAAGGGCAACAGCCTCAATGCCCTAGGCCGATACAAGGAGGCCATCGGCTGCTATGACCGGGCACTGGACATTAATCCGCAAGAAGCAACAGCATTGTACAACAAGGGTGTCAGCCTCAATTCCCTAGGCCGATATAAGGAGGCCATCGGCTGCTATAACAAGGCCATCGCCATTGATCCGCGAAACGCAAACGCTTGGACAAACAAGGGCAACAGCCTCAACTCCCTAGGCCAATACAAGGAGGCCATCGGCTGCTATGATCAGGCCTTGGCCATAGACCCGAGATTGGCACCCGCCTGGTATAACAAGGGTGCCAATCTCCAAGCCTTGGACCGGCACGAGGAAGCCATCGCCTACTATGACCGGGCTCTGGAAATCAACCCGAAATACGCAGAGGCTTGGCACAACAAGGGCTCCAGCCTTCAAGCCCTGGGCCGATACGAGGAGGCCATCGGCTGCTTTGATCAGGTCCTAGGCATCGACCCGAGATTGGCAAGCTCCTGGTACAACAAGGGATCGAGCCTCGGTTCCCTGGGCCGGTACAAGGAGGCCATCGGCTGCTTTGACCAAGCCTTGGCCATTGACCCACGATACGTAATGGCATTGTACAACAAGGGCGTCAGCCTCCATTTTTTGGGCCGGTACGAGGAGTCCCTCGACTGCTATGACAAGGCTCTGGCCATTGATCCGCGATACGCAGCGGCTTGGTTCTTCAAGGCCTTTAGTCAAGAAACGCTGGGCTTGCGAAATGAGGCAAGGCAGTCCTACAGGACATTTATCGAGTTAGCGCCGTCGCAGGAAGTTGCGCAGATCGAACTTGCCCGGCAGCGGTTGAAGGAACTGCAATGACGGTGAGCAGATGGATGAAAGAGAGCGTATGGACCTTTCGCCAGTAACAGACATGGCTTGGCAGATGGCATGCGTGGAGGCCGCCGCCGCGAAGATGGAGTTTATCGAGCCGGAGCACTTTCTGGCATCCCTGACAAAGCTCCAGCAAATGCGCGGCGGGGAGGCTGCATCTTTCTGATGCTGCCCAACACATTAGGGCGTGAAAATAGGGCGAAAAATGCTGTTGACGCAAGGCGATTGCCGTTATACATTATAGGCATAATGTATAACGAAAGGATCAATGGGCTATGCCAACGATAACGGTGTCAGCAAAAGGGTGGGTGGTGATCCCCGCCGCGTATCGCCGTAAGTACGGCGTAACTCCCGGATCGGCGATGGAAATCGTGGATTACGGTGGTGGGATGAGCTTGGTGCCGGCCTTCCGCTATCCGGTGCGCGAGGCCCAGGGCTTGCTCAAAGGGTCGTCGTCCTTGACGTCCGCCCTGTTGCGGGAACGCGCACGGGAACGAAAACGTGAAGCCAAGCGGTAGGTATGTATTGGATTCTTTTGCCCTGCTGGCCTACCTGGGGGGCGAGTCGGGCGCCCAGATTGTGCGCACCGTGCTTGAATATGGCCAGGCGCACAAGGGATCCTTGTTTCTTTCCGTCATCAACCTGGGTGAGTGCATGTATATCATTGAGGGGGAACAGGGGCTGGAGGCGGCGCACAAGGCGTTGGCCGCCATGATGCAACTGCCCATTGAAATAGTGTTGGCGGATTACGATCGAACCCTTGCGGCCGCGCATGTCAAAGCGAACCACAAACTTTCATTTGCCGATGCTTTTGCGATCGCGCTGGCACGGGAGAAGCAGGCAACGGTCATAACCGGCGACCCCGAATTCGAGCAGGCTAAGCACCTGATCTCCATTGAGTGGCTGCCGAAATGAAGCACGGTCCCGCAATAAATTTGGTCTGGCAGATCGCTGCTCAAGAAGCGGTTGCGGCCCGCAGCCAATTCATCGAGCCGGAGCACTTTCTGGCAGCCCTGACCAAACTCGGGCAATTGCGCGGCGGGGAGGCGATCGAGAAGGCGCGAGTGGAGGGCATGGACATTTCTGTTCTGCGGCCGGAAATGGAACTGGTCGCGGGGGTCCTGGAGGATGCCGAAATTGGGCCGGATGTATTCCGGCGCGAGTTGCGCAAACGGCTTGGGCGGGGCAACTACAAACATGCCGAGAAGGCGACCATCCATCGTTCTGACAGGTCGCGCAGCCTGTTCCAAAACGCAGAACGAATTGCCCATGAGATGTCAGCCAGCCAGGTGAGCGCGGGGCACCTTTTTCTTGCGATCCTGGAGGAAAAGGATTCGCCCGGTTGCAAGTTCCTGATTGAGAAAGGCGCCAACCTGACGTCGCTGGCCGACAAGGCTCGCCAGGCAATGGGGCGAGTGGCTGAAAAGATCGTCGCGGGGCCACAGCCGGGAGGGGAAAAAGAACAAGAGTCACCTGGGACGCCTTTTCTTGACCGCTTCGGACGCGATCTGACGAAGGAAGCCGCGGAGGGCAAACTGGGTCCGTTTATTGGACGGCGCAAGGAGATTCTACGGGTGATTCAGACGCTGGCCCGGCGTTCGAAAAACAATCCCGTTCTGGTGGGTGAAGCAGGCGTCGGCAAGACTGCCATAGTCGAGGCGGTGGCGGTCCGGGCTTCGGCGGGAAAGGACGCCCGCATCCTCGGCGGCAAACGGATTGTGGAGTTGAGCATGACCTCCCTTGTGGGCGGCACAAAATGCCGGGGTGAATTCGAGGAGCGACTTACGCGGATCATCGAGGAATGCCGCAGCCATCCGGAGGTGATCCTGTTCATTGATGAGCTACACACGGTCATCGGCGCCGGCCGGGCCGAAGGGAGCATGGACGCCGCCAACATACTGAAGCCGGCGCTGGCCCGGGGAGACGTGCGCTGCATCGGGGCGACGACGATCGCGGAGTACCGGCGTTACGTAGAGTCCGACCCGGCCTTGGAGCGCAGGTTCGAAAAGGTGCTTGTGCCCGAGCCCACTCGGGATGAGGCGTTGGACATTGTAAAGGGTCTACGGCCCAAGTGGGAAGAACATCACGGGGTGCGGATCACGGACGAGGCCATCGAAGCCGCCGTGGATTTGGCGATACGCTTCGATTGCGACCATCAGTTGCCCGACAAGGCTATTGATCTGCTGGACAAGGCCGGGGCCGCGACGCGGGTGCCGTTCTTGAGCATGCGGCCGGCCGCGCCTCGTGCCGTGGAACCCGCCGGCGAGCCGGCCAAGGCGGTCGGCCCTGCGGGCACGGTTACGGAGTTGACCGTCGCCCGGATCCTGTCGGAGAAGATGGGCTTGCCCCTTGAGGTTATTACTGGGCATCTGGAAGGCATGAGCCGCTCGCGACTTCTGGAGATGGAGTCGTTTCTAAAGAAGCGGGTGATGGGCCAAGATGAGGCCGTCGAGCGGCTCTGTCAGCGGTTGTTGATGGCGCACGCGGGGTTGACACATAGGCGCGGGCCGCTGGGGGTGTTCCTGTTTCTCGGCCCCACCGGCGTGGGCAAGACGGAATTGGCCCGCTCGGTCACGCTATTCCTGTTCGGCTCCGAGAACGACATGATCCGGCTGGATATGTCGGAATTCATGGAGGAGCACAGCGTGGCCAAGCTCGTCGGCTCGCCCCCGGGTTATGTGGGCCACGAGGAGGAGGGCCAGCTTACCGGGAGGCTCCGTAGCCGCCCGTACGCCGTGGTACTGTTGGATGAGATCGAGAAGGCCCACCCGCGCGTGTTCGACCTGTTCCTCCAGGTGTTCGACGAGGGCCGGCTGACCGATGCCAAGGGGCGCACGGCGGATGCCCGCAATGCCATCTTCATCATGACCTCGAACATCACCGCCGAGAAGCACTTGGGATTCGACCAGAAGGATACAATCGAGTTGCGGGGCAGGGTTCTCCGGGAAGTGAAGAATCGCTTCCGCGCGGAGTTCATCAACCGCATTGACGAGCAGATCGTCTTTCGTCCGCTGGCCATGGAGGCTGTGCAGGCGATCCTCGGCCAGATGGTCAACGACATCCAACAGGCGTTTCTTAACAAATATGGCAAGCCCCTGCATCTGACCGGCAAGGTCATTGAGTTTCTTGCCGCGCGAGGCTACAGCCATGAATTCGGCGTGCGGCATTTGCGCCGGACGTTGCAGGAACTCGTGGAGGTTCCTCTAAGCAAGCTTGTCCTTTCCGGGGAATTGCAAAACTGGTCTGGCGTGGTCGTAACGGTCAAACAGGATCAAGTTTGCCTTCAACCAAAGTAACAACTCGGGTGGCCAGAGGAGTAACCACGGATGGCACGGATATCACGGATAAATACAGAAGCGAAACATCTGTGTGATCCGTGAAATCCGTGGTTTCTTCTTTTGACCTGAACAGTTACCAGCCGAAAGGACTCCTTTCGTAGTAGGGAATGGTTACTACTCCTGCGATGATATACTTTATATTGGCTTGGGTAGGGCGGCTTGGCTCAAGCCGCCGCGGCGCGCTCGGCGAGCGCGCCCTACCTCGCGGCGGTGTCAAGTATATCACGCTCGGATTATTAATACGTCCCGTCGGTAGGGGGCTGGATTGGAAAGACCTTGCCCGGCCCGGAGCGCCACCCTATGCTCGCGTTCCGAAGTCTAACCGGGGAGAACACCCATGAACCGAGCGGCCATTTATGCGGGAACGTTTGATCCGATCACGCTGGGGCATCTGGACGTGGTCGAGCGGGCGGCGCGCATTTTCAACCGCTTGATCATTGCCGTCACGGCCAGCACGCGCAAGGAGACGCTGTTCACCGTGGAGGAACGGCGCGCCCTCGTGGCGGAGGCCGTGAAACCGTTCTCGAACGTGGAGGTGGACACCTTTGACGGCCTGCTGGTGCAGTATGCCCGGGCCAAGGGAGTCTGCGTCCTGGTGCGGGGCCTGCGGGCGTTTTCCGACTTCGAGGTCGAGTTCCAGATGGCGCTGACCAATCGCAAGATGGCCCCGGACATCGAGACGCTCTTTCTGATGCCGAAGGAGGACTACAGCTACGTCAGTTCCAGCACCGTGCGCGAGATCGCGCAATACGGCGGCGATATGCGCGACTTTGTGACCGAGCCGGTCCAGCGCGCCTTGAAAGCCAAGCTGGCGGGAGGGACGGGGCGTCCCAAGTCCAAAGTCCCAAGTCCTAAGTCCTAATTTCAATTTTCCTGCCGCCATGCGTATCGAAATCTCCAAAGTTCCTGCCGACGGCGGGCTTTACGAAGAAGAAGTGCCCGGGGCCATTCTGGAACTGGACCAGGATGCGCATGTCCGGGTGGAAGGTCCGATCTCATGCCGGTTCAAGGTGCAGGAAGTGTCCGGGGAACTGGTAGTTCAGGGCAGCCTCCGGGTCCCGGTGTCGCTGGCGTGCAGCCGCTGCGCCGGTTTTTTCTCGACAACGCTGGCCGATTTGTCTTTCCTACGCGCTTACGACGTGCCGGAAGGTACGGAAACCGTGGATTTGACAGCGGATATCCGCGAGGACATGCTGCTCAATCTCCCGGCTTTTCCTCTGTGTTCTCCGGAATGCAAAGGATTATGCCCGCAATGCGGCCACAACCTGAATGAGGGGCCGTGTGCGTGTAAGCCGCCGCACGTTGAGCCGGATAAGTGGAGTGCCTTGGACGGACTGAAAGGATTGAAAAAACCGGGCTGACAGGAGGTCTTCTTTAATGGGCGTACCGAAAAGAAAAAAGTCAAAAAGTAAGAAGCGGATGCGGATCCACTCGCACAAGAAGGCCATACTGGCCTCGAGGCCCTGTCCGAAATGCGGGGCGCCGCAACTGTCCCACCGGGTCTGTCCCAAGTGCGGCACCTATCGCGGCCGGCAGGTCCTGATCATCTCGGCGGACGAATAGCCATGCGCGTGGCCGTGGATGCCATGGGCGGGGATTTTGCGCCCGCGGCGATCGTGGCGGGTGCGGTGGACGCGGCCCGAACGCTGAAGGGCCTGACCTCGTTGACCTTGGTGGGTGACGAGGCGGCTATCCGCCGTGAACTGGCCGGCCGGGGCCCGATCCCTCCGATTATCCAGGTGCGTCATGCCAGCGAGGTCGTGGGCATGGAGGAAACCCCCACCGTCGCGATTCGCCGGAAGAAGGACTCCTCCATCAACCGCGCCGTGGACATGGTCAAGCACGGCGAGGCGGACGCGATCTTCTCGGCCGGCAACACCGGGGCCGCCGTGGTATCGACGACCCTGAAGCTCCGGACCCTGGAGGGCGTTCAGCGGCCGGCCATCGCCACGGTCATCCCCACGCCAACCAAACCTTTCGTGATGATTGATTCGGGCGCGAACCCCGACTGCAACCCGGTCATGTTCGCCCAGTTCGCGGTCATGGGGAGTGTGTATTCGCGGGAAATCCTGGGCTGTCCGAATCCCACGGTGGGCCTGTTGAGCATTGGGGGCGAGGCCACCAAGGGCAACGAGGCCACCAAGGACGCTTTTAAAATCCTGGAAAAATCCACCCTGTCCTTCCATGGCAATGTCGAGAGCTCCGACATTTTCAACGGGGTCGTGGACGTGGTGATCTGCGACGGATTCGTGGGCAACGTGGTGCTGAAAACCAGCGAGAGCGTGGCCCGGACCATCTCCCGCTGGATCCGCGAGGAATGCAGCCGGAATCCCCTGCGCATGCTGGGCGCCCTGCTGGCGCGCGGCGCCTTCGGAACGATCCGGCGGCGGTCCGACCCGGCCATGTACGGCGGCGCCCCCTTGCTGGGCGTGCGCGGTTCGTGTATCATCGGGCACGGCTCGTCGTCGTCCCGGGCCGTCTTCAACGGGATCCGCGTGGCCGCCGAGTCGGTGTCGCACCATATCAACCAGATGATCGTGGACGAGATTCACAACCTGGGGAAAACACTGTGACAACAAAAGAAAGAGTCCATCCGGCGGTCGTGGGGCGTACCGTGTCCATCGTCGGTATCGGGTCCTACCTGCCGGAGCGCATCCTGACCAACGCGGACCTGGAGAAGATGGTAAACACCACGGATGAGTGGATCATCACGCGCACGGGGATCAAGGAACGGCATATTGCCGCGCCGGACCAGGCCTCCTCCGATCTGGGCGCCGAGGCGGCGCGCCGCGCGCTGGCCGACGCCGGAATTTCCCCCGAGGCGGTGGATATGATCGTCTTGGGCACCATCACGCCCGATATGGGCTTCCCCAACACGGCGTGTTTCGTCCAGGCCAAGATCGGCGCGAAGAACGCCTTCTGTTTCGATATAGAGGCGGCCTGCTCGGGTTTCCTGTACGGCCTCGAGATCGGCCGGCAATTCATCAGCACCGGCTCGATGGAAACCGTCCTGGTCATCGCGGCGGAAAAGATTTCCTCCATCCTGGACTGGGAGGATCGTAACACCTGTGTGCTGTTTGGTGACGCCGCCGGCGCCGTGGTGCTCCAGGCGCGCGGCGCGGCGCATGGCGTGATGGCCTCCACCCTGGGGTCGGACGGCACGCTGGCCGAATTGCTGATGCTGCCGGGCGGCGGCAGCCGGTCTCCCACCACGGAGGAGACGGTCCGGAACCGCCTGCACTACATGAAGATGGCCGGCCGCGAAGTCTTCAAGCACGCCGTCACCAACATGACCCGCGCGGCCAAGGACGCCCTGCAACGGAGCGGCCTGGGCATTGAGGATATCCGCTGGATCATCCCGCACCAGGCCAACCTGCGCATCATCGAGGCCATCGGCGAGCGTCTGGGCGTGACGAAGGAGAAGCTGGTGATCAACCTGGAACGCTGCGGAAATACCTCCGCCGCCACGATCGTCGTGGCCCTCGACGAACTGGCCCGGGAGGGCAAGCTCCAGAAGCACGATAAGATCCTGATGGTCGCCTTCGGTGGCGGTTTTACCTGGGGCGCCTCGGTCGTCGAATGGGACAAGTAGGAAATGCGGAATGTAGAATGTGGAATGTGGAACGAACTGAACCCTGAACCCTGAAACCTGCAACCCAAATAGGAGTTCTGCCATGAATCAAACCGCTATTCTATTCCCCGGTCAAGGCGCCCAGGCCGTCGGTATGGGCCGGGACCTGGCCGAGGCGTTTCCCGAGTGCCGCGCCGTATTCGACACGGCCAACCAGGTGCTGGGCTTCGACCTGGCGAAGCTGTGCTTCGAGGGGCCGCTCGAAACGCTGACGCTGTCCTCGAATACCCAACCGGCGATCTTCACGGTCAGCGCGGTCTGCTGGACCGCGCTTCGCGCACAGCGCCCCGACGCCGCCTTCGAAGCCTGCGCCGGCTTGAGCTCCGGCGAGTGGGCGGCGCTGTGCTTCGCCGGCGCGATTTCGCTGGAGGATACCCTGCGGGTTCTCCAAGCCCGCGGCCGGTTCATGCAGGAGGCCTGCGAGGAGAAGCCGGGCGGCATGCTGAGCGTCATCGGCGTCCCGCCGGACAAACTGGACGCCCTGTGCGCCGCGACGGGCGTCGAGGCGGCGAATTTCAACTCTGCCGAACAGACGGTCTTGAGCGGTCCTAAAGACCGTATCGCCGAGGCGGAAAAGCGCGCCGCCGAATTCGGCGCCCGCAAGGCCATCCGGCTCAACGTGGCCGGGGCGTTCCATTCCGCCCTGATGGCTTCCGCCGCCCGCAAGCTGGAAGCCTTTTTGGCCGGGATTTCCTTCCAAGCTCCTGCGATCCCTGTTTTTTCCAACGTCACAGGGCAGCCGCACGGCGAGCCGGAGGACATCCGCCGGTTGATGGTGCAGCAGGTAACTTCCTCCGTCCGTTGGGCTTCCTGCGTGGGCGGGCTGCGGGAAAAGGGCGTCCGCGCCTACGTGGAATGCGGCCCCGGGAAAGTGCTGGCCGGGCTGGTCAAACGGATTGACAAGGAAGCCGCTCTCCATAACATTTATGACCGCCCCAGCCTGGAGGGGGTCTTGAACGCGGGGCTTTTTACGTAGGAGCGAGGACATGGGCCAACTGGACGGAAGAATTGCCCTGGTCACGGGCGCGGCGCGCGGGATCGGACAGGCCATTGCCTTGAAACTGGCCGCCGAGGGCGCGGACCTGGCCCTGTGCGATCTGCAGGCCGACTGGCTGGCGGAGACTGCCGGCAAGGTTACCGGGCTGGGCCGCCGGGCGGAGTGCATCGCCGTGGACGTCTCCAAGGCCGCCGAGGTCCAGGCCGCCGTGGAAAAAACCGAAAAGGCCTTCGGCTGCATTGATATCCTCGTCAATAACGCCGGGATCACCCGCGACACGTTCCTGGTGCGCATGAGCGAGGAGGACTGGGACCAGGTGCTGGATACCAACCTCAAGGGCGCTTTCTTGTTTACCAAGGCGGCGGCCCGCGGGATGATGAAGCAGCGCCGCGGCGCCATCGTGAACGTGGCCTCCATCATTGGCTTGATCGGCAACGCGGGGCAGTGTAATTATTCGGCGTCTAAAGCCGGGGTGATTGCCCTGACCAAGTCCGTGGCCAGGGAACTGGCCTCTCGGGGCGTCCGGGCCAATGCCGTAGCCCCGGGGTTCATCCAGACCCGGATGACGGATCAGCTCAGCGATGAGTTGAAAAAAAAGATGTTGGAGGCCATTCCGCTGGGCCGCTTCGGGCTGCCGGAGGATGTGGCCAACGTGGTGATGTTCCTGGCCAGCGATGCGTCGTCCTACGTCACCGGCCAGGTGCTTACGGTTTGTGGTGGAATGGTCATGTGAACGAGACACAGGAAATAGGAGAAGATACCCATGGCGCTGGAAGATAAAGTCAAAGAGATCATCGTGGAGCAGCTTGGCGTGAATCCCGAGCAGGTAACGCCCGAAGCCTCGTTCATTGAGGACCTGGGCGCGGACTCGCTGGACACGGTGGAGCTGGTGATGGCGTTCGAGGAAGAGTTCGGCGCGGAAATTCCGGATGAAGACGCCGAGAAGCTGACCACGGTCAGCGGGGTGATCAACTACCTGAAGGAAAAAGGCTTCGGCAAGGCCTGATTTCGTTTCGTGCTTCAGGCCGAGGATCCCCCTGCGGGAGCATCCTCGGTTTGTTGTTCACAAGGCATCCGACGGACCGATTGCGCGGCGGAAAACCCACGGGCCACGGCTCGGTTTCTAACACGGGAGGCGGATATGGCAGCCAGGAGAGTGGTGGTAACGGGAATGGGAGTCGTCTCTCCGCTGGGATGCGACCTGCAGCGGTTCTGGGAACGCCTGGTCAGCGGCCAGTCGGGAATCCGCCGGATCCAATCGTTTGACGCGTCGGCCTACACCTCCCAAATCGCGGGCGAGGTGGTCGA
>JAHJJH010000139.1 GCA_018823105.1 Verrucomicrobiota bacterium | reverse complement strand
TCCAATTGCTGGTCTTCGCCTGGCTTGAGCACCACTGGCATCGTCGGTCTTCCTCTCTTCATGTCATGCCTCCTTCCCAAGTTCCCGAAGGATACAAGCAAGGAGACATTATGCAATATTATTTATGGGACAGAATACTAGTCCCGCTGTTGCGGCAAAGGGAAAAAAGAAGAACAACGCACGCTTTCTTGCCCCCGATACACGGCATGTCGGGTCTGCTTTATGGATTCCCACGGCCGTGGCCGGGATGGGGTGGCGCCAGTCCCATGAATGTATTGCGTCGCGTCTCTTCTGTGCACCTGGCGATGCCGAAATGGCCCCGGCGCAGACTCTCCAGCTCGTTGATCCCATCAGATGGTCTCTCCCGGGGCCGAGAGTTCCAGGCGGCGGGACGGGAACCGGCCGCGAATCCGCTGATTGTAGAACGCTCCTTTTCGCTGCGTATCCATGAGGCCGTGGAACACGGACGCCGGCACGGAACTGTACTCATAGATCGGCCCACTTCGGAACCCGAGGGTCAGCGTGCCCTGGTCCGCCCGGTAATACACCAGGCTGAGCACGTCCGACGAGACCTCGTAAAATACCCCGTCCTCCCATGGCAGGTCTCGTTGCAAGGTTGTATAGCCATACAGAACCGAAGCCAGCAGAATCAACCCGGCCACTATCATTTTCTTTGTTTTCGCCTTCATGCTTTTCCTCCTATGCTTCCCGATAAGAAGAAAGGAAGAGCCGGGAGGGCGTTCCACGGTTTTCTGAAAAAAAAGTGGCAAGGTTGAAATACAAGCTTCTTCTCATTGAAAAAAGGCGTATTTCGGCCATATTGCTTCGCGGCGCACGGGGAATGGTGTGAATGGCGTGGAAACGAGAACACAATCCAGGCTGGGCGAGTATTTCCGCCGCAAGGTGGGGGTGCCCCTGCTGAATCTGTTCCGGCAGGGCATCACCGCGGAGAAGATTGCCCAGTGCCTGGTGCTGGGCGCGGCCATCAGCGTATTCCCGGTGTTGGGGGTGACGACGATTGCGTGCACTGTAGCGGCGATTCGGCTGAAACTCAACCTACCGGCCATCCAAGCGGTGAACTGGCTGTTTGGCGGGGTGCATCTGGTGCTTATCTGGCCGTTCCTGCGCCTTGGCGAGTGGCTGTTCCGGGCGTCGCCCCTGCCGTTGAGTCCCGGCGAACTGACAGCTTTGTTGAAGAACAATCCCTGGGAATTTTTCAGGTCTTTTCAAGGAGCGGTACTGCACGCGGTAGCGGGTTGGCTGATAACGGTCGTGCCGCTGGGATGGATTATCTATCAGGCGATGATCCTCATTATTAAGAGACGGAGCAGCGCGGCGCGCGCCGTTGCCCTGGCCGTACAGGATTGACGAGTTTGTTTGCCGACCCCTTGAGTGCTTTACTGCGAAATGCGAGGATTAGGGCAAGCGATGCGCTTGCCGCGGCTTCCGGTAGACCATGACGACAAGCACGACGGCTCGATTTGAATGGAAAAAAGGTCTGCCGCTGCTGTTCATGCACCTGGTCCTGACTCGCCCAAATAATCCCACGCTGGACCGGTCCTGAAACCCCTTATCTCCTTGTTTTCCGGGCTTTTTACTGGCACCGTGCCGTTGGCCTGACATACCTTCGGAAAGACCAAATACGCCGTGAAACATATTCTCACAGTGGACTTCGAAGAGTGGTTCTGCGTCAGCAACTTCGAAAAGGCAATCGGGCGCGAAAGCTGGGCGTCGCTGGAAAGCCGGATTGAAGCGCAGACGAGGGCGTTGCTGGATCTCTTTGATCGCCGCCAGACGCACGCCACGTTTTTCATCCTGGGCTGGGTCGGCGAGCGGCATCCGGCGCTCCTGAAAGAAATCGCCTTGCGTGGCCACGAGCTGGCTTCTCATGGCTATGCGCACGACCTGGTGCACCGCCTCACGCCCGAGGCGTTCAGGGAGGACCTGGAGCGCGGATTACGCGCGGTGGAGGAAGCGACGGGGCAGCGGTGCGCGGGGTATCGCGCGCCGTCCTTCTCGCTGCGGCGGTCGGACACCTGGGCGTGGGAGACGCTCGCCGCGGCAGGGATTCGCTACGACTCGTCCGTGTTTCCCGTCATCCATGACCGGTACGGCGAGCCGGAGGCGCCGCGCGCGCCGTTCACGGTGTCCGTCGGGGATCGCGCGATCCGCGAATTCCCACTTTCCACCGTGCGCGTAGGGGGGCGCCATCTGCCCGTGGCCGGCGGAGGGTATCTCCGGTTGTATCCGCTGGGTGTCACGCGCTGGGCGATCCGCCGGCTGGAGGCCGAGGGGCTGTCCGCCATCGTGTACCTGCATCCCTGGGAGGTGGACCCCGAGCAGCCCATCCCGCCCGCTCACTGGCTGCGCGTGTGGCGGCACCGGGTGGGCATGAAGACGTTGATCAACAAACTGGACAGCCTGCTGACGACTTTCAGCTTTGTTCCTTTTCGGGAGATACTGTGATCCGCCGCGGAGCGCGCGAATGCTGGCCCTTTTTATAATATGCGGATTCGTCCTGGGCTACACGCTGGGCCTGTACCCGCTGGCGATGTGGGCGCTGGCGCGCTGGCGCGGGCGGCCATGGCGCGTCCCGGCGCCGGGCGCGGCCCTGCCGTCGATCAGCATGATCATCCCCGTCTACAACGAGGAGAAAATCCTGCGCGAGAAGATCGAGAACTGCCTGCGGCTGGACTACCCGGCCGACCGGATCGAATTCATCTTCGCGCTCGACGGCTGCACGGATTCCAGCGAGGCCATCGTGACCGGTGGCGCGGATCCCCGAGTCCGCCTCCAAGCCTTCGCGGCCAACCGCGGCAAGGTGGCCATACTAAACGACGTGATTCCCGGGGTGCGCAGCGAGCTCATCGTCATCTCGGACGCCAGCGGAATGATCAATCCGGCCGGCCTGCGCGAACTGGTCGCGCCGTTCGCGGACCCGGAGGTCGGGGGGGCCGCCGGGGTATACCGGGTGAGCCGCGAAGATCGTTCGCAACTCGACTCGGCGGAACATTCCTATCACGGGTTTGAAATGAAGCTGCGCGGATGGGAGGGGCTGGTCCGGACCACCTTGAGCGGGACCGGCTCCCTGTTCGCGTTCCGCCAGGCGGAGTTTGAGCCGTTCCCGGCGGGATTGATCAACGAGGATTATGTCCTGTCGTCCCGGCTGGCCCTGCGCGGCCGGCGCGTGGTCTACGTCCCGGGCGCGCAATTGGTGGACCGGCTGTCGACGCGACCGGCCGCGGTCTTCCGCCGGCGTGTGCGGATTGCCTACGGCAACTGGCAGCAGATTCGCTACCTGCGCGAGCTTCTGAATCCGGCCCGCGGCTTTCTGTTCTGGGTGTTTGTTTCCCACAAGTTGCTGCGTATGCTGCTGCCTTTTGTGCTGGTCGCGTTCCTGGTCTCCAGCATGGCGCTCGGGTCTACGGTTGCGTGGCTGATGGGGGCGGGGGCCCTGCTGCTTGTCGCGGCCGGAGCCTTGGGACTGCTCCTGGACCGGTTCTTCAGAAACTTCAACCCGTTGAGCGTCGTGGCCCTGGTGTTCATCAATTTTGTTGCGGTCTTCGTGGGCACAGGCAAGTATATCGCGGGCCGGAAAGCGGCCTGGTGACGAAAGGATGTTCGATGCCGGAAGCTGAAAAGCGGGAAGTGCAGGCCTACTTTGAACGAGTGGCCGGCGACTTTGACTCGATTTACTCCGGGAAGAAGAGCGCCTTTGCGCGGTGGCTCGATCGCGTCTTCCGCAAGGACATGTACGACCGCCTGCGGCTCACCCTCGAAGAATGCTCCGCGCCGGAACTGAAGACCATCCTCGACGTCGGCACCGGGTCGGGCCGCT
>JAHJJH010000138.1 GCA_018823105.1 Verrucomicrobiota bacterium | reverse complement strand
GCTTGCGCTCGGTGATGTCCGTGTCCGCGCCGCGATATCCCAGCAGGCGGCCCTCTTGATCGAGGATGGGTACCCCGCTCGTTTCAAGAATGATCACGCGGCCGTCCTTGCAAACCACGGGATTCGCCAGCTTCCGGAAGGCTTCCTTGCGAAGGGCTCTCCCGAAAGCCGCTTTCTTAATCTCCTCCCTTACGTACGGAGCAAAGAGGTCATAGAAATGTTTCTTCCCGACTAGCTCCTCCGGCTTGTAGCCGAGGATCTGTTCCACGACCGGGCTCGAATAGGTGTACAGGCCCTCCGCATCCTCCTCCCATATCCATTCGCCCGCGCTCTCCGCAATCTGCCTGAAGCGTTCAACGCTTTCCCGAAGCGCCTGCTCCGCCCGCTTGCGCTCGGTGATGTCGCGGCACAGTGACAAGATTCTGGCGGAGCCTCCGCTGCCCACGACCGTTGCATTGATTTCGATGGGAGTGACCTGTCCACTGCGGTTCACGTAGTCGATTTCCAGGTTTCTGACAAAACCCTGCGCAGCACACTTCTTCACTTCGCGGGCATTTCGTTCCAGATCGTAGGGGGCGGTCCATTCCACGACGTTTCGACCGAGGATCTCCTCCAGCATGTCATGGCCCGTGAGCCTGACATAATCCTGGTTGGCGTCGATGACTTTGCCTTGGGCATCCAGAATGAGAAAGCCGGTATTGGTCGTCTCGACCAAGACCCGGTATTTCTCTTCGCTTTGCCGAAGCGCCTCCTCCGCCCGTTTGCGCTCGGTGATGTCGCGTATGAACCCGCCCACCCCCACGTTTCCACTCTTCAATCGCAGTGGAAATTTCCGGGTTTCATAGATTCGATCGCCCACCTGCTCCAGACTGACCACCACGTTATTCTCTGCCATGGCTTGTTGATCGGTCCTTCTGCAATTGTCCGCCATCGGCTTTGGCATCAGGTCATGATCGGTTTTCCCAACGATCGCCTCCCTGGGCAGTCTGAAATACTCCTGGTAGGCTTTGTTAATCAACACGCAGCGGAATTCCTCATCCTTGACAAAGGCTATGTCTGCTGTTGAGTCTAAAAAAGTCCGGTAGCGTTCCTCGCTTTCGCGCAGTGAAGCATTGGCCTCAATCAATTCCTCGGAACTCAACTCCAGAGATCGCTCCAGCATGCCGCGATCCCTGTCGAATTCATGGTAGGCGTCGTTTACGGCCTCGATCAGAGGCCGCCATTCCGAAGGCATGGCATCGGCGGAGCCCAGATATCGTTTCAACTGCCTTGTCAGCATGTTGTGCGTCGGTGGTGGCATGGCTCATTCCTCACGGAAGGTCGTGATCGTCATCGTCTGATTGTGCAGCTCGCACTGGGCCGTTGGCGCAAAGGGGCAAATCTCGCCGTACGAATAGAAGCCGGTCAATACCGTGGCGGGACCCAGCGCCTCGGCCACGCCCTCGACTTCCTCTTCGATCCGCTGTTTCAGGACCATTTTGCGGCCGACACAACTGATCAGCACCGCCAGATCGGGCGCTTGCGAGCCGGCTTTCTCCCGGCTGGCTTTGGCGGCGCCGACCGCCCCGTCAATCAGGCGATCGAAGCTGGCCTTCATGAATCGCGCATAGGAGCCCTCCGGCACATCGCCGGCGAAGGTCATGCTCTGGTCTTCCTCGCTGACCGCAAGAATCGTGCGGACCAAACCGGATTTACCTTCCTTCGGTCGCAACTCCAGGGGAAACAATAAGCCCGTAGCGGGCAGCCCGGCCGCATGCTCCCCCAAGTATTTCTTGTACAGGGCTAACGCGGATTTGCCGTCCAATTCGTAAAGAACATTGCCCCGGGATTTGGTGATCAAGCGCTCGATCCCAAAAGGATCCCATCCGCCAAGCGTTCCATACCCGATCTTCAACCGGTTTCCATAAAAGCCGATGGCGGCGATCATGCCCGGCTGCATATCCTCGTCCCACAAAACCAGGGTTTCACCAAAAGCCGCCCCGTCACCCGCCAACCCGCCGGTGATGGGAATATGGGAGGGGAGAGCCTGGACCAAGCCTTTGACCAGTTCGCTGCCGTTGACTTTCAGCCCGTCGGAAAGAACAAAAACATGGATCAGGTCTTTGGTATCAAACGCCTGCGCCAGCTTTTGTCCGGCCTGAAAGCTGTCCGATACGTCGCGGATATTGATTTTTGCTCCGGCCACGACAGAGTGTTCCAAGTGCACGGCGGTGGCCACCAGCGTCTGATCCCGCACCTCTTT
>JAHJJH010000137.1 GCA_018823105.1 Verrucomicrobiota bacterium | reverse complement strand
TAGTTCGACAGGGGCGGGCGGCGGGATTTCGAACTCGATGACCTCGCCGCCCTTGAGCCAATGGCCGGCCTTGCACGGGATGCCGTTCACGCGGACGCGGTCCCGGCGGATCCATTCCTGCCAGCGGGCGCGGGAATGCTCGGGGCGGGCGGCGGCCAGCCACGCATCGAGCCGCGCGGGCGGGCCGGAAAAGACAAGCCGGCCGGTCTCGCCGCTGGAAGGCGTCGCGCTCACGGTCGGGGGCGATTCCATCGCCGGGGCCCGCCCGTCCAGAGGGCGGCGCCGACCAGCAGCATGGCCAGGCTTAACCACTGCGCGACGGACAGGCCCGCCCACCGCATCCGCGGATCGCCGCGCAAGAACTCGACCCCGAAGCGGAAAGCGGGATACAGCATCAGGTACAGCGCTGCCACGCGGCCGGGCCGGGCCGGCGCTGTGCGCCGCCGCAGGAACATCAGCAGCGTTGCATAGATGAGCAAGTTGGCCAGGGCCTCGTAAAGTTGCGTCGGGTGGCGGAGGGCGTCGTGGGCCCAGCAGGCCCAGGGCAGTTCGGAAGGCCGGCCGTAGCAACAGCCGTTCAGGAAGCAGCCGACCCGGCCGAACGCGTGGCCCAGGGGGAGGGCGGAAATTGTGAAATCGGCCAGCGACCAGAACGGTTCGCGCCGGCGGCGGGACATGATCCAGACGGCGGCGAGGGCGCCGAGGAAGCCGCCGTAGAAGATCAGCCCGCCCTGGTCCACGCGCACGACTTTCAGCCAGTTCCCGCGGAATTCGTCGAGCTCGGAGAACACGTAGGCCACGCGCGCTCCGACGATGCCGGCCAGCATGATCCAGAACGCCAATTCCGAGCCGAAGCCCGCCGGGCGGCCCTGTTTCCGGGCCAGCCAGTTCCAGTGCATCACCGCCGCCAGGAACGCGAGGGCCGTGAAAACGCCGTACCAGTAAATAGGACGCCCACCGATGCTGAAGCAAACCGGATCCATGAGCCTCTTATAGCAAACGCGAGCGGGCGCCGACAAGCAACGCCCCGGCAAGGGCCTTGGGAGACCCCGGAAACGTCCAAGAATCTCCTGCGCCGATCGCTCCCGCGGGCGGGCGAATTCGGCCGTCCTTAGAAACTGTCCCGGATCACACTTAATAAACTGTGATCCAGTGCGAGGTGCCTGGAAGGCGGTCGACACTCCCGCGTCAGGAGCACGATGTATGCTGTGAATATTGATTTATTTCACCATCCCCCGGCCAAACAAGTTCATACCACTGAATCACACTTAATTAACTGTGATCCCCCCTCTTCTCGCCAGGACGGCGGCTTTGACCGGCGCTCCGAGCGCGGATTCGGCGGTGGCTTTCCCGGATATGCAACCTGCTGGCGCGTCGCGTAGCTTGTTTTTTTTATAAAAGAACGTATGAGTACGGCATGTCCACGCAACCCGGAACGGCGCGCCGATGGATCGTAGCGGCACGACTATTCGCTTTGCCCGCCTCGACCATGCCGGTGATCTTCGGCACCGTGGCGGCCGTGACGACCGGCGGGGCCGTCTTCCATTCGGGCCTGTTCCTCGCGGCACTGCTGGCCATGGTCCTGCTCCACACCGGGGCCAACATGTTGAGCGACGTGACCGACTTCAACGCGGGCCTCGATCGTGAAGCCACACCCGTCAGCGGGGCAATCGTTCGCGGCTACCTGACCGACCGGCAAGTCCGGCGCGCAGCGATTCTCCTGCTGATTATCGGCTCGCTGATCGGCCTGTGGCTCGTCCGGCAGGTCGGGCTGCCGCTGCTGTGGATCGGCTTGGCCGGGGTGTTGATCGGCGTTAGCTACACCCTCGGACCCGCGCTCAAGTACCACGCGCTGGGCGACTTGGCCGTCTTCCTCGACTTCGGCATCCTGGGCGCCGTGGGCGCCTGGACCGTTCAAACCGGGCATCCCTCTTTTCTCCCCGCCCTGTGGGCGGTCCCGATGTCCCTGCTGGTGGTCGGCATCCTGCACGCGAACAACTGGCGCGATATCGCCACCGACCGCGAGCGGGCCGGGATCACCACGGTCGCCGCCCTGCTGGGAGATCGCGGCTCGCTGGTCTATTACGGCGTGCTGATCTTCGCCCCGTTTATCCTGGTTACCCTGCTGGTGGGCGCGGGACGGTGTGCGGCGTGGGGCCTGCCGTGGCCGACGCTGCTCGTCTGGCTTGCCTTCCCGATGGCGCTCGGGCGCTGGCGCAAGGCCCGCCGACGGGCTTCTCCGGCACAACCGATGGATTTCATCACGCTCGATGGCGCCACGGCGCAGTTAAACCTGGCCTTCGGGCTGCTCTGCACCGCGGGCTTCGTGATTTACCGGATAATCGGACGAGGATTGTGAAGCCGGCAGAAGTCACGGTTTCCGCCGGCAGCCTGCCCGACGAAGCTCGAAGAGCGAAGTCGGGAGCGGCGGAACTACAGGTATGGATGGCCGCAACGATCGCGGTTGTTTTTTTCGCCCCTCTCTTCCGGTGGGGGTTGGCGCGGCCGGCGTTGTTCTGGTGGTGGATGGCGGCCAGCCTGGTCGTGCTGAATGGCACACTGTGGATGAGGCAGCCCGCGATCCGTCGTCTCCTGCTGTCGGATTGTTCCGCCGGAGTTCTAAAGAAGGCGGCGATCGGCCTCGGGTCGGCGGCGCTGCTGTATGGAATTTTCCTGGCAGGCCGCTGGATTCTGACAGGTTTTTTTCCGGCCGCAGAAAAAAACGTCCTGCAGGTCTACCTGCTAAGGCCGGCGCTTCCAGCCTGGTTGATCGCTTTACTAATGATTCTCATCATCGGCCCGGGTGAGGAAGTATTCTGGCGAGTTTTTTTACAGCAAAAGATGGTTGCGCGGTTCGGCCCGGCGCAAGGGTGTTTGTTCGCCGCCATTCTGTATGCCGGAGTTCACGCGGGCAGCGGCAATCCTGTGCTTGTGCTGGCCGCCCTGACGGCAGGCCTGTTCTGGGGACTGCTATACTCGCTGACCCGTTCTCCTATCTCAATTATCGCGAGCCATGTTAGTTGGGATCTTGCCGTTTTTCTTGTCGCTCCGTTTTCATGACGGCCAGTTCGAAAGAAGAAAGTGTTCGGAGTTCAGTACCGCCGCCAGCCCGCGGCGGGCCGGATGGATCAAGTCTGAGACCTCGTTCTCCTTCTCCTTCTCGTCCTCGTCGTCCTCGTTCCGACAAATGTCTCAGACGAGCAAGAGGCCAACCTGTCTGACCTTCAGCAAAATAGTAAAACGTTTCACTTAACACGTTTTATTGGACAGGGTATGGTACCGGAGTCGGGGGTGAGAGGCGTTTGCGTTCCCACCTCTGAAACAGGAGACAACCCGCTTTCAATGGCGGGTAAAAAAGGGTATATTTTCTTAATAGGGAAGCGATCATGAGGTTAAGCTTACACCGTATGGCGACCGCTGTATTCTTCGTGCTGCTCCTCACGAGCCTCACCGCCCCCGCCGAAGTCGCCCTGCAGTTCTTCAACAACACTTGGAACGAAATCAACGATAAACTTCCCGAACTCGCGGAGGCCGGCTACGGCGCGCTCTGGCTGCCCCCGCCCCAGAAAGGCAGCGGCGGGCTCTCGGTCGGCTACGACCTGTGGGATCCCTTCGACCTTGGCGGCATTGACCAGTGCGGCTCGGTCAAGACCCGGTACGGCACGGAGGAGGAACTGATCCGCCTGATCCGCACGGCGCACCGTTTCGGCCTGCGCGTGTACTTCGACAATATCATGAACCACCGCGCCTTCTCCGTGCCGGGCTGGGATGAGTACACGGCGCTGGACATTTATCCAGGGTTGCTCCCCGAGGACTTCCACCTGCGCGTGACGGAGGAGGGGTTCTTCCGGAAGTGGAACAATACGGAGAACTGGGGAAATACCTGGCAGGTGCAGAACCAGAACCTGGCGGACCTGATCGACATCGCGCAGGAGACGCCAGAGAACGCGAACTACG
>JAHJJH010000136.1 GCA_018823105.1 Verrucomicrobiota bacterium | reverse complement strand
GGGCACTTGCGCCAGACCTCCACGTGGTTCTTTGCCTTCATTGACAACAACGGCGACGCCACGTGGAACGGATGCGAGCCGGCGGGACTGGCCCAGTTGCAACCGCACGATCTGACCTATGGCACGATGCCGCAGATCGAGGTGGGTCTGACCGACGGACAGCCGGGCTACGGAAGATTCGATTGGGCATCGTTCGGGGACGAGTGCTGCTACAGCTACACGGTCTCCGTCGTGAACATCAGCGTGGCCGGCTCTCCCCAGGTGCTCTACCGCGCGATTCGCAACCGGACCTATGTGCACGAGGGCGACTTCCAGTATGCCGGCTACACGGGCGGGCTGCCCTACGCCAGCTACCAGTGGTACGTGTATAAGAGCAATGGCGGCGTCTGGACCAGCGGCTTCTTCAATGCGATGTATCCGGCCAGCGTGGCCGCCCCGGCGCTGACCCGGCCGCTGGGCGCGGAACTCGTGTTCGCCAAGAACCAGTTGGTCTGGGGGATGGATGCGAACAGCACCCAGTACCGGCTGCAGATCCGCCGGACCAACAGTGCGACCGGCGAATTAATATTCGACAGCCTCCTGAAGGCGCCGTTCGATGATAATGGCACCTTTACCGCCAACCTGCCGTACTACGCGGGCGAGTGGCTCTACGGACGCAACCGCGGATTCGACAACGGGGCGTATTTCTGGCGCGTGCAGAGCGTGAATCCCCGCACGTCAAGCTCCTACTCCAGTTGGGGCTCGTTCATGATCAATCTCCAGGAGGCCGCCCTGGGAGCCTCCACGATATCCGGCGAGGCGTTCTACTTCGGCAAGGTGTTGAGCACCAACCGCGCCGCCAATGTCGTGGTCGAGGCGTTTGCCGACTTCGCGTTCAGCGGCCTGCCAGAGGCCCGGATTGTTCTGACCAACAAGAGTAATCTGTCCTACAAGCTGATGGGCCTGCGGCCCGGGACGTATTATGTCCGGGCCTACATTGACCAGAACGTGAACAAGAAGCTCGATACCTGGGAGTCCTGGGGCTTCGTCAAGGATACCACCATGCAGGCGGTGGATTATCAGCCCAAGGCCATCACGGTCCCGGGGAACGCCGTGGCGCAGTGGCTGGTCCTGCGCGACCGCGACACCGATAACGACCGGATCCCCGACGCGTGGGAGTACCTGAACTTCGGCAGCCTCACGACGGCCGGCCCGGGCCCGGTCAGCGGGTACACCGACTGGGACGGGGATGGGCTGAATGACCTGCGCGAGTACGAGATATCCTTCGAGGATACCGACCCGAAGAACGTGGACACGGACGGCGACACGCTCTCCGACTTCTTCGAGGTCACGTACTCCGACTGGCGGCAGGGACTGCCCGCCGACCCGTCTCACTACGATCCGTATGACCCGGTTCGCAACCCGACCGGCACGGACCTGGATCCGCACAAGACGGATACGGACGGCGACGGGTACTCCGACTATCAGGAAATATTCGTTCTGAATACATCCCCGACCAGTCCGTTGGATGTCCCGGGGGCGCGGGAGGCCCTGCTGCGGAGCGACCCATACGGCGACTTCGACGGGGACGGCTTCCTGAACATCGAAGAGGTGGTCCTGGGCGTGAACCCGTTCGAGGCCGTGGATGTGCCCAGGGTCCGGGGCGCGACGGAAATCTCTGGCCTGGCGGTCGGGGAGGCTCTGGATGTGGTGCGTTGGCGCGTGCCGACGAATATCACCACCAATATCCAGGTGCGGCTGGCCGTCACGACCAACCTGTATCAGAACTATAACCTCATCCCGGGAGCCCAGCGGATGGTCTACAAGACCAACTGGTTCCTTGGGCCGTGGGCCTGGACGAACCAGCCCGGCGCCGCGTCGCGGATGTACTACCGCTTGGAATGGGATGTGCCGTAGTCTTGAGCGCTATGACGCTGCTTATTATTGAATGAAAAAAGGTAGGGCGCGCCCCCCGCCCCAGCGGGGCAGGGGCCCGGCTTGCCCCGCTCCGCGGGGCGCGCCGCGGCG
>JAHJJH010000135.1 GCA_018823105.1 Verrucomicrobiota bacterium | reverse complement strand
GGCGGCCCGGCGAAACCCGGTTGGTCCGGAGCAGCCAGAGCGCGAACAGCCCGAGCGCCACGACGCCGCACCCGATCAGCAACGGCTTCCTCCAGGCGATGAACCAGGGCCGACAGAGGGACCACAGGCGTCGCCCCTGCTGGCTCACGACATCAAAAAACGAAGGGCCCGAGAAACTTTTCTCCTCCGTCAACAGCGAGGGCCGCTCCGGCGGGGCGTGCTGCGCCAGGTACTCGCGAATCAGGGGCTCTGGATCCAGGCCCAGGTAGTCGGCGTAGAGGCGTATGAATCCCTTGGCATAGGTCGGGGCGGCCATGTAGGAGAAATCACTCCGCTCCAGCGCCTCGATGTGCTGCATCTTCATCCGGGTCGCGGCGGCGGCCTGGGAGCAAGACACCTTTTTCTTTTCCCGTGCCTCTCGAAAGGTCTGTCCGATATCCGCCATGGCGTTCAGCCCTCGTCGTCCGGTTCATTCTGCGGAATTTCGCCGTCCAGATCGATGAGAATCTCCCTCGGGTCGGATCCCGAGGGGGGGCCGACGACGCCTCGCTCCTCGAGCAGATCAATCAGCCGGGCGGCACGGGTATAGCCGATGCGCAGGCGCCGCTGGAGGGAAGAGGTGGACGCGCGCCGCGTCTGGCGGATCACCTCGATCGCCTGGTCCAGGAGATTGTCATCCTCCTCCATTTCCGGCAGGTCCGCCATCTTGCCCTCGATTTTCTCCTTTATCGTGGCCTCGTACCGCGGGACGCCCTGCCCTCGCCAGTACTCCGTGAGACGGCGGATCTCCGCATCCGTGGTCAGGGTGCCCTGGGCGCGGACGAGCTTGCTGGTGCCCGGCGGCAGGAACAGCATGTCGCCCTTGCCGAGCAGTTTGTCCGCCCCGTTGGCGTCCAGGATCGTGCGGCTGTCCACCTTCTGGGCCACCTGGAAGCTGATGCGTGCCGGGAAATTGGCCTTGATGGTGCCCGTGATCACGTTGACGGAAGGGCGCTGGGTGGCCAGGATCATGTGGATGCCCACGGCGCGCGAAAGCTGCGCCAGGCGGGTAATCGAGAGTTCGATCTCTGCCTGCGCCACCAGCATGAGATCGGCCAGTTCGTCCACGACGATCACGATGTACGGAAGGCGGTCGGGGATATGCTCCCCGGGGGGGCGTTCGGCTTCCCCGTCCTGGAACAGCTCGGTCTGTTTCATCAGGGGGCGCCGGTTGAAGGCGTGGATGTTCCGCACGCCGACCTTGGCGAACAGCTTGTAGCGCTTCTCCATCTCGTTGATGGCCCAGCGCAGGCCGATGCTGACTTTCTTCGGATCCGTGATGACGGGCACCACGAGGTGCGGCAGGTGATTATAGACGGAGAATTCCACGATCTTCGGGTCGATCAGCATCAACCGCATCTGGTCGGGAGTCCGGGACATCAGCAGGCCCGCCAGGATGGAATTCATGCACACCGTCTTGCCCGAGCCGGTCGCGCCCGCGATCAGCAGGTGCGGCATGTCCCCCAAATCGGCCACGATATCGCGTCCGCCCACATCCTTGCCGAGGGCCAGGGGGAGCGCCGCCGACGAGGTCTTCCACGCGGCGCTCTCGAGGATTTCCCGCACGCAGACGAGGGTCGTCTTGGAATTGGGCACTTCGATGCCCACCACGCCCTTGCCGGGGATCGGCGCCTGGACGCGCACGCTCTCGGCCTTCATGGCCAGCGCGATGTTGTTGCTCAAGGCCACGATCTTCTCCACACGCACCCCGGGGGCCGGCAGCAGTTCGTAGCGCGTCACCACCGGGCCGCTCTCTACGTGGGTGATGTCTACCTCCACGCCGAATTCGGACAGGGTATCCTTCAGGATTTCGGCGCCCGCCCGGAAGTCGCCCTTGATCTCGCGCTCGGAGTCGGGGGGGATTGGATCGAGAAGGTCGAGGCCCGGCAGTGGCATGGCGCCGAGCGGGGCCAACGGCGCAGACACGGCCGGCGGGGCCGTCGGCTTCGGCGGCTTTCTGGGCCGGGGCGGCTCCGGCAAGACCGCGGCCTCCCGCTCCGGTTTTCGGGCCGCCGAGATCGATTCCGGGGCGGAAGGCTTGGCGGGTGCGGCGGGACGCGCGGTTTCCGAGCGGCGCAGCGCGGCCTCCCGCATGGCCTCTTCAAGCCGCTGGCGGCGCCGGATGATTTCCTTCTGCTCCGATGCTTCGGTTTCGCGGATTTGGCGGCGTTGCGCGAGCCGGGCGGCCACCAGCCGACCGAGGGCTCCGAACCACGAGCCCAGTTTCTGCATTACGTGCAGCGGGTGGGTCTCCGACACCAAGATGATGCTGGCCAGCAGTACGGCAAGGGCGATCACGGTGGTGCCGGGGCGGCCCAGCAGCCGGGCCAGGAACGCCTCGCCCACCCCATATCCGAGCAGGCCGCCGGGACTGCTCGCGTTCACCCGCCGCAGCCAGTCGCCATCGGTCCCGCCGTGCAGTTCGATCAGCGCCGCCGCAGAAAGCAGTCCCATCAGCATCCAGACGGCCTTCGGCCAGAACCGGCCCTCCCGCTGGAAGATGAGGAAAAAACCGGCGGTCCCCAGGAGCAGCGGCGCCAGCCACGCGCCCAGACCCAGCCCCATGAACAGAAGAAAGGCCAGCCAAGCCCCGACCGGCCCGACAAAGTTCATCGTCGGGCTGTTCGGGGGCTCCTGAATGACCGGCACGTCTTCGGGCCGGTAGGAACCCAGGCTCAACACCAGGAGCACGCCGAAGGCGATCAGCAGGATACCCGCGGCATCCCGCCACCCCGTTCGGACGATCTCTTTACGGACAGCCATGCTTGTTAACATAGCAATGCCCCCCGTCTTGTAGCAAGCCGGGCCTTCACGGAGCCGATCCGCGGTGGCCGAATCCGGTGGACCTGTTTTATAAAAGGTGTCCGTTCCTCCCCTCTCGACATGGCCCGGGGAAACGGGCAGGATAAGGACGAGGAAGCGTTTTCAAGAGAAAGGAAGAAGCCATGATCAAAAGTATCCTGGTCTGCCTGGACGGTTCTTCGCACAGCGATGCGGCCTGTGATCTCGCCCTCCACCTGACTTCCCGGTTGCAGGCGCGCCTGCTCGGTCTGCACGTGCTCGACTCGCGCATGCTGGAAGGCCCCCTGATGGCCGACCTCTCGGGGTGGATCGGGGCTCAACCCTACGGGGCCCAGCTGCAACAGTTCCGCGAACTGATGGAGCAAAAAGGCCAGGCCGTCGTCCGGGCCTTCGACGACCGCTGCGCCAAGGCGGGCGTCCAGGCGGAGAGCTGGCTGAAGATGGGTCATCCCGCCCGGGTTATCCTGGAAGAAGAAGCCCGCGCGGAACTGCTCGTGCTGGGACAGCGCGGCGAACACGCGGACTGGATGGGCGACATGACGGGGTCCACCGTGGAGCGTGTCGTGCGGCATTCTGTCAAACCCTGCATCGTGGTCCCGGACACTTTCACTCCGTTCACGCGAATCCTCGCGGCCTACGACGGCAGCAGCCATGCCGGCCAGGCCCTCCGTGAAGCCGCCGAGCTGGCCGTCGCGCTCGACCTGGAGATCGTAGTGCTCACGGTGGCCGAGTCGGAAGACCAGGACAAAGCCGCGGCCATTTCCAAGGATGCCATGGGCCTGGTCGGCGCGCACGGGGCCCGGGCTCATCCCCGGGTCGCTCGCGGGCGTTCCGCCGTGACCATCCTGGAATGCGCGCAGCAGGACCAGTGCAACCTGATCGTGGTCGGGGCCTACGGCCACAGCCGCGTCCGGGAGATGATCCTCGGGAGCACCACCACGACGCTGGTGACCCGGTCGCGCGTGCCCGTCATGCTCGTGCGCTGACGCCCGGAGAGTGTATGGAATACGTCATTGCCGCCATCCTATTGGGCGTGGTCATCGTCGCCGCCGCCTGGTGGATTCAGCGGACTGTTCAAGCCGCGCTGGTCCAGACGCGGAACGACGCGGCCCTCGCCCTGCTCCAGAACCAGGTCAACGCCGTCGCCCAGCAGGGCGCGCAGCAGGCCGAAGCGCTCCAGGCGGCGATGCGCGGATTTTCCGCCCAGGTCGGCCAGGCCCTGGAGGCCACACGCAAGGGGATGGATGAAAGGCTCGACGGCGCCGCGCGCGTCATCCAGGGCGTCAGCCATCAACTTGGCCAACTCGACGAGGCCTCCAAGCGCATCTTCGACGTCGGCCGCGACATCGCCGGTCTGCAGCAGATCCTTCGCGCCCCCAAGCTGCGCGGGAATATCAGCGAGCTGTTTCTCGACGAGTTGCTGGGCCAGATCCTCCCCTCCGACCATTACCAGATGCAATACGCGTTCCGCGGGGGACAGATCGTGGACGCGGTCATCGTCCTCAAGGCCGGGCTGGTCCCCGTGGACGCCAAGTTCCCGCTGGACAACTTCCGGCTCCTCGCCGCGGCCAAGGAGGAGGAGCGGCAGGCCGCGCGGAAAGCCTTCATCCGGGACGTGAAGAACCACGTGGACGCGATCGCCGAAAAGTACATCCGCACGGACGAGGGCACCTTCGACTTCGCGCTGATGTACATCCCGGCCGAGAACGTGTATTACGAGACGATCATCAAGGAAGACGCGCCCGGCGCAGAGCTGGCGCTTTTTTCCTACGCGCTGAACAAGCGGGTCATCCCCGTCTCGCCGAACAGTTTTTACGCCTACCTCCAGACCATCCTGCTGGGCTTGAAGGGCCTGCGGATCGAGGAGAGCGCCCGCGATTTGCTGGACAAGCTGGTCGGCCTCCGGCGCGATCTGGGGCAGTTTGTTGATGCCTTCCGTCTGATCGGGAAGCACCTCGACAACTCAAAAAAGAACTACGAAGACGCCGAGAAAAGACTCACGCGGATCGAGAGTCACATGGAACAACTGGAGGGCACCTCCAGGAACCTGCAAGCCCCTCCTTCTACCCCCTCCCTGCCGGCAACGTAACATGGGAGGACCTCGTTGCACTCCCCGTCGCGTGCTGTCCCGATAAAAACGCGGCACAGAAAAAGAAGCCTGTCCCAGGCAGAGCGATGGCTTTCCAAGCGGCTGAATGAATTGGAGACCCCTCATCCCGATCGCTTCGCATCGGGATTCGGGGTGACACTACTGTGCGCGCAACAGGTTCTGCGAAACTACGCCAGGGTGCGGGTGCCACCGCGCCCGCCCGGACGGCGGAGCCATTCCGTTTAGCATTTTTTACATTCTGTTAACAGATTCGGGGGTTCTGGTTATTCATTACCCGCTGGATTCTGACCAAAATGCCGGGGAACTGCGAATCCAGCCTTTGTTCGCTGGGAATGGCCCGTTTATTGCTTTTAATATCAGGGTTAATCAGAACGGCACGTTTTCCATTCGGAGAGGATTGATCACAGGCGATGGATTGTTGTTCAGCCTTTAGTTGGCGGCGGGCCGTAGGTGCGCTTGTCTTTGCGGCCTTTTTTCTGGCCGCCCTTCAGTCCGCACAGGCCGTGAAGCTGCGCGTTGCCGCGTGGAATACCCTCTTTGGCGTGGGGGTGCCCGGCTCCACCGAGTATAATGCGGTCAGCAACGTTATCCAACGGATCAACCCGGACATCATTGGATTCGAGGAGCTCAATGATGCGGATTACGACAACTGGGTGACGCTCGCGGCGCATTTGAACTATCCCTACCTGGCCTATGGAACGGGCGGCACGTACGCCGGCGCGCATCGTAATGGTTTCTACAGTCGGTATCCGATCACAGCCTCGTATGAGATCAAGGAGCCGGCCGGCGCCAGTGAAATGACCCGGTGGCCGCTGCACATCGTGGTTGATGTACCGGGAGCCATGAACCCGTTCAACGCTTACGTGGTGCACAACAAGGCGTCCGATACCAGCACCGACCAGTTCCGCCGGGGGATCGAGATCATGCGCGCGATCTCCAACATGGCGGCCTGGGCGGAGACCTATCCGCTCGATACGGAATACGTGATCATGGGCGATTTCAACGAGAACGTGACGGACAGCCAGACGGCCTATTTCTACTCGCTGCCCAGCGGCCTGCCCACCGTCCCCCCCTATGTGCTGGGCACGGACATTGTCTTCTCCGTGAAGTACAGGCTGCACCCCACCGACCGCCCGGCGGAAATCGAGATGGGGCAGATGAATATCTTCCAGGAGGATTCGACCAACGCAAACACCTATAAGACAGGCAGTCGCCTGGATTACTTTTATTTCAGCAGCGAGATCATGAACAGTCCCTACGGGGCCCCGGAGGGTGAAGTGTACAACTCCGCGCGGGACGACGGGACGGGAGGGCTGCTCAAGTACGGGTCCCCCTTGCCGGCCGCCACCAGCACCAATGCCTCCGACCATTACCTGATCTTTTCCGACATCCATCTCATCGACTCGATGTCCTGCCTGAATCCCGTGGCGCTGATCAGCGAGGTGGTGGACCATCCGACCGTGTCGGGCGCGAACTACGTGGAGCTGTATAACTCCGGCACGGCCGGCTTTTCACTGACCAACTACACCCTGGTCATTTACCGCGACGGCGTCACCGCCTTGAACGTGCCCTTGAGCAAGACGATCGGGCCCGGACAGGCTTTTGTGGTGGCCGCCCGCACCTCCGATTTCTTCACCGCCTATGCCCTGGCGGCCGACCTCGGCCACACGAACCTGCTGTTTCTGAACGGCAACGACGTTTGCGCGTTGAAAGCGCCGGGGGGGACGATCGTGGACATCTACGGCGTGCCCGGCGAACCGACCAGTTCGAACGACTATTCCATGGCTTGGGCCTACCGGAGCAACGCGGTGTATCGCAAGGTTGGCGTCTGCGATCCTCTCCCGGAATGGTCCAGCAATGAGTGGGCCATCGTCGCGGGCAGCGCGGCCACGCCCAAGACGCACGTGGCCTGTAACGAGGCCAGCGTATTGGCCACGTCGCTGCGCCTGGTGCCTTCCGCGCCCACCCACACCACCGATGTGGCCATCGCCGTGCTCCTCCAAAACAACCTGCCGGCCAGTAATCTGAACGCGTCCGCCTGGTACCGCGTCGCCGGCGGCGCGTGGGCGAGCAACTCGATGACCGCCGGGGCCAGCAACCAGTGGCAGACCGGGACCCTGCCCATCTCCCCCAATGCGGGCGACTCTTTTGATTACTACGTTCGATACACCTTCCAGGGAACCAACGCGGTCAGCCCGGGGTTCAGCGTCACCAACCAGTACAACTTCCCCGCCACATACAGCGCGGCGGAACGACCGTTCTTCAACGAAGTGCAGGCGGACGGCCCCAGCACGGATACCAACGAATTCATCGAGTTGATCGCGCCGGCGGGCGTGAATCTCCAAGGGTACTTCATCGTGCATTACAACGGCTCCGATTCGGTGGACGGCGGGCTGTGGACCTACTCGTTCCCCTCCTTCGTGGTGCCGGACGACGGTATCACGAACACCAACGGACAGCCCATGGGCTTCGTCGTGGTCAGCCAGAATAGCAATTACGTGCCCAACACTGATTTTCTGCTGCCGGATAACCTCCAAAACGGCCCGGACGGCCTAGTCCTCTATGACTCCGTGAGCAACATCCTGGATGCCATTTCGTGGGGCGGCGCGGGAGACATGGCCGTGGACGACCCCGGGACCGTCTATACCAATATCGCCTCGATCGAAAACACCTACCTGCATGTCCTGCGCCTGGATTCCTCCACCGACACCACTCTTCAAGCCCCCAACGACATCATCGGGACTACGACCAACTGGGTGCTGGGCACCTGGACGCCTGGCGCCATCAACTTCAACCAGACCTCCGGCAACCTGGTGACCGGCGAGAAGGACAGCGACGGCGACAGCTTTTTCGATCCCGACGACAACTGCCCCACCAATTGGAATCCCATTCAGACCGACACCGACGGCGACGGCCTGGGCGACGCCTGCGACCCCGATATCGACGACGACGGCGTGCTGAACGGCAGCGACAACTGCATCTACAACGCCAATCCGCTCCAGGAGGATGCCGACATTGACGGCCAGGGCGACGCCTGCGATACCGACGCGGACAACGACGGCATCTATAACGACGAAGACAACTGCCCGACCACCTACAATCCGGGGCAGGAAGACCTCGACGGCGACAGCCTGGGCGACGCCTGTGACCCCGATCGCGACGGCGACGGCATCAGCAACGCGGTGGACAACTGCGCGGACACCTACAATCCGCTCCAGGAGGATGCCGACATCGACGGGCAGGGCGACGCCTGCGACGACGATATCGACAACGACGGCATCCCCAACGACAGCGACAACTGCCCCACGGTCTCCAATCCCGGCCAGCAGGACTCCAACAGCGACGGCATCGGCGATGCCTGCGCCGTGGACGACGACAGCGACGGCGTGGAGGACAGCGTGGACAACTGCCCCGGCGTGGCCAACACGAACCAGTTTGATCGCGACTGGGACGGGGTGGGCGACGCCTGCGATGACTGCACCGGCCTGTTCATCGTCACCAACCTGCTGAACGAGGCCTTCTCCTCGGGCACCATACCGTCCGGATGGACCATGCACACCAACAGCGGGACGGCTCCGTGGCGCTTCGACAATCCCCGCGACGTCGTGAACTACACCGGCGGCACCAACGGCATGGCCATCGCCGACAGCAAGTTCTACTCCAAGACCACCATGGACGTGGAACTGCGGACACCCGCCCTCAACTTGGGCGCGGCCACCTACGTGGAACTGGAGTTCAAGACCGATTTCGACTGGTATTCCGTCAACCGGTCCGAAACCTGTGACGTGGACATCAGCCGCAGCGGTGTCGTCGGCCCCTGGTCCAATGTCTGGCGGAAATCCAAGGCGGATTACCGCGGGCCGGCCACGGAGGTACTGGACTTGACCACGCCGCTGGCGGGACTGACCAACATCGTCATTCGATTCCGCTATTCCAACGCCCGCAACGAGCTGTACTGGCAGGTGGACGACGTGGTCGTTCGCTGCCAGATCTGCTTCACCAACAACGACGCCGACACGGACGGGATCGGCGACCTCCAGGACAATTGCCCCACCAATGTCAACAGCAACCAGGCGGACCTCGACGGCGACGGGATCGGTGATGCCTGTGACAACGATGTCGATGGCGATGGCATGCCCAACACGTGGGAAGCGGACAACGGCCTGACTCCTACGAACGCGGCGGACCGGGACATTGACATCGAAGGCGACGGGCTCTCGAATTACGAGGAGTACATGGCCGATACTGACCCGAATTTGTCCAACAGCCTGCTGCGGTTCACGCAATCCGTGGTCATCCCGACCAGCCGGTGGGCACGGGTCTACTTCCAATCCAGCACCAACCGGCGCTACCAAGTGCTCTACCGGAACGGCCTGCCGCCCTTCACCAACGGCTGGCTATACCTCGGCGGGGCCTTCTGGGGCACCTCGGGCACAACTACGTACGTGGACACGAACTTTGCCACGCCCGCCATTACCTCGCGCCTGTACCGGATCCGCGTGCTGGAGCCGTAACGTATTCCCTTCGCTTTGCTCACGCACGGGCCACTTGGAGGCTCCGCCCCCCCCGCGGCGTCTTCCAGGCACTCCTTCTTAGCCTGTAGCGCCGCACGGTGTGCGGCGGATTGCGCCACAGCGTGGCGAGGGCTGTGAACTTGCGGCTTGAGCCTGGTCCCCGTCCTGCTTATTCTCGGCGCCAATCATGACGACACCGGTCATTGCCGTGGCGAATCAGAAGGGCGGCGTGGGGAAGACCACGACGGCCGTCAACCTGGCCGCCTGCCTCGCCGAACGCCGCAAGAAAATCCTGCTCATCGATCTTGATCCCCAGGCCAACGCCACCAGCGGCCTCGGCCTGGAAAAGCAGGAGGGCGCGAGCATCTACCGGGCGCTGCTCGGGGAGGCGCCGCTCGAGCCGCTCATTCAGAAGACGGAACTGGATCGGCTGGACGTCGTCCCCTCCGAGCTCGACCTGGCCGGGGCCGAGGTGGATATTGCCCGCGCCGACCGGTACCTGCACCGCTTCAAGGAAGCCGTCGCGCCGCTGGCCGCGGGGGACCGGTACGACTACATCCTGGTGGACTGCCCCCCCTCCCTGGGCATCCTGACGATGAATGCCCTGGCGGGCTGTGAATCGCTGCTGATTCCCATCCAGTGCGAATACTACGCCCTGGAGGGCTTGAGTGTCATCGCGCGGCTCGTCCGTCGGGTCAGCGAGAGCGGCGCCAATCCCGGCCTCCACATCGAGGGCATCGTGCTGACGATGTACGACGTCCGCACCAACCTTTCGCAGCAGGTGGTGCAGGAGGTGCTGAATCACTTCGGCGAGACGGTCTTCGAGACCCTGATCCCGCGCAGCGTGCGGTTGAGCGAGGCGCCGAGCTACGGCAAGCCGGTCATCCTCTACGACCGGCACTGCACCGGCGCGGCGGCCTATCGTCAACTCGCGCGGGAATTCCTCAAACGGCGGCGCCAGGCGGGGAAGGAAACCGATGAGGGAGAAGAAACTGCGGCTCACCCCGGGGGGGACGTCGCCGTAACCGCCGACGCCCCGTTGCCTTCCGGGCCGGGTTCCCCGGGAGACCAGGGGAGCCCCGACGGCGCGGTCGGTCCGCTGGCGAATGCTTGAATCTCCGGGGCGTTACGGAATTTCCAACTGGACGCGATAGTAGTATGCTTGGCCGTCGAGAACGCCGGTATCGGTGAAATAATTCATCGGCGCCGTGGCCGGAACAACCGAGGCGATCTTTTCAAAGCCGGCCGCACCCATCTTAAGCGTCGTCGCCCGCCAGACGGCATAGGTACGATTGGATACCGACGTCCAACTCACGACGGGCGGGCTTTTGACCACCACGCGCACGCGGAAGCTACTCGACGGATCCCGCGGGTCCGTGCCGGCCACGTACTCCTCATAATTGGACATTCCATCGCCATCAGGATCGAGCGGGGCGTCGGAGGGATCTGCTTCGTCCAGCTCGTACTGCTGTTCCCAGTAATTCGGGATCTGATCGCCGTCCATGTCGTCGTCGCAAGCGTTACCCAGGCCGTCGCCATCAAGATCTTCCTGCTGCGGATTGTACGTCGTCAGGCAGTTGTCGTTGGCGTTGAGCACGCCGTCGTTATCCAGATCGGGGTCGCAGGCATCGCCCAGGCCGTCGCC
>JAHJJH010000134.1 GCA_018823105.1 Verrucomicrobiota bacterium | reverse complement strand
CGCGCGAGGCGCAGGTCGAGATGCTCGATCGCCGCGAGGCGGGGCTGGACGGCCTGCCCGGCGGCACGCGCTGCCTGCTGGATCCGCCGGCCGGGTGGAGCGTTCGCGCGGGCGCCGTGCTCGGCGCCTTGACCGATCATCTGGAGCCGGAACCCTCCTTCCGTGTGGCCTTGGAGGCCGCGTTGCACGCCAGCCTGGACGCCCTCGTCGTGGCCGATTAAACCACCGCCCTCGAACTGATCCGGGAGCTTGAGCGACACGCGGCCGGCGCCGCCCGTCTCCTCCCCTTGCCGTCCCCCGCGGAGGCCCTGCCGGACCCCTGGCCCGACGGGCCCGGCACGCTGCTGGCCGATCATATCCAGTGCGCGGCCGAATGGCGGCCCCTCCTCGATCGGCGGCTCCGATACGTGCGCGTCGTGGACGCGCTGCCGCCGCCCGGCGCGGCCATTCCGGAGCACGCCGTGCTCGTCACCCCTTCCGGCGCCGTCCGGCGCGGGAACGGCCTGATGGAATACTGGATGGCGGAAGCCCACGAAATCACGCCGCTGGCGCGCCGGGAATGCCTGGAAGGATGGACCCGCGAACTGGCGGACCTGCGTCGTCGGCATGAGGAAGGCGAACAACTGGCCGCGCGGCTACGCGACGAGCTGGCCGCCGGCGAGCCGGAACTCGCGGATCTTCGGAAACAGCTCGAAGACAGCCGGCACCGCCTGGCGCAGCGCGAGGGCGAGCACCACATCATTGCCCAGGAAGCCGACCAGGCGCGCCAACGGGCGGAAACCGTGACCTGGGAGTGGCAGTCGCTCCAGGACCAGACCTCCTCCGGCGCCGAGCGGAAGAACGCCATCCACGCCGAGCTGGATCGGCACCGCACCCGGCAGGCAGAGATCCGGGGATCCATCGCCGCCAGGAACGACGAGTTGCGCGCCCTGGAAAACGAGCGCGCCGAGAAATCCGATATCGTTACCAACGCCCGCGTGGTTTTTGCGGAGCGGCGCCAGGCGGCGGAGCACATGGCCGAGCGCCAGCTTCCGCTGCAGTCCCGCATCCAGGAAATCGAGCAACTGGTCCGGACCCGTTCCGAAGACCTGGGTTCCTACCGGGCGCGGATCGGCGATCTGCAACGTCAAGTGAGCGAAACGCGGCAGCGGCTGGAGCCGCTGGAGCAGGATGTCGCCCGCCAGGCCGGGCACCTGGAGGCCGCGCGCCGAGAGCGCGAGGAGGCGATGGGCGCGGTGGGCCGCTGGGATAGCCGACTGCACGAACAACGCGCCGCCCTGGACGACTTGAGAACGCGGAAGGGCCAGGTGGACGTCGAGCTGGCCGAGCAGCGCGTGCGACGCCAGAACCTTGTCGAGCGCGTCACGGCGGATTACCGCGTCACCCCGGAGCAGCTCGCCGCCGCGCCGGAGCCGGCATGGGAAAACGGCCAGCGCCCGGACCGGGACACGCTGGAAACCCAGATCGCCGAACTGCGCGCCAGGCTGGAATCCATGGGCCCGGTCAATCTCGTGGCCATCGAAGAATACAATCAGTACGAGGAGCGCGCCGCCTTCCTGACCCGCCAGCAGGAGGATCTGATCAACGCCAAGCAGCAGCTCCTGGACCTCATCCGCCGGATCAACCAGACCACGACGGAGATGTTCTCGCAGACGTTCAACCAGGTGAACGCAAACTTCCAGGACATGTTCCAGAAACTCTTCGGCGGAGGCACGGCCAAGCTGGTGCTCGTGGACGAGGGGGACGTGCTGGAGTCCGGCATCGAGATCATCGCGCGGCCGCCCGGCAAGAAGCTGCAAACGGTCTCCCTGCTCTCCGGCGGTGAACGGACGATGACCGCCGTGGCCTTGTTATTCGCCCTCTACATGGTCAAGCCGAGCCCCTTCTGCCTGCTGGATGAACTCGACGCGGCGCTGGATGAGGCCAACATCGGCCGCTTCATCAAGGTCGTGGAGGGTTTCGTGGAGAAATCCCAGTTCATCGTGATCACCCACAACCGCCAGACCATCGGCGCGGCGGACATCCTGTACGGGGTGACGATGGAACACCAGGGCGTTTCCAAGATCGTGTCGATGAAGTTCTCACGCCACGAACAGCAGCCCGCTCCCGCCTCCTGACCGAATCTAGCGATTCGGGCCGCGATCACCGATCGCGGCTACAGCATCAGTCCAGTTCCAGGATGGGCAACGCGCGGGCCCAGCCCTGCTGCAAGGTCTTGATGTCCAGGGTCAGGTGCGCGCACTCCAGGTCCAGGCGGCGACGCTCGCTTTCGCCGGCGGCGCCTCGTCGGCGTTTCAGTTCATCCAGCTGGCGCTCCAACTGCTTTCGCCGAAGGACCAGGATCACATCCTGCGCCGGGTCCTGCGGAGACACGTCGTCCCCCACCAACCGGGACGGCGCGGCCTCGACTTGCGCGACCAGCCGAATGGCTTCCGGGTTTTCCTGGTCCAGCGCGCTCATCAGATTCTCCTCCCCGGCCAGCGCCAACTGGAATACCTGCCGGCAGACCGGATCGGTCAGCACATCGGCCGGAAGATAACGGTGAAACAAATCCAGCACCTCGGGATGCCGCAGGACCAGTTCAAGCACCGCCATTTCTTCCGGCGGATGGCGGGGCACCGCCGCGGAAGGCGGCGCGGCAGATTCCGCGGGACCGGCGCGGCGGTCCAGGCGCCGCAGGTCCTGGCGTAAGGCATTCTCCTGGAGTCCCAGTTCCTTCGCCGCCTGCCGCAACAGGTGGTCCCGCTGAACGGCGCTCGGGGCCTTGGCGATGGTTTCGAGCACGGCGCGCGCGGCGCGCATCAGGCCCGCCTCGCCGGAGAAATTCTCGCGCTTCCGCAACAGGCGGATCTGAAAATCCAGAAGGGCGGTCGCTTTATCCAGCACGGCCTGAAAGGCCGGCGGGCCCTTGCCGCGAATCAGGGAATCGGGATCTTCGTCCGGGGGGAGGGAGGCGATGCTGACGCTCAACCCGGCGCCCAGCAGGAGTTCCGCCGAACGCAGGGAGGCCTGCTGCCCGGCCGAGTCGGCATCCAGGACCACGACGACCGAATCGGCATATCGCTTGAGCACCTGGGCGTGCTGTTCCGTCAGCGCGGTGCCCTGGACGGCCACCGCGTTCTGGAAGCCCCCGAGGTGACACCGGATGACGTCAATCTGCCCCTCGCACAGGATCGCCGTGCGGCCTTCCATGATGGCGCGGCGGGCCTTGTCGAGCGCGTAGAGCACGCGGCCCTTGTGAAACACGGCGGTCTCCGGGGTGTTCACGTACTTCGCGGCCTTCTCCTGGTCGGCCAGGAGCCGGCCGCTGAAGCCGACGATCCGCCCGATCTCGTCGCGGATGGGAAACATCAGGCGATTGCGAAAACGATCGTACACTCGCCCCTGCTCCGAATCGGACTTGCTCAAGAGTCCGGCCGCTTCGAGCAGGGCCGGCGTGTACTTCTTTTTCCTGCCCCATTCGACCAGCGTGTCCCAGCCCTCCGGGGCATAGCCGAGCAGGTAATCCCGGATGACCGCCTCCCCCAGGTCCCGCTTCTGGAGATAGCGCCGCGCTGCCTCGGCGGCGGGCAATTGGCGCAGCGCCTGGTGATAGGACATGGTCACGTCTTCGAGAAGCTTGAGCAGCAGGTCCTTGTTCGGGCCTTCCTGCCGGTCCTGCTCGGTGATCTCGACGCGTATCCCGGCCCGGCGAGCCAGGAGCCGGATCGCCGAGACGAAATCCACCCCGTCGTACTCCATGACAAAACGGAAGACATCGCCGCCCGCGCCGCATCCGAAACAATGATATGACTGGCGCTGCGGGTTGGCGTGAAAGGAGGGCGTCTTTTCGCGATGAAAAGGGCACAAGGCCTTGAAGGCGGAGCCGGCGCGCTTGAGCGGCAGGTAGGAACCGATGACCTCGACGATGTCGTTCGCGGCGCGGATTTGCTCCAGCAGGGCTTTGGAAATGCCTTGGGCCATGCCCTTTTCTTACTCGCTCTCTTCGGCGGGTTCCGTGTCGTCCTGCTCTTCCGCCTCGACCTCTTCCACGTCGGCGGCTTCCTTCCGCGCGGGGATGCGAAGGGCCGGGAATTTCTCCGCCAGCTCATCGTACGCCGGCAGGGCATAGCGGGCCAGGTGGCGGCCCAGCAGCGACTCTTCCACGAAAAGCTGCCGCAAGTCTTCCTGGGGCGCGAGGCCCAGCAGGAGGATCACGGCGCCGGCCACGACCGAGGCGCGCAGGAATCCCGCCAGCATCCCGCCCACCCGCTCGATCCGGCCGCGGAAGGTGAATTCCATGAGGTGGCGAAGCAGGAAACGCAGGGCGCGCATCGCCAGCCAGCCGCCGATCAGCAGCAGGGCGAAGGCCACGCCGAAGGCCGTCCTTTCGCCCCCCCACTCCCCCAGCCGCGTGTATTGCAGCAGGACCCGGCCGAACGGCTCGTAAAAATACAGGCCCGCGGCCACAGCCGCCGCGGCGCTGAGCAGCCGGGCCAGTTCGCCGGACAGGCCGCGCGCGAGGCCGCGCAGGGTGATCAGCGCGATATAAAGCAGCGCTATAATATCCACCAGGTTGAATTGTGGCAGATTTTCCATTATGAATCCCCTCCGCGCATTCCCGTGGTCATGATTCGTCTTCGGGACTAGTGTAGGGAGATGAGGGCGGGGGGCAAGCCGGTTCTCGAACGCCCGCCGACGCCATGGAACCTGTCACTATAGATCGTTCGCAGCACGTGGTGAGCCGGAAGGGCATCTCCCCGGAGGCGCTCCGGGTGCTGTATCGTCTGAAAGACGCCGGCTACCTGGCCTACCTGGCGGGCGGCGGCGTGCGCGACCTGCTCCTGGGGCGGGCGCCCAAGGATTTTGACGTGGCCACGGACGCCCATCCCAACCAGCTGAAGCGCCTGTTCCGGAACTGCCGCCTGGTCGGCCGCCGGTTCCGGCTGGCCCACGTTTTTTTCCACAACACCATCATCGAGGTCTCCACCTTCCGGGCCCATGTCCCGGCGGACCAGGCCCCGCCGGGGCCGCATCGGGTCTCGACGCCGGACGGGATGATCGTGCGCGACAACATTTTCGGAACGCCGCCCGAGGACGCACTGCGGCGCGATTTCACGGTCAACGCGTTGTTCTACAACATCGCTGATTTTTCCATCGTGGACTACGTCGGCGGGCTCAAGGACCTCGACGCGCGCCTGCTGCGGGTGATCGGCGATCCGCGAGTGCGCTTCCAGGAGGACCCGGTACGGATGCTGCGGGTCGTGCGCTTCGCGGCGTCGCTGGACTTCGCGATCGAGGAATCCGCGCGCCAAGCCTTGCTGGAAATGAAGGAGCTGCTGGCGCTCTCGTCGCGCGAACGTCTCCACGAGGAGATGCTCAAGATCTTTTTCTGCGGGCGTTCGGAAGCGGTGTTGGAGGAACTCTTCCGGACCGGCCTGTTCGGCACGTTGTTCCCGGACATCGCCGCGTGGCTGGAGGGGCCGGAGGGGGCGGCGGGCCGCGCCTGGATGGCGAAGGCCCTCCGGCAGGTGGACAAATGGAAGGCCGCCGGGCTCCGTCCCGGCGAGCCGCTCCTGTGGGCACTGTTGTTCGGCGCCTACTTCGAAGCCCAGGCGGCCCACCTCCAGGAGGACCAACCCGGGTTGCCGCTGCCGGCCGCACAGGCTCGGTCGGCACACGATCACTTGCTGAATCCCTCCCACCGGGTGCAGATTCCCCGGAACGCCGCGCGCGGGGCGGCGGAGATCCTGGCGGCGCAGTCCGCCTTTGCGAGAACCCAGGGCAAGGCGCCGCGGCGTTTTGTGACGCGTCATGTGTTCAGGGACGCCCTGGTCTATTTCAAGTTCGCCGCCCGCCTGCACGGCCGGGATGAAGCCCTGGTCGAGTGGTGGATGCGTTTCCTGGCCGAGACGCGAAACGCGGGCCCGGCGAAGCCTCAAGGCGAAGCGGAGGACCCCGCGGCAGAAGAGGCGTCGGGCAGCAACATCATCTGACGGCAGTCGGACAGCAGCCGATAGGCCTGGGTGAGAATATCCGCCATGCGCACCTCCGGTGGCGCCTCGTTGCGGCACGATTCAAAGGCGGTGATGGCCTCGCGACACTGGCGTTCGATCTCCTTGAGCAGTTCCGGATTAGTGCGATCCTGGATGTAGCGCTGATAATTGACCACGGCCTCGTTGAATTGCCGGGCCCCCCGCACAAACGCCGGATGATCCCAAGTGATGACCTCTTCGGCGGCGGACGGCCGCGTCGGGGCCGGGACGGTTTCCTCGGGTTCCCTGAAGCTGATCTTCCGGCTCTCTTCGGGAATTTGCGGCTGGGGCAGCGCCGCGGGCTCGGCGTGTGGCATGTCCGCCTCCGGCGGTCCTGCCCGCCAGCGGGCGTGCAGCCAGATCCCGGCATAGGCCAGCGCCGTGAGCGTCCCCAGGATGAGGAACGCGGAGAAGGCCCGCCCCAGTTCCGAGGCCGCGGCCGGGCGGGGACGGACGCTGAAGGGCGTCGCCGGGCGCGAGACCAGGATGCGGGGCGCCTTGACGATCGGGGCGCGGCCGCGG
>JAHJJH010000133.1 GCA_018823105.1 Verrucomicrobiota bacterium | reverse complement strand
TCCTTATTCCGCTCTCTTCGACCTGGCGGATTTCGTATTCAACGACACCCCGGGGCAGGCGGAAGGCCGGAATGCCCTGCCGCATCATGCCGCCGGGCCGTCCGTGCCGTTCGAAGACCACCACCTCGTGCCCCATCAAGGCCAGCTGGCGCCCCGCGGTCAACCCGGCCACGCCCGCGCCGACAATTGCCACCCGTTTTCCGCTCGGCGGGAAAAGGGGCGGCAGCCGGACCATTCTCTTTTCCGCGCGATGATCCGCCGCCGCGCGCTTGGAGAAGCAGATGGCCACGGACTCGCCCAGGCCCGGCCAGCCGTGGCGGCAGGGCGGCTCGCAGGGGCGGGAGCAGACGCGGCCCAGCACGCCCGGAAAGACGTTGTCGGCCAGGTTGATCCGATAGGCCTGTTCGAAATCGCCCTTCGAGATGGCGGCGAGATAATCGGGAATATCCGTGCGGGCCGGACAGGCAAACCGGCATGGGATATTGCGTTCCAGCCAGTAGAAATCACGTGGTTCACGGGTCCAGCCCTCGGGCCTGGAAAGAGGCGTTTCCTCCATCACCGGAATCGTTCTGCGCGGGCGGGACTTCCGTAAGCGATCGCCCAATCGGGCAGGTCCTTGTTCACCAGGGAGTGCGCCCCGATCACCGCGCCCCGGCCGACGGTGACGCCGTCGAGAATGGCGACATGGGATCCGATCCAGACGTCGTCCCCGATGGTGACGCCGCCGCGGCTGGTGAAGCCCTGTTTACGGATGGGAATGGTCTTGTCCTGGGTATTGTGATTTCCGCCGGCGGCGATATAGGTGTACGCGGCGATCAGCACGTCGCGCCCGATGGCCAGGCGGCTGTCCGTGGCCACGAGGCAGTTGCAGCCGATATCCGTTCCCTCCCCGATGGTCAGGGACTCGCCCCGGCACCGCACGATGCTGTTGCGCCCGACGAGCACTTCGTCGCCCAGCGTGATGGACGCCCCGGCGCCGCGCGCGTCGAGCACACAGTTGTCATCCAGCACGACCCGGCGGCCCGCACGGATGCAGCCGAATCCGCGGATGGTTACGTTGCGGCCGATGATGATATCGCGCCCGGCCTCCGCGAAGAGCCGCCGGTAGAAGGTGCGGCGCAGCCAGATGCCCAGCGCGCCGGGGCAGGCCGAGAACAGCCCGGTGACCAGCTCGTACACGAAGAGCCCCCACAGCGAGGTCCCTCCCGTCGTCAGCAGCGCGTAGCGCCGGAGCGCCGAGCGGCTCGGGTCATGAATCGCCGCTTGCGCTTCCAGTTTCAGTTTCTTGTCGGATTCGCTCATATTCAAACCGGTCATGCGGATAGGTCAGGTAGTTGATGAAACCCACCAAACCCACCACGAGCAACTTGAACCGCAGGAAGAGCCCCATGGCCAGCGTGGCGGCGGGGTCAATTCCCACGAACCTAAAATAGAAGACATAGGCCCCTTCGGCAATACCAAGACTGCCGAGGGTGACGGGAATCGAGCCCACCAGCATGGCCGTGGCCAGCAGGCTCATGATGCTCCGGAAATCCGGTTCCACGCCGAAGGTGCGGTAGGCCAGGTACACGTTCACCCAGGTCAGGGCATAAAAGAGCACCGTGAGGCCGAACACGGCCAGCGCCGCCCCGCGGTTCTCTTTCAGCATGCGGACCGTCAGTCCCAGCTTTTCTCCGATTTTCTCTGATTTTGCGCGAATCCACAGCAGCACCTTCACCGCCCGGCCCAAAAGCGAGCGAGCGCGGACCCCGGTCGTACGGCGCGCGATAGCTTCGATCAGCCCGTTCAGGAAACGGATCAGCCCCTGGCCCCAGAATGCCAGCGCCGCGAAAAAGAGCAGCAGGCCCGCCGCCCCGAGGGCAGGGATGAAGACCGCCGGCCGGGCATACAGCCCCGGGATCAGCAGCGGCATCCCGATCACCAGCGCAAGGAGGTAGAGGCTTCCCGTGAACCGCTCCATGAATACGCTGATGGCGGCGTGGGTCTGGTTGCCGATCCGACGTCCCGCATAGTAGGAGCGCACCACGTCGCCGCCGATGTTCGACGGCATCAGGTTGGTGAAGTAGTAGCCGATCAGGTAATTGCGCATCAGGAATCCGAATCCGAGCCGGTCACCGTACAGATTAATCAAGACTTTCCACTTGAGGCAGCTGGTGGAAATCTGTGCCGCGGCGATAACGAAGGACAGGAAGAGGAAGAACGGGTCCACCCGCTTGAGCATCGCCAGGCAATCCTGCCGGCCGGCAAACAAGAACAGCACGGCGAAAAAGGCGAGGCTGACGGCGGCCTTGATGAACAGCGTGCGGCGGTTTACGTGTTGGCGGCGGCTTGACACGCCGCCACTATAGCAGAGCGTCCTTCCGACGCAACGCCGATGCCCGCCCCGCCCGCGTATAACATTTTGCGCAAAATAAACTTTTGGCACCAATCGCGGGGGGTGTTCCGGGTTGCTGATTTCCTCGCGCATAACAGGCCGCAGGCCAGAGTGTTGTAATGCAGACTTTTTACGCCTCTCGAAGCCGGCAGGCATCGCCGCGGACCGAGGGATCGGTTTCGATATGAAGCGTAACTTTCTTCTGTTTATTTCTTTCCTATTTCCTCTTTTTCCGAGTATGTATGAACTTTAGCACTTTTTTTCCTCATGAAGCTTTTGGACCAAGGAAGGTAACCATGCGTATCAATGAACTGAAATTCTTCGCGGCGGCTTGTGCTGTTCTCGGCGTCGGGCTGATGAGCGCCACGGCCGGCGAAGTGACGGTGAATTTCACTTTCACGGCGGACGATGTAACCGTGGAAAACGTCGACGGGTATCAGCGGTTGCGGTTGGCGGAGGGTTTGCTCCCGCATGACACGCCGGGCACCCCGTGGCTGCCGGCCCGGACCGTGAACATCCTGATTCCTTCCGGCGCCGAAGTCACCTCAATGACGGTGGCCGGCGAGGAAATCCTTTTCCAGGAAGATGTCGTGGTATACCCCGTCCAGCCGCCGTGTCCGCCCAGCCGGCCCCGGCCTCCGTTCACCCAACCGTTGGCCGCCGCCTACGCGATGGATGTGAAAACGCCCGTGGACCTCGCCGTGCTGGGCAACACGCACACCATGCGCGGCTACACGTTTGTGTCCGTCCGCCTGAATCCCATGCGCGCCATCCCGGCGCGCCGGGAAGTCTACCTGGCCGAATCCATCTCTGTTACCGTCACGTACAACGATCCGGCGACCACGCCGACGGTCGCCTCGCGCAACCTGGACGTCTTTGC
>JAHJJH010000132.1 GCA_018823105.1 Verrucomicrobiota bacterium | reverse complement strand
TATCTCAACATGGTGAACATGCAGCTCACCTACGACGCGCTGCGGCTTCTGGGAAACGACCCGGATATCCTGAAAGCGGTCGGCGCGGAGATGGTCTTCATGCAGCAACTGGCCCACGCGGGCAAGATCGCCCAGGCCCGTTTTGTGGCTCGCAAGCCCTAGAGAGAACAACCGGGAGCCCCTCATGGGAAAATGTGGCGCCAAACCGGCCGAAGCGAAGGAGACCGATCCGTGCGCTCCGCCGACGGTCGCGCCGACGGCCGCGGAGAGCGGCCAGCCGGATTCCCTGGCCTGGTTCAACAAGATGGTGGAGCACAACCTGGCCTATGCCCGGGAGGAAAAGGCCCGCGGTCGGCGGTTGGTCGGCATCGCCTGCGAATACGCGCCGCGCGAGCTGATCCTGGCCGCCGACGCCATGCCCGTCTGCCTGTGCGGCGGCTTCGAGCAGATGATCCCGCCGGCCGAGCGCGTACTGCCGGCCAACCTCTGCCCGCTGGTGAAGTCCACCTTCGGTTTTCACCTGGAAAAGGCCAATCCGTTCCTGGAGATGGCCGATCTGATCGTGGCCGAGACCACCTGCGACGCGAAGAAGAAGATGTTCGAGCTGATGGCCGAGAGCCGGCCGATCCACCTGCTCGAACTGCCGCAGAAACCGGACGAACCCGACGCCATCGAGCGCTGGACGGTGGAATTCCGCAAGCTGCAACGCGTGCTGGAGGATCGGTTCGGCGTCCGCATCACGGAGGACCGCCTGCGCGAGGAAACCCGCCGGATGAACCGGGAGCGGCAATTGCGGCGCGAGCTCGCGGCGCTGATGAAGGCGGACGACCCGCCGCTGACGGGGCGCGAAGTGCTGGACATGAAAAGCCTGATCGCGTGCATCCCCGCGGACCTGGATCAATACGAGGCCGCGCTGAAGGAACTGCCCGGACGCCGGGTGAATCCACCCACGACGGAACGCGTTCGCGTCCTGCTCACCGGGGTGCCGCTGCCACATGGGGCAGAGCGGGTGATGGACCTGATCGAGGGACACGGAGGGCTGGTCGTGTGCCAGGAAACCTGCACCGGCCTGAAGCCCATCCTCGAAGACGTCGACCCCAAGGCCCCGGACATTGTCGCCGCCCTGGCCGAGAAGTACCTGCGCCTTCCCTGCTCCGTCATGACCCCCAACGAGCGGCGGATGGAGTCTCTCCGCCGGCTCGCCGCCGAGTACCGGGCCCAGTGCGTGATCGAACTCGTGTGGCAGGCCTGCCTGACCTATGATGTCGAGGCGCACCGCGTCCGGCGCCTGGTGACCGAAGAATTAGGCCTGCCCTACCTGCGCATCGAAACCGGCTACTCCCCGTCCGACTCGGCCCGCATCGCGGTGCGGGTGCAGGCCCTCTATGAAACCGCCCGGTACAGGCCGGCGAAGGGGCCGGCATGATCGTGGCCGGCATTGATGCGGGATCGCGGATGATCAAGGTCGTGCTTCTCGACGCCGGCACGCGGGAGGTGCTGGCCATCGGCCTGGCGGACCAGGGCGTGCAGCAGGCGCAGCGGACGGAGGCTTTGTTCGAGGATACCCTGCGCCGCGCGGAATTGACCCGCGGCGACGTGGCGCGAACCGTCGCCACGGGGTACGGCCGCGACGCCGTGGAGTTCGCAGATACCACGATCACGGAGATCACCTGCCATGCCCGCGGGGTGCGGCACCAGTCGCCCGATGCCCGGACGGTCATTGACATCGGCGGGCAGGACAGCAAGGTTATCCGGCTCGATCCCGAGGGCCGGGTCCGGGATTTCATGATGAACGACCGCTGCGCCGCGGGCACGGGACGCTTCCTGGAGCTCGTGGCGCAACGCCTGGAGATGCCGCTTGAAGAGCTCGGGGCCGCGGCAGGCCGGGCTCAACACCGGGCGGTGATCAGCAGCATGTGCGCCGTCTTCGCCGAAACGGAGATCGTCGGCCTGCTCTCCTCCGGCGAGCGGCCGGAGGACATCGTGGCCGGCGTCCAGGCCGCCATGTCCTCGCGCGTCGCGGCGATGGCG
>JAHJJH010000131.1 GCA_018823105.1 Verrucomicrobiota bacterium | reverse complement strand
GGCGGCCCTCGGCCTCCGTCGGCACCACGATCCGGCGCAGCGGATGCGAGGCGTCCTGCGCATCCAGCAGGCTTACGTAATACGGCGTGATGGCCACGGGCAGCCTCCGCCGGCCCTGCGCAAGACCCGCCTGCTCCCCGGGAGAAAGTTTCAGGATGCGCTCCAGGTCCTCACGCGTCCGAAGGGCGTGGCGCACCTGCCATCGCCAATCGTTCCAGTTCCGTGCGGAAACACCGGGGAAAAAACCGCAACGGAATTTGGAACCACTGATCTTCACTCATTGACACTTATATTAACTGGAAGAGCCCTTCTTCTCTGGAATTAGTGCTCATTAGTGCCAATTAGTGGTTCAGTCCGAAATTCTTCTCCGCCAGGCCCGCGAGGATGCGGCCGATGCTGATCGAGGCCGTGGCGGCGGGCGACGGCGCGTTGAGCACGTGCACCATGCGCTCGGCCTCGACGATCTGGAAGTCGTCGATGGGCGCGCCGTCCGGGCCCACCGCCTGCGCCCGGACGCCCGCGCCGCCGGGCTCCAGGTCGTTGATTCCAATCTCGGGCAGGAGTTTCTGCAGCGCGCGCACGAAGGCCCTTTTACTGAACGACCGGTAGAACTCCCCGATGCCCATTCTCCAATGCTTCGCGAACAGCCGCAGCGCCCCCGGATAGGTGAACGTCTCGAAGGTGTCCCGCAAGGAGAAACTGGTCTTCTTGTACCCCTCGCGCTTGAACGCCAGCACGGCGTTTGGCCCCGCTTCCACGCCGCCGCGGATCATCCGGGTGAAATGCACCCCGAGGAACGGGAACTGCGGATCGGGCACGGGATAGACCAGGTTCCGAATCAGGCCCTGCTTTTCCGGCGCGAGTTCATAGTACTCACCACGGAACGGAACGATCCTCACGCCCGGCTCGACACCGCAGAGCCTGGCGACACGGTCCGACTGCAGGCCGGCGCAGTTGACCAGGTGGCGCGTCCGCACGACGCCTTGCGCGGTTTCCAGGACCAGGCCGCCGGCCTCGCGCCGGACGGCCGTCACGCGAGCCAAGGTCCGAATCTCCCCCCCGCCCTCGCGGACGACCCGTGCGAAGGCCTCGGTCACTTCGGTGTAGTCCACGATTCCCGTCGTCGGCACCCACAGGCCGGCCAGGCCCGTGACATGCGGCTCGCGCTCGCGGATCGCTTCCGGGGTGAGCCGCTGGATACCCTCAAGCCCATTGGCCCGGCCGCGCTCCTCCAGCCGGTCGAGCGCCGGGAGCTCTTCCGGTGAGGTGGCCACCACGACCTTGCCGCAGCGCTCGCAGGCGATGCCCTGTTCCGCGCAGAACCGATACATTGCCTCACGGCCCTCCGTGCAATTGCGCGCCTTGAGCGAGCCGGGCTTGTAGTACAGGCCGGAGTGGATGACCCCGCTATTGTTGCCCGTCTGGTGCGCGGCGAGCCGTGATTCGGCCTCCAGCACCACCACCGACCGGTCGGGTTTCGAGACCAGGGCCATGGCCGTGGCCACGCCGACGATCCCGCCCCCGATCACGGCGACATCATAAAGTCCGGATTCCTGCACGGGTTCGATCTCCTATACGACGTTAGCAAGCAATCCATTATTGAATGAACATCTCTTGGGTAGGGCGGCTTGGCTCAAGCCGCCGCGGCGCGCCCCGCGAAGCGGGGGAAACTCGGCGCTTGCCCCGCCAGCGCGGGGAGCGCGCCTTACCATTTTCGGTTTCAATTCAATGATGGCCTGATGAATTAATCATTCCAAACAGGTTTCTCTTGGCACAGCGGCCGGTGTTTCATCAAGGTCTTTCTGGACTCCCGCCCTTGGGCCCGGCGGGCGGCTCAAGGTGGGCGGGACGCGGCGATCCATCCGGCGCGTTCGCGCTCCAGACAGCGTGGGGCTCCCTGCACCTCCCGCAGGATGCGCACGATGTATTCCCCGATGATGCCGAGGGCCAGCAGGATCAACCCGGCGGACAGCGAGACCATGACGATCAGCGAGGTCCAGCCCTCGACGTCAATGCGGCGGGCGTAATACCGGTACAGCGTACGGAGGGCAAAGACCACGCTGAAGGCACAGAAGCCCACGCCGGCTGCGGCCACCGCGTGCAAGGGCAGAAGACTGATGTTGCAGATATAGTCGAGCGCCAGGCGGGCCTGCTTGTAAAACGAGTATCCTGTTTTCCCGGCGAACCGCGCCTCGTGTCGCACCGGCACGTTCATGATCCGGTGGGTGGTCTGATAGATGAGCGCGGCCATCGCGGGGTTGCGCGTCTGCCAGCGGCTCAACGAATCCACCACCGGCCGGCGCAGGGCCCGAAAACTGGAGGAACAGAGGTCGCGCGGAAGATTGAAGGCCCGTCTGTTCAGCGCGCGGATCAGCGCGGAGCCCCAGTTCCGGTACCAGCGGTGCTGCTTCTCGCGGTAACATCCGATCACGGCATCCATTTCCGGGTGCGCGGCCAGCGCTTCCAGCAGCAGCGGGATCTGGTCCGGCGGCTGCTGCAGGTCGTCGTCCATCGTGACCACGACATCGCCGCGGGCCAGGGATAATCCGAACAGCGTGGCCTGCTGCTGGCCGTAGTTGCGCATCAGGCGCACGGCCGCCAGCCAGGGATACTCCCGGACCAGGCCCTCGATGACCGTCCAGCTGTCGTCCGGCGAAGCATCATCCACGAGGATGACCTCATACTGCGGCGCGAGGCCCTCCAGCGTCGCCGTCAATTGACGCGCCAGGTCCGGCAGGCAGGCCGCCGAGTTGTATACCGGGATGACTACTGATAATGGCATGCCGTTTTCTCGCATTCGGGCGATCAGCCTCCGTCCCCGGCGGACACCACGCGGTATAGCCCACGTCCATCGGGCAGGGGCCGGACTTTCTCCGCCCGGACTTCCTTCCCGGTGTGCTCACGCATCCAGGTCACGATGATGTCCCCGAAGTTCTCATTGAAGAAGATAAACAAGATTCCGGAATTATCAACTGCGCGCGGAAGCACGTCGGCGGCGTGCTCAAGCCCATGACGGTTCAGTACAGCATAGAACAAAGGCGAGAAGATGGCCCAACCGGCCGGGAGAATGTTCTCCGGGTAAGCCCGGCGCGCCTGCAGGGGGTGCATGGCTTCCAGGCGGATGCCGATGGCCGGCTCGGTCACGAAAAGCGTGGGCGGGGGATACTCCCGCAGAACCGCGACCGTTTCATCCAGGATCGCGCGGTCGGCGCGGTTCTGGCGGTTCCACTTCACGTCCTCTGCGATCCAGAGAGCCGCCAGGACAAGGGCCGCCACCGTTAACGCCATGCCCCCGCGCCTGGCGAGGGGTCGAGGCCCGGGATCTCGATCGGCAAAGAAAAGGAGCCCGGAAACGACCGCCAGAAAAGACGGCGCCCCGACGCGGGGCGGGAAACGGTAGAGCAGTGCAATGCCGATCATGATC
>JAHJJH010000130.1 GCA_018823105.1 Verrucomicrobiota bacterium | reverse complement strand
GCGCCGCGGCCGCGCTGGCCCTGGCCCCGGTCCCGCAGGAGGCGGGGCAAGCGGCGCTGGAGGCCTATGCGAGGGGCCGGGACAGGAGCCCGAAGCTGGGCGGCATGCTCGGATTGATCCCCGGCGTTGGATACTTCTACGCGGGGGAATGGGCGAACGGGTTCCGGTCGATCCTGCTCAACAGCCTGTTCCTCTTCGGCATGGTGGACACCGCGGACGAGGAGCAGTGGGGCGCCTTCGCGGTGATCACTTTTTTCGAGTTCACCTGGTATTCCGGCAGCATCTACGGCGGCATTGACGGGGCGCATCGCTATAACCGGAACCGGTTGGAGACGGCGGTGAACGGGATCCACGGCGCTTCGGGGTTCGAGCCGGAATCTACCCGCCTGCCGACGGTTAGCCTGAAATTCCAGTTCTGATGCCGCCGGCCTGAATCTTTCGCGATAGAGGGAAATCAGAGGTTTCGGGTGAGAAGGATTTTGTAGGGCCGCCGCTTGCGGCGCGCCGATTTTTCGGCCCTGCGCAAGCGCAGGCCCTACACTGCTGAAATTCCAGTTCTGATGCCGCCTGTTTCGTGGTTGAACTCCCGCGCGCCTGCCCATAACTTCCCGGTATGCGCTGTGGCGTTCACCTGAGGAGAGTCCTGGTGGCCCTCCTCCTCCTTTTCCCAGCGCGCGCATTCGCCGCGGCGGAAGAAACGCTGCGCTATGAATTGCTCTGGGGCGTGATCCGGGTCGGGAGCGCCGAGGTGACGACGCGGCGCGTGGAGGAGGACGGGAGGACGCTGATCCGTTTTCGCTTCACCGCGAAAAGCAACTGGTGGGTGGAGAAAATTTATCCCGTGGAGGATTGCATCGACAGCTTCATCGATCCGGAGACGCTGCTGCCGGTGAAGCTGGTCAAGCGGACCTCCGAGGGGCGGCTCCAGTGCGACGACCAACTGTCGTTTGATCGTGAGCAGGGTGTGGCGTGCTGGGTGGATCATGTGAAAAGCGGGCGGATCGAGTACGCCGTGGCGCCGGATACGCGGGACTTCTTCTCGCTGATGTACGTCATGCGAAGCTTCGACCTGCGGCCCGGTCGGGAAGACCGGGTGACCATTGCCGCCGACGAAAGGACGCACGGCTTGATCATCCGCGTGGGCCGGGAGGAAAAAATCCCTCTTCGCGGCGGCGGCAAGGTGCGCGCCCTGCGCCTTCACATCGGAAGCGAGCGTGAAGGGCTTTTCGTCCGCAAGATTCCCGGCGCGGTCTGGATCTCGTCCGAGTCCCCGCACGTGGTGGTGCAGATGCAGGTGAAGGTTCCCGTGGGCAGCGTGCGCGCGGTGCTCGTGGGCGGGGGGGGCGGCGCCGGGCGCGCGGCGGCAACGAACCTTGCCCGCCAACCCGGAATTCCGAAGTGAAGAAAAGCAGGATAGCGCGGTGGACGATGGTCGCGGCGGCGTTGTTCTGGCCGCTTCGGGCCGGTGCGGCTTCCTCCGCGCCCGCCGGCACGGCGTCTTTTTCCCCCCTGGCCCGGGCGGTCTGGAAGGCCGGTGGTCGGGGGTGGGTCAGGGCGGAGAGCGGAGCTTTTCATGTTTTCGGAAAGTCGCCTTGGGAAGTGGCGGATGCCCGGGCGGAGGCTGGCTTGGCCTGGGAGGAGATTGAAAAACGGCTGGGCAAGGACCCGGCCCCGCGGCCGGCCAGGCTTTTCGTCGTCAGCGATCGGGAAATCTGGGAGCGCGTGTTGCGCGGGGCGGACCGCCGAAAGGACAGTCTGGCCATCCAGGCGGAGGACGAGATTTTCATTCTGCGCGAGCCGTCGGCCTCAACGGCCCCGGCGCGCCTGCCGCATGAATTGGTGCACTTGAAACTCTGGCGCCGGTTCGGGGACCGCGTTCCGCTCTGGCTGGACGAGGGGCTGGCCTCCTACCTGGGCTGGCGTGCGGCCGGACAAGTGGCGCGGGCGAGCGGTGCGGCGTTGAACCGGGAAAAAAGCGTTATTGCGGACGATCAGATTCAGTCCCTGGCGGATATACAGTCGGTCCGTTCGTACGGGGAGATGGGCCCGGCCTTTTACCGCCAGGCCGAGGAAATGGTGGCCGCCGTCGCGCGGCGGACAGGCGACGAGGGGCTGGCCGATTTCGCGCGGGCCATTGCCGAGGAGGGCCTTTCGTGGGAGGATTATCTCACGCAACGGCTGAAATTGTCCGCCCTGGAATTGGAAGAAGTCCGGAAAGAAATGATGAACAACTTGCAGCAGAAGGCACGCTGATGGCCGGGTCGCGCACAGCCAAAAAAGAACCGAAGCCCAAGGGCGAGTCGGCAGGGCGCCAAGCGCTCTTCCTGGTGTTCGGGGAGGATGAGTACCGCGTGCGGACGCGCGCGAAGGAACTGGTTGACGGGCTCTGCCCGCCGGCGGAGGCGGCGTTCGGACTGGAGATCGTTGATGCCGCCGTCGAGAACGCGGCCGAGGGCATTCTCGCCGTGCGCCGCTGCCTGGAGGCGCTGCGCACGCTGGGGTTCCTGGGCGGGCGGAAAGTCGTGTGGCTGCGGGATGCGACGTTGTTTATCAAGGATGTCGCCGAAGATCTCAAGGTCGCGGTGGAGGAGCTCACTGAACAGATCAAGGCCGGGCTGCCCGCGGGGCAGACGCTGGTGGTCAGCGCACAGAAAGTCTTTCGCGGATCGGCGTTTTTCAAGGCCTGCCAGGCGGCGGGCCACATCGAGGAGTTTGAGAAGCCCAAGCCTTGGAAGCAGACGGAATACGCGCGGGGGCAGGTGCTGGAGGCGTTCCGCGGGGAGGGCCTGAAGGCCGCCGCGGACGCGGTGGATCTCTTTCTCGACCGGGTCGGGAGCGATACCCGGCAAATCATCCAGGAGGCGGAAAAGCTGGCCGTCTATCTCGGCGACCGGAAAGACGTCCGCCAGGAGGATGTGCAGGCCGTCGTCTCCCTGTCGCGGGAATCCATCGCGTGGGACCTGGCCGATGCCGTGGGCGAGCGCGATCTACCGGGCGCCCTGCAAATCCTGCGCCAGTTGATCTTTCAGGGCGAGAAACCCATCGGCTTGATCTATTCGCTGGAGGGGCGCTTCCGCGAGATGATCGTGTTGCGCGAGGCGCTGGACAGGAACTGGGCGCGGGTGACCGGCGAAGGATACGGGAAGAAACTGGCGTGGAAGGCCGGGCCGGAGATCGAGGCGAAGCTCACGGCCCTGGGCCGGGATCCCCGGGTCGGGCATCCCTATCGGAACCTGAAGCTGGCGGAGCAAGCGCAGCGGTTCAGCCTGGCCCAGTTGCGCCGTGGTCATGAGTGGCTGGTCCGATCTCATGAAGCGATCGTCAGCACGACCGTCCCCGCCGCGCTCCAGCTCGAACTGCTGCTCCTGCGGTTGCTTGCGCCCG
>JAHJJH010000129.1 GCA_018823105.1 Verrucomicrobiota bacterium | reverse complement strand
TCTGCGGCCGGGCGGGACCCTCACGGTCATCGAAGGGGATCATGGCTCGGCGTATTTTCATCCCGACAGCGAAGCGGCCCGCCGGACGATTGAGTGCCAGGTCGAGCTGCAGCGCCGGGCCGGCGGCAATGCCCTGATCGGAAGAGAGCTGTACCCCTTGATCCGCCGGGCCGGGTTTGACTCCGTCCGGGTCTCGCCCCGGATGGTCTACGTGGATTCCAGCAAACCCGCACTGGTCGAAGGGTTCACGAAGAAGACGTTCACCGCCATGATTGAGGGCGTCCGGGAATCGGCCATCCAGGCAGGCCTTGTGGAGCCACGGATATTTGATGAGGGGGTCAGGGGGTTGTACCGGACAACAGAGCCGGGCGGCGTCTTCTGCTACACCTTCTTTAAAGCTCTCGGAAAGAAGTAATTGCCGAATAATACTGTGGAGGCTAACTTTTTCGCTGGCGCGAAAAAGCTGTCTTAACACTGGCAATGGAACAGGTAAACAAAGACCGGGGGTGGCCACGGCTGTCCTGCGTTTTGCTCATCGGCCTGTGCTGGTTGACAGCGAGCCGCCTTGCGTGCGCCGAAAGTCCAGAAACCGCACGCCCCCACCTGGCCATCTGGTGCGAGTTCATGCCCTACCGCGACGTCCTGCCGACGCTCCCCGTCCTCGCCCGTTACCACTGCAATGTGTTGCTGCACGTCGGGCCGGAAGATATCGGCAATGAGGCTCTCGCGCGCGTGTATCGCGAGGCGCATGAACTGGATGTGACGGTCATCGCCTGGTTCCTGCATCCGTACGAAGAGCACCTGTATGTTGGCGAGGACACCATCACGGCCACGCGCGAACTGGCGAACCGTTTCCTGGATTGGGCGGAGCGCGAGCAACTGGACGCTCGGTGGGTGGTGTTCGACTGCGAGCCCAACCCGCAGCTCGGCCGGGAACTGTTCGCCCACATGCGCCGGTTCAACATCCCCGCCCTCGCCCGCACCCTGCGTCGCGAAAAAAATGCGGATCGGTTTGCTCGCTCCGTCGCGGAGCTGAACGATCTCATTACCGAGCTGCACGCGCGCGACGTACGGGTCATGGGCGCCGCGAACCGCGTGTTCCTCGACTTCCTGCGCTACGGGAACACCACGGTGCAGGATACGCTCAACGCGCCCTTCAGCATGGTCCGGTGGGACCGCATCTCCTACATTACCTACCGCTATCACGCCACGCAGCCGCAGTACGTCACCATGGTCAACCGCTACGCGACGCTGGCGTACCGTTTCCATGGCGACCGCGCCGCGCTCGACCTGGGACTGATCGGCGACCAGAGCGGGTTTCCCGAGCATCAGGAGCGCGCCCTGCTGTTCGGGGGCGGCTGGAAATTCCTCACATACCTGTACGGTATGCGTTCCGTGCACGACCTGCAGGAAGTGATCTCGGTGGCCTTGAGCCGGGGCGTTACGCAGATCAACCTCTACTCGCTGGAAGGCGCCGTGGAATCCGTGGCGGGACTCGAAAACTGGCTGCGGGCCGCCGCGGAAAGCCGTCCGGCCCGGCCCTTGGATCGCTGGACCCCCTTCGGCTCCATCCGCGCGGGAATTCTTGGCGGCACGTTGCAGGGGTTGTTCAAGGTGATGATCGGACAGCATCCGCAGTAGGGCGCGGCGTCCTGCCGCCTCCACACCGATGTAGATGCGCGTGTGCCACGCGCATAACTTGATTTGCGCGCCTGGCACAGGCGCGCCTACACGGGCGACGGCTGGAACACCAAGTCCATGTTCCGCGCGGCGGCGACCTCGTCGAGCCGGCCCACGGGCGTGGTGACGGGAGCACGCTTAAGGGCTTCGGGATCGCTCTTCGCCAGGCCCGCCAGTTCGATCATCACCTCCGCAAACCGGTCGAGCGTCTCCCGCGTCTCGGTTTCCGTCGGCTCGATCATGATCGCCTCGGGGACGTTCAGCGGGAAATAGACCGTGGGCGGATGGATGCCGCGATCGATCAGGGCCTTGGCCAGGTCCAGCGTGAGCACGCCGTGCTCGGCCAGCCGGCGCCCGCTGAAAACGCACTCATGCATGCAGCGGCCGGCCGCCACGGCTTCGAAATGCGGGCGCAGTTTTTCCTGGAGGTAGTTGGCGTTCAACACGGCCAGGTGGCTGACCTCGCGCAGGCCCTCCCGCCCGATCATCAGCAGGTAGGCGTACGCCCGCACGATAACGCCGAAGTTGCCGTAAAACGGGGCGATGTACCCGATGCTCTTCGGCGCGTCGTAGTCCAACGCGAAGGTCCCGTCCGGTTGCCTGATCACTCGCGAGATGGGCAGGTAGGGCCGCAGCTTCTCGATCACGCCCACCGGCCCGGAGCCCGGCCCGCCGCCGCCGTGCGGCGTGGCGAAGGTCTTGTGCAGGTTCAGGTGGCAGATGTCGAAGCCCATCTCCGCCGGCTTGCAGCGGCCGAGAATCGCGTTGAGGTTCGCCCCGTCGTAGTACATCAGCCCGTCCACCGCGTGCACGAGGTCGGCGATGTCCCGGCTGTTGGCCACGAACAGGCCGAGCGTCGAGGGGCTGGTCATCATCACGCTGGCGGTCTCCGCGTTCACGGCCTTCCGGAAGGCCTCGAGGTCCATCCGCCCCGAGGCGTCGGAGGGCACGGTGACGACCTCGTAGCCGGCGATGGCCACGCTGGCCGGATTGGTGCCGTGCGCGGAATCGGGGATGAGGATGTGGGTTTTGCGGTTCCCGCGGTCGCGATGATACGCGGCCATCAGCATCACGCCGGTCAGCTCCCCGTGCGCACCCGCCAGGGGCTGCAGGGTGACCTCGGCCATGCCCGTGATCTCGGACAACAGGCGCTCGGTCTCGTAGAGGATCTGCAGGGCGCCCTGCGTCAGCATCCCGCCGGGGCGCAGCTGGGGCCAGAGCGGATGCAGGTCCGTCAGGCCGGGCAGGGCCGCAGCCGCCTCGCACGCCTTGGGATTGTACTTCATCGTGCAGGAGCCCAGCGGATAGAAATGCGTGTCCACGGAGTAATTGAGGCGGGAAAGCGCCGTAAAATGGCGCACCACCTCAACCTCCGCCAGTTCGGGCAGCTCGGCCGGCCGCTCGCGCAACAGCGATGACGGCAGTTGCGCGGGAGATTCTTCCGCACCCTCCGGCCACCGGACGGCCCGGCGCCCCGGCACGCTTTTTTCGTAGATCAGCTTCATGCCCTATCCGGCGGTTTCGGTAGGGCGGCTTGGCTCAAGCCGCCGCGGCGCGCCGAGCCGGCGCGCCCTATCATCCATCAACACCTGCGGCTTCATTCTCTTCACAAGACGGCCTCCAGTTTCGCGGCCAGCGTGTTGATCTCTTCTTTCGTTCGTTTTTCCGTGAACGCCAGCAGCAGGACGTTTTCCATGCCGGGATAATAGCGGCCGACCGGGAAGCCCGCGGCAATGCCCTGCTCGATGAGCGCGCGGATGACCTCCGAGGCATCGCGCGGCAGCGTCAGGGCCAGCTCGTTGAAGAACGGGACGTCGAACACCGGGCGCACGCCGGGGATCGCCAGCAGCCGCTCCCGCGCGTAGGCCGCGCGAGCCGCGCACAGCCGCGCGACCTCAACGAGTCCCTGCTTGCCCACCAGCGACAGGTAGATCAGCGCGCGCAGGGCGCAAAGCGCCTCGTTGGTGCAGATGTTGGACATCGCCTTCTCGCGGCGGATGTGCTGCTCCCGCGCCTGGAGCGTCAGGACGTATCCGCGCCGGCCCTGGCCGTCGCGCGCCGCGCCAACGATCCGGCCGGGCATCTTCCGCACGTGAGCCAGGCGCACGGCCATGAAGCCGAGGTACGGCCCGCCGAACGACAGCGGCAGGCCGAGGCTCTGGCCTTCCCCCGTCACGATATCCGCGCCCATGGCCCCGGGCGTCTTCAACAGCCCGAGGGCGATCGGATAAACCGACATCATCGTAAGCACGCCCGCCTCCCGTGCGGCGGTCGCCAGGTCGGAGAGATCGTCCACACCGCCGAAGAAGTTCGGATGCTGCAGCACGATCGCGGCGACATCGCGGTTCAGCCGGGCGCGGAAGGCCGCCCGGTCGGCCCGGCCGCCGGCCAGGGGGAGTTCCTCGTACTCGATGGAAAGGTTGGCGGTGTAGGACCGCAGCATGGTGCGGTAGATGGGGCTGACGCCCTGGTCCACGAGCACCCGATTCCGGCCGGTGATCCGGAGGGCCATCATCACGCCCTCGAACAGCGCCGTGCCGCCGTCGTACAGCGAGGCGTTGGCCGCGTCCATCCCGGTCAGCCGCGTGATGGCGGTCTGGTACTCGTAGATCGCCTGCAGGGTGCCCTGCGCGGCCTCGGCCTGGTAGGGGGTATAGGCCGTGTAGAACTCGCCTCGCGACGCCAGCGCGTCCACGGCGGCCGGGATGAAATGGTCGTAGAACCCGCCGCCGCAGAAATTGATCAGCCGGGTCGCGTTGCGCGACGCCAGGCCGCGCAGGACCTGCATCATCTCCAGCTCGGACCGGCCGGGCGGCAGGCGGAATTCGTCGGTCTGGTATTCCGGCGGAACGCAGGCGAACAGGTCGTCAAAATGCTTTGCCCCGATGGCGCGCAGCATCTCCGCCTGCTCCCGTTCGCTCGCCGCGTTGAAGTTTGTGTGCGACATGATCGAGACGTTTACCTTACTCTGGCCTCCCGCCCCGCGCAACCGGGATTCCAGGCCGCTCGCTCACGCTCGCAGCGACGTAGCCCCGAGCGTGAGCGAGGGGATCCTTGCCCATGAGAGACTTTTCCAATGTCTGGAAAATACCGGTAAAAAGTTTCCAATGATTGGAAAAAGTGCCGCGATTTTTTCCAAGCATTGGAAGAATCCGATGCCCGATTTTCCAAACATTGGAAAAATCCATCAGAGCGACCCGATGACTTCGTCGACGACGTCCTCCAGGGTCACCAGGCCGATGACCTCGAACCGGTCGTCGGTCACCAGGATCATGTGCTGCCGGGTCACGCGCATGCGCGGGAGGATGTGGTCCACGGGGGCGTGGTCGGCGACGAACTGGCACGGGCGCATGTAGTCCCGGACCTGCTTGTCCGCGTTGCTGGAATCCGCCAGGACGTCGAAGATGTGGACGATGCCGACAAAAGACTTGTTTTCGGGATCTTGGACCGGGAAGCGATTGATCTCGCGGGCGCGGGCGAGTTCGAGCAGTTCGGCGACGGGCGCATCCTGCCGGATGTAAACCATGCGCTCCCGGGGCGTCATGATCTCGCGGCACGTCTTGGTTTTCAGCTCAATGACCTCGTGGATCATGCGGTGCTCGGCCGGCGTGAGAATGCCGGTGGTTTTGCCCTCGTGGGCCAAGTGGACGATTTCTTCCCGGGTGACGAGGGGGCGACTCTTCGCTTCCTCGCGGGAAGGCGCTGGCGTCAGCAGGCGCACCAGCCCCATGAGGGGCGCGCTGACCGGCGAGAGAACCCACCGGGCCGCCTTCAGCACCGGCGCGAACGGGAGGCTGCGGTGCGAGGGAAACGCCTGGAACCAGGCCTTGGGGAAATATTCGCAGAACACGACGAGGACGACCGTGACCGCGGCGCTGGCCAGCCAAGCGCCCGAAGCGCCAAGGGCATCGGTGCCCATAGCGACGGCTAGGGTCGAGGCGATGGTGACGGAGATGTTCGTGCCGACCAGCGTGGTGCCGAGCAAAAGATCGGGATTCTGCAAAAAATGCTGGAGGATATCGGCGCCCGGCACCTTGCGCCGGACCAGGTGATGCAGGCGCAGGCGGTTGAGGGCGACCAGGCCCGTCTCAATACCCGAGAAGAACCAGGCCCCCGCCAGGCACACGAACAGCAGTATCCACTGGCCGCTCATGCGCCCTCCATCTTTTCGATCTGGGCCAGGGTCACCCGGCGGCGGATCGTCTGCATCACGGTCACCCGCGCGCCGTCGGCCTCGACCACGTTGTCCTGCTCCGGGATATGCCCCGCGAGCGCGGCGATCCAGCCCGCGAGACGGTCCGCGCCTTCGGCGCGCAAGTGCAGGCGGAGCTTGCGATTGATTTCCTCGAGGCTGATGTTCGCGTCCACCAGCCACCGGTGCGGCCCGGCCTGCTGAAAGAGCGGCCGGGGCTTGCTCAACTCGTTGTAAATCTCCCCGGTGATTTCCTCGAGGATATCGCCGCGGGTGATCAATCCCGCGACGCCGCCGTACTCGTCCACCACGATGGCGATGCGCAGGCGGTCGTGCTGGAACTGCATGAGCACCTGGTTGAGCGGCGTGTTCGCCGGCACGAAGAGCGGCGGCAGCCGCGCGGGTTCCACGCGGTGCTCCGGGTCCAGGAGAAACTTGCGCACGTCCAGGAAGCCCTCAACGTTGTCTACCTGGTCGCGGTACAGCAGCAGGAAATTCCGCCGCGCTTTCCGCGCGGTCTCGACCCACGCCGCGGGATTCTCCCCCAGGTCCACACCGACCAGGTCCACGCGCGGCGTCATCACGTCGCTGGGCTTAAGGTCCTCCAGGTCCACGATGGCCTTGATCATGGCCAACTCGTCGGAGTTCAGAATGCCCTGTTCCTGGCTGATCTCGAGCACCGTCTCGAACTCCTCCTCGCTCAACGTGCGGCCGCGCGGGCGGAACATCGGCTCGAAGGACTTCATCATTCGTTCCAGCAGGAACCGCAGCGGGGTGAGGCCGCGGATGAGCAGCAACATGACGGGCGCATACCAGGAGGCCAGGCGCTCGGCATAGAGCAGGCCCACGCGCTTGGGCCCGGCCTCGCCGAAGATCACCAGCGCGACGGTCACCACGGGGATCGAAAGGGCTTCCCCCCGGCCCGGGAAGAACCGGTCCGCGATCAGGAACCCGATCGCCGCGATGCCCACGTTGACAATGGTGTTGCCGATCAGCACGGTGGACAGGATTCGCGTCGGCTCGGCCAGCATTTTGTGAATCCACCCGCCGATGGTCGGGTTGCGCAGGCTGACGCGGCGCAGCGCCAGGGGATTGAGCGAAAAAAAGACCGTCTCGCTGCTCGAGAAAAATCCCGAACAGATCATCAGGATGACCAGCGCGATGAGGAGAATAGCTACCATGTCGTTGTTTACGCCGATTCCAGTATAGCGCCTTCCCCCGCCTTTTCGAGGATAAATCGCCGCGCTTGGGCCATTCTGTAGGGCCGCCGCTTGCCGGCGGCCGTCTTTTCGGCCTTCGACAAGCGAAGGCCCTACAAACAAACATATTGCCTACGGGTTGGGCCTCCATTTGCCAATTCCCTTTTCTGCTGCATATTGAAGAAGAGCATAATCGGGAGCCGGTCATGAACAAATACATTGTCTTGTTTTTACTACTCGGAATCACGACGGAGGGGGAGACCGTGGAAGAGAACAAAGCAAAAACCACCGCTTTGGCCACGTTCGGCGGCGGCTGCTACTGGTGCGTGGAGGCGGTCTTCCAGCAGGTCGAGGGCGTGGTCTCGGTGACCTCTGGCTTCATGGGCGGGAAAGTTAAAAACCCAACCTATGAACAGGTCTGCTCGGGGCGGACCGGCCACGCGGAGGTGGTCCAGGTCCGCTATGATCCCGCGCGCGTGACATACGAACAGTTGCTCGAGTGGTTCTGGAACTCCCACGACCCGACCCAGTTGAACCGCCAGGGCAACGACGTCGGCACGCAGTACCGGTCCGTGATTTTCACTCACGGCGACGCACAACGGCAGGCCGCCGAGGCCTCGCGCGCGGCGCTGGACCAATCGGGATCGCTTGCCCGCCCGGTGGTCACGGAGATTTCCCCGGCCTCGGAGTTCTACTCGGCGGAGGGCTACCACCAGGATTATTACCGCCGGAACCGGGCGCAGCCGTACTGCCAGCTCATCATCCGTCCGAAGCTGAACAAGCTGGGGCTGAAGGAGTAGTTGTAGCGGCGCGTGTGTCACGCGCCGAAAGCCCGCGCCTGACACCCGCCTTCGCCAAACGGCTTCGTCGAGGCAAGCAGGCGCAGCTACAAAGGATAGGATTCTAGAACAGCCCCGGTGGGTCGCCCTTGGGCTTTCCTCCGGAGGCGGATCCGCCTCTGGCGGACAAGCCGAACTTTTCGTAGGCGCGCTCCGTCGCCACGCGGCCCTGCGGCGTGCGCTTGAGATAGCCCTGCTGGATCAGGAACGGCTCGTATACTTCCTCGATCGTGTCCGGCTCCTCGCCCACGGAGACGGAGAGCGATTGCACGCCGACCGGCCCGCCGCCAAATTTCTGCAGCAGGGTTTCCAGAATGCGTTTGTCCATCTCGTCCAGGCCGTGCTCGTCAATGTCCAGCATCGCGAGCGCCTTGTCCGCCACGTCGCGGGTGACCCGGTTGCCGGCCTTGACCTGCGCGTAGTCGCGCACCCACGCCAGCAGGTTGTTGGCGATGCGCGGCGTGCCGCGGGCGCGGCCCGCGATTTCCCGCGCGCCCGCCGGCTCGACGTCCACGTTCAGGATCCGGGCCGAGCGCGTGATGATCTCCTGCAGCGACTCCGCGTCGTAGTAATCCAGCCGGGCGGTCAGGCCGAAACGCGACCGCAGCGCCGCGGTCAGCAGCCCGCTGCGCGTCGTGGCGCCCACCAGCGTAAAGCGCGGCAGGTTCAGCCGGACCGACCGCGAGTGCGGCCCCTGGTCAATCACAATATCGAGAACGAAGTCTTCCATGGCGGCGTAGAGATACTCCTCGACCGACTTCTGCAGGCGGTGGATCTCGTCAATGAAAAGAAAATCGCCCTTCTCCAGGTTGGTCAGCAGGCCGGCCAGGTCGCCGGGCTTGTCGATCACCGGCCCCGACGTGACCTTGATGTTCACGCCCATGGCATGGGCCAGGATGTAGGCCAGGGTCGTCTTGCCGAGGCCGGGCGGGCCGGACAGGAGAACATGCCCCAGCACGTCGCCCCGCCCGCGCGCCGCCTCGATGAACAGTTCGAGCCGCTCGCGGACTTTCGGCTGGCCGATAAAATCCTCGAACCGGGCCGGACGCAGACTGATGTCGAACTCCGTGTCCGCCTTGTTCAGCGTGTCGGTGATGAATCGTTCGCTCATGATCGTGCCGCCACTATAGGGCCGCGCTGGAAGATTCCGCAAGACGAATGGAGGCGCCGCTACCCGGAGTTGCCGCCGACAGAGCGGCGGAACTACAGAAGGCCACACCTTTATCTGTAGCTCCGGCGCTCCGCCGCCGGAGAGGGGTGGCCGACCATGCGACTTTCATCAGTAAGCGGGATATGCTATGGTAAAGTCATGGTCATTGGCTTGCTCCAGGCCACGTTAAGCATCCCCGAGTCGCACTCGCTGAAGGACAAGCGCATGGTGTTGCGCAGCCTCAAGGACCGCGCACTGAACAAGATGAACGTGAGCGTGGCCGAGGTGGACCAGCAGGATCTCTGGCAGGCGGCGACGCTGGCCTTCGTCACCGTGGCGGCGGAAAAGGATGTCGTGGAAAAGCGCCTCGCCGCGGTCAGCGAGCACCTGCGCTCCGACCCGCGCGCCGTGCTGCTGGACTACGAGACCCATCTACTCTGACGGCTGGGGTTGCTGTAGCCGCGACCACTGGTCGCGGCCAGCCGGGGTCGCCGACCCCGGCTACAGATCGGCAGAACTTGTAGCCGCGATTGGTGATCGCGGATTACGAACGCCGCCGTCCTTTCCTCTTGAGCCCGAGGGGGTGCAACACCAGGCCGAAGTCCTGCTCGAGAATATCCACCAACTCCGCGACCGGCAGGCCGACGACGTTCGTGTAGGAGCCCCGGATGGCCCGTACCATAAAGGAGCCGATGCCCTGGATGGCGTAGGCCCCCGCCTTGTCCATCGGCTCGCCCGTGGCGATGTAACCGCTGATCTCGGCGGGTGTCAGGTGCTTGAACTCCACGGCGGTCCGCACCGACCGGCGGCGCCTCCCCAGGGTCCGGCCGGCGTCCACGCGCAGTACGCAGAGACCGGAAATCACCGCATGCCAGCGCCCGCTCAAGGCGCGGAGCATCCGCACGGCATCGGCCCGGCCGCGGGGTTTCTGAAGGATTCGCCGCCCCTGCACCACGATCGTGTCCGCGGCGATGATCACGGCGGGGCCACGGACACGTGCCGCGACCTCGGCGGCCTTGTCCTCCGCGAGGCGGCGGGCGTAATGGGCGGGCAATTCCCCGCGGTTCGGCCTTTCGTTGAGTTGCGGGGGGATAATGCGGAAGCGCAGGCCCAGCGCGCGCAGGAACGCGCGGCGCCGCGGCGAGGCACTGGCCAGTACCAGGCTTTCGTTTCGTTTCATGGCGCGCGGAATCTACCACGGCGGCGGCGCCCTTGCACGCGGGAAGAACAGGCAAGATGGAGGCGTCGCGCCCCGGCTTGACCTTTGAAGGTTCCGGGCGTAAGTAAGGCAGGGCTTGAACCATGCGTTACGCGTACACCATCCGCCGGCTGTCCCTGCTGCTTCTCCTGGCCGTGCCGCTCGCCGCGGCGGGGTGGGGCGGGCGCCTGCACATGGATATCAACCGCGCCGCCGCGCGCGGGGTGCCCGACGAGATGGAGGGCTGGCACAGGTACGCCAGGTTCATGGCCTCGCACAGCATCATGCCGGACCTGTGGAAGGGATCCGATTTATACGAGGGCAACCGGCATTATATTGATCTCGAGGGTTACGCCCCGCTGACGGCCACCAACCTGCCCCGCGACCAGGAATCCCTACGCGAGCTGCTCGGCAAGGGGCATCGCCAACGCGGCCATGCCCCGTGGGTCATCATGGACCTGCAGGAGAAACTGACGGCCGCCATGGCCGCGGGCCAATGGGTGGAGGCCGCCCGGCTGGCCGCCGCGCAGGGGCACTACATGGCCGACCTCCATCAACCGCTTCATACCACCGAAAACTACGACGGCCGGGACAGCGGACAGGGCGGGGTGCACTTGCGCTGGGAGGTGGAGATGCCGAACGTGTACTGGCGGATCGGCATGATGCCCGAGGTTCACGCCGAGCATCTCACCAATCTGTGGCCAACGCTCCTCGGGTGGATTGATCAATCCCACTCCCGCATTCCGGAGATCTTCGAAGCGGATGATAAGGCCGCGCGCCAGACGCAGTTCAACGTGGAATCCAGGGCCTATTACTTCCACCTGTGGCAGTCGTCGAGCAACTTGTTCATCGAGCAGGCGCACCGTGGCGCGTGTCACCTGGCCAGCCTGTGGTACACGGCCTGGGTGGACGCCGGGCGCCCGAAGATTGATCCCCCGCCGGACAGCTTGAGCGAAGCCTCCATCTGGAAAACCGTTCCGCTGACCGGCGAGCATGCCTCCTGGCCGTTCCTCGTGGCGTTCGGCGTGATCGCCCTGCTGATCCTCCTCCTGAGCCTGCGTCGTCGTCCGCCCCCTCCGGTGAAATCCAGACCGCTGTGATGCCGGTAATGCAATCCGGTGTGCATTCGGCGTCCCCGTGTGTACACTGACGGCGTGAAAACGCTTCTGGTCACGTCCCGGGTGACGTTCGTCCCGGAGAACTACGATGCACTCGTCACGGGACTGGCGGAGTGTCCGCAAATCTCCGGGCTGTTGGTGCTGGAGAACCGCAGCCGCAAGCTCCTTTGGAAGGCCCTGGGCCTGATGGCCGTGGGTGCGCCGCGCATTGGCATGACCTTGCTCCGGAACTGGTTCGGCCCGAGCGCGCGCCGGCGCGCCGGGGCTTTTGCCGCGGCGGGCAAACCGGTGTGGACGCTTCCTGCGATCAACGGGCCCGAGGCGGTCGCGTTGGTCCGGGATCACGGCTTCGACCTGGTGATGAACGCGCGGACGCGATTCATCTACAAAGCCGAAATCCTGTCCGCTCCGCGACTCGGTTGCATCAACATTCATCACGGGTTGTTGCCGGAGCAGCGCGGCGCGATGTGCGATCTCTGGGCGCTTTTTACGGGACGGCCCGCCGGCTTCTCCGTTCATGTCATGACCCCGGCGGTGGATGCCGGGCCGATCCTGACGCGGGAGCAGGTTTCCGACGGAACGGATCGCGACTACCCCGCCTACCTGCTCAAGAGCAGTCGCCGCGAGCGCAACATTGTCACGGCGCTGCTGGCCGGCATCGAGGAGGCAAGACGGCTTGACGGCGTGCCGAACATTGCTGATCCAGGGCTGAAGCATTACCGGGACCCCACCCCCGGCCAGATCCGGGAGATGCGAAAAAAGGGAATGATCTTGTGAGCTTCGGGCCGATCTCTGTGAAATCCTCTTGTTGTGGCGGCGTTTCTATAAAACGCGCATG
>JAHJJH010000128.1 GCA_018823105.1 Verrucomicrobiota bacterium | reverse complement strand
GACGATCTCCCGCGCGGCGAGGAGCGGCTCGGTGCCGTCTATCCGGACGCCGGAACTCTTTTTCGGCGGCGTGAAAATCTTCACCACGCGCGTCGGCGAGCCCTTCAGGCCGATCTCGTTCGGGTCCGCCTGGACCGCGTCCGCGGTCAGGAGCTTGATCTCGGCCTTTTTCGCCCGCATGCGGCCCTTGAGCGAGGCCATGCGCGGAACGTTCATCTCCTTGACCGTCGTCAGCACGCAGGGCAGCGGGGCCTCCATCTTCTCGTACCCGTCCTCGAAGGTCCGCTCGATGAAAGCCCGGCCGTCCTTGACCTCCAGCTTGCGCACGTAGGTGACCACCGGCCAGCCCAGGAATTCGGCCACGCCCGGCCCGACCTGCGCCGTGTCGCCGTCGATGGCCTGCTTGCCGCAGAAGACCATATCCACGGCGTCCAGCTTGCGGATGCCCTGCGCCAGCGCGTAGGACGTCGCCCAGGTGTCCGAGCCCGCGAAGGCGCGGTCGCAGAGCAGGACGATGTCGTCCGCGCCGCGCGCCATGGCCTCGCGCAGGGCCGTCTCGGCCTGCGGCGGGCCCATGCACAGCACGGTGATCTTCGCGCCGCTGGTCTCCTTCAGGACGAGGGCGGCCTCGAGCGCGTTCTCGTCGAACGGATTGATGATCGCCTCGACGCCCTCGCGGATCAGGGTGTTCGTCTCCGGATTGATCTGCACCTTGGTGGTGCCCGGAACCTGTTTGATACAAACGACGATGTGCATAACATCTCCCCCGCGAACAGTCATGGCTTGGGTAGGGCGCGTTCGCCGAACGCGCCGCGGCGGCTTGAGCCAAGCCGCCCTACCGGCGGCACGTATCTTATCCTTTCTTCGACGCGTACTCCTTGATCAGCGCCGCGCCGATCACGTCGCGCTGGACCTGGTTCGTCCCTTCGTAGATTTGAAGAATCTTGGCGTCCCGCATCATCTTTTCAACGGGGTACTCCTTCATGTACCCGTACCCGCCCAGCAGTTGGACGGCCCATGTAGTCACCTCCATGGCCACGTCCGTCGCGAAAAGTTTGACCATGGCGGAAAACTTCGAGATGTCCTTGACGCTTTTGTCCACCGTGCGGCACACGGCGTACAACAGCGCGCGGGCGGCCTCGATCTTCGTGGCCAGGTCCGCCAATATCCACTGGTACCCCTGGTTTGCGATGATCGGCCGGCCGAACTGCACACGCTGCCGCGCGTAGGTGATCACCTCGTCCAGCGCGCCCTGCGCCAGGCCCACACCCTGCGCCGCGATGCCCGGCCGCGACACGTCGAAGGTCTTCATGGCGATGATGAAGCCCATGCCTTCGCGCCCGATAAGGTTCTCCTTCGGCACCTCGCAGTCTTCGAAGATCAGCTCCCGCGTCGCGGAGGCGTGGATGCCCAGCTTGTTCTCCTTCTTGCCGAAGATAAAGCCCGGCGTGTCCTTTTCCACGATGAAGAAGGAGGCGCCGCGGGCGCCCTTGCTGCGGTCCGTGATGGCCATGACCGAGTAGATATCCGCCTCGCCGCCGTTCGTGATCCACTGCTTGGTGCCGTTCAGGACGTACTTGTCGCCCTTCTTCACCGCGACCGTCTGGATTCCCGACGCGTCGCTGCCGGCGTTCGGTTCGGTCAGGGCGAAGGCGGCAAGTTTCTCGCCCTTGGCCAGGGGCGGGAGGGATTTCTTCTTCTGCTCGTCCGAACCGCCGATGATGATCGGATCCGCACCCAGGGCGTTCGCGGCGTAGGAAACGGAAACGCCGATGCAGACCCGGGAGAGTTCCTCGATGGCCAGTACGAAGTCCAGGGAGCTTTCGGCCCCAAACCCCCCGTACTCGTCCGGGATGTAGAGGCCCATCAGGTCCATCTTGCCCAGTTCGTTGAGCAGGTCGCGCGGGAACAGCTCTTTCTCATCCAGTTCGGCGCGAACGGGTTTCACCCGCTCCTCCGCGAACTCGCGCATGATGTTCCGGATCTCCACCTGCTGTTCCGTCAAGCCATAGTCAATTTCCGCCATGATGTCCTTCCTCCCCGGGCGGGTTGTCCGCCGGCTGTCTGCCCCGGCCATTCCGGGCGCGGCACAGTAAAGACGGTTTGGCGGGCGGAATCAATCCATTTTCGCAGGATTGTGTTCGCCCGCGGAGCGGCCGGGCCACCCAAAACAGGTGGCCGTCGCGCTCCGTCGCGACGGCGATCATCGTCAGGGGGCGACAGCCATCCAGACGAATGCCGCCACGGTCGCCAGCGCACACGCGCCGGCCAGGGCCGACCAGAGCGGGTCGAACCGCTCGCGCCGGGCGCGTTCGCGCTCGACGAGAAACCCGAGGATGGCGCCGGTGATAAGGCCGCCGGCGTGGGCGATGTTGTCGGCCCGGATCATGAGCCCGAACAGGAATCCGTACACCGCCCAGCGCGCAAAGAAGTTGCGCTGCATCTGGCCGGCATACCCGCCGTAGAAATGCGCATAGCTCATCCCGAACCCGATGAGGCCGAACAGCGCCCCGGATGCGCCGGCGATGACGATCACCGCCGACCCGCGCACAAGCACATCCGCGAGCCCGCCGCCGATCAACGTCAGGGTATACACCACGAAAAACCGCGCGCGGCCCACCTGCTCTTCCAGCACCGGGCCCACCTGCGAGAGGGCGAACATGTTGAACGCGATGTGCAGCAGGCCGATATGCAGGTACCCGTAGGTGATCAGCCGCCAGTATTCTCCCTCGCGGAACAGGGCCGGGATGAGCGCGCCCATGGAAAGCAGCATCTGCGGCGACGGCGCCAGCAGTTGCCCCGCCCCGAAAATCAGCATGGCCACGAGGAGCACCACCACATTCGCCGCCAGCAGGACGCCGGAGACGGGGCACCAGGAAGGCAGGATCAGGCCCAACCGTCTCTTGACGGTCTGCGTCCGCCAGCTTGGCGCCGGGGCCTGGCAGCGGGGACACATTTTCTCCTCGCGCGAGAGGATTGCGCCACACGCTTCGCAGAATTTATAGCGGGAAGACGCCTGGCGCTCCGGGGCGGCGCGCTCCGCACAGCGTTCCTCCCGCCGCTGTTGCCAGCGCATGATCCGCCACTGCCAGCGCGTGCCGTCCATGCCCAGCCGGTCGAAGAAATCCTTCCAGTTCATGCCGGCGACTAAACCACAGAAAGCGCCCGGACGAAAGTATTTCAGGATGGATCTGGGACTAAACTGTCGGCGCGCCACCCATATACTGCTCGAAAAGTCATTGCACATATTGCATTGTCATTCCGAACGAAGTGAGGAATCTCCAATGTAATCTGTGCCAAAGAGATCCCTCGCTCTGCTCGGGATGACATTTTTTCCGTGCATCATGATTTCCGGGATGAGCTGTGAGTCCAGCGCGCCGTGAAATGAAGGCTTTTCCACCCGGGGAACTGGAAAAAGGTCGCGTTTTCGAGTATAGTTGGAATTCCGCCATGAAACATTTTTGCGCCTTTCATATCTCGGCCGCCCTGCTGATCGCCGTGGCCCTTCCCCGCGAAGCCCCGGCCTGGGGCCCCGAGGGACACGCGATGGTCGGTGAGATCGCGGAGCGTTTTTTGACTCCCCGCGCCCGGAAAAAAGTCCACGCGATCCTTCAGAAAAAACAGTTGAGCGATTACGAGATCGCCAGTTGGCCCGACATTATCCGGGGCAACAAGGAGTATGCCGTCCTCTTTCCTCATAACAGCCGGTGGCATTACGTAGATTTCGACGCGTTCGCCGACCTTGAAACATTACGGCTGTCCGAGGACGGCCAGAACATCGTGAGCCAGGTCGTGTTCTGGCACAAGGAACTGGGCCGGAGTCGCCTTCCCCGGCCCAAGCGGCTGGATGCGCTGCGGTTCCTGGTCCACTTCGTCGCCGATATGCATCAGCCGCTTCACTGTGCCTACCGATACAATGACATGGGGGGGAACATGATTCCGGTGCATTCCTTCCGCGGCGCCCATTTCGCAATAGACGCCGAGACGCCGATGGATCGGCTGCCCAACCTGCACAGCACCTGGGATGAGTATTTTGTGTATGAACTCATGGATGGGACCGACCCCGCCGACTTTGCCGCGCAACTGGCACAGGAGATTACCCCCGACCAGGCGCGCCAATGGGCCGAACCCGATCCGCTGGCCTGGGCGCTGGAAAGCCACAACCTGGCGCGTAGCCATGTGTATCGTTTCACGGACGGCACCGATCTGCCCTTCACCTGGAGCCGACCGGGAATCGACCTGACCCGGGAAAACTACATTGATGCCAATGTGCCCGTCGTCCGGGAGCAGTTGCAAAAGGCCGGCGTGCGCCTGGCCCACCTCCTGAACACCGCGCTGGACCAACCGCATCCCGCCCGCCAGAAAGAACCGGCCTCATGAGAGACTGGAGGGCGCGCAGGCCATGCCGCGCCAGTCGACAAATTCGTTCCCGTTCGTCGTCGCAAACAAACTACAGGCACAATCCGTGTTTGAAGCCTATTCCACCGTCCGCGAGATCAACGCCGGCCGGCTTCATCGAAGCCGGCTACAGACGTTGTAGCCGCGATCGGTGATCGCGGACGAAGGATATCCCCATCATCATTCTACCAAGGGCTTCCTACGCCCCCGGCTTGCGGGCGGCGATGGAAAGGCTCGTCACGTAGTCGGCCAGGCGCGCCCCGGCGGGGAATTTTTCGATAATGCCGCGGTAGAGCGGATCGTTCCACTGGCTCATGGACTCGATGTATTCCGGCTTCGATTCCAGCGCGAGATCCACAAAACCCGCCCCTTTCATCATGGCTTCCGTCTCGCCGACCAGCACGGCTCCGGCCACGCATCCGACGAGGGCCTCCACGGACTCTTGCACCGCGTCCGGTAGGGATTTCAGCAGCGCAAGATCCGAAACCGCGACGCGCCCACCCGGCTTCAGCACACGGAATACCTCGCGCCAGACCTGCGGTTTTTCGGGCGAAAGGTTGATGACGCAGTTGGAGATCACGACATCCACGCTCGCGTCCGCCGCGGGCAGGTGCTCGATCTCGCCCAGGCGGAACTCGACATTGTCCAAGCCGGTCCTCCGGCGAAAGACCTCCGCATTGCGACGGGCCTTACCGACCATTTCCGGCGTCATGTCCACGCCGATCGCGCGTCCGGCAGGACCCACTTTCTGCGCGACGAGAAACACATCGAACCCGCCGCCGCTGCCGAGGTCCAGCGCCACTTCGCCCGGCTGGAGCGCGGCGATCGCGCCGGGGTTTCCGCAGGAAAGGCCCATGTCCGCGCCCTCGGGCAGCGTCGCCAGTTCGGCGTCGGAGTACCCGACAGCCCGGGCCACGCCGGCTGCATCCCCCCCTCCGCAACAACTCTTTGACGGGCCGCAACACGATCCGCCCCCCTTGGCGATGGCGGCATATCCCTTGCGCACCAACTCGCGCAGGTGTTCCTTGTCCTGTGTCATGCCGCCTCCCCGTTCTTCGCAAACCAATGCTGTGTTTTCAGGCAAATCTTTACAAGCCACAACATGACCGGCACCTCGATCAGCACCCCGACCACCGTCGCCAGGGCCGCGCCGGAGGAAAGGCCGAAGAGCATCGTGGCCGTAGCGATGGCCACCTCGAAGTGATTGGACGCGCCGATCATGGCGGCGGGCGCGGCGTCCTCGTAGGACAGCTTCAACACCCGGGCCGCGCCATAACCGAGCCAGAAGATCATCATGGTCTGGATAAACAGCGGGATGGCAATCCAGAGAATGGTCAGCGGATTGGCGAGAATCACCTCGCCCTTGAAGCTGAACAGGAGCACCAGCGTGGTCAGCAAGGCCAGGATCGTGATCGGCGTCAGGACATGCAGGAACTTCTCCCTGAACCAGACCTCCCCCTTGCTCTGGATGATCCACCGGCGGGAGAAGTACCCCGCCACCAGCGGCAGCGCCACGTAAATGCCGATGGACAGCAGCAGCGCCTGCCACGGGACCGGCAGGCGGCCGACGCCCAGCAGGAAGCCGCCCAGCACCCCATACAGGAGGAGCATGGTCAGGGAGTTGATCGCGACCATCACGAGGGTCAGGCCGTCATTGCCGCGGGAGAGATAGCCCCACACCAGCACCATCGCCGTGCAGGGAGCGATACCGAGAAGGATGCAACCGGCCAGGTAACTCCGCCAGAGCGGGACCTGGAGCATCTTGACGCCCTCGACCAGCACCACGATCCCCGCACCGTGCGTGGCGCCCACGTCGAGATCCAAACCAAAGGGCATCTTGACCAAGTCCGTGGCGTCCGCGCCAAGGAAACCCCGGAACACGGTGCCCAGGAAGAACCAGGCGATGGCATACATGGTGAACGGCTTGACGGCCCAATTCACAAACAACGTGAGCCACACCGGTTTTCCGCTCTTGCCGGCCTTCACGACCGAGGCAAAATTGATCTTCACCATGATCGGGTACATCATGAAAAATAGGCAAATCGCGATCGGGATCGAGACGACCGGCGCGCCTTTCACGAAGATGGCCATGCCGTCCAGCGCCTTCGCCATGCCCGGCGCCACCTTGCCCAGCAGGATGCCGCCCACGATACACAGCGCGACCCAGACGGTCAGATAACGCTCAAAGACATTCGTCAGCTTCCTCTCGTCCGCACAATCGATCGTCTCGCTCATGATTTCAGCAACTCCGGTAGTTTCTCCACATAGGCCCGAATCTCGTCGCGAACCCGGCGATAGTACGGCAACGCCTCCGCCTCCGTCCGGGCGCCGGTCGCAAGCTTGGGTGGGTTGTCAAAGGCAGCATGGACGATCTTCCCCCGGCCGGGGAAGACGGGGCAGTGCTCATTGGCGTGGCCGCAGACGGTCACGACATAGTCGAACACCATCGTGTCCAACTCATCCACCCGCTTGGACTGCTGGCGGGAAATATCCACGCCCGCCTCGGCCATCGCCTTGACCGCCAACGGATTGAGCCCGTGCTTCTCGATGCCCGCGGAATACGCCTCGATCACATCGCCCTTCAAATGCCGAGCCCAGCCCTCGGCCATCTGGCTGCGGCAGGAGTTTCCGGTGCAGAGGAACAGGATCCTGAATTTCTCGGTTTTCATGTTTCCGTCACGGCAGGCGCACACCAAAGATTTGTGTCAGCGCGGTATAGATGCCGACAACGATAAAGATGATCCCGGTGATGCGCCGCGCGCCGCGCTCGAACACCGCCAACCGGTTGTACGCGGCGGCCAACCGGTGAGCGCCGAGAGCGATCAGGACACCGAAGACGAGGACAGGAAGGCCCGTCGCCACGCCGTAGGCCGCCGGCAGCAGGAATCCCGAGTGCATCTTCACCGCCAGAGGAACGAGGCTGCCGAAGAACAACGCGGCCGAGATGGGGCAGAAGGACAGCGCGAACAACAGACCGAGAAACAGTGCGCCCCAGGGTCCGGCCGCCGTCACGCGTTCCTGCATCCGCCCGCTCACGCCCCGCCCCCGCGGGGTGAAGGCGATCAGATCCAGCAGAACCATACCGACCAGAATCAGTACAGGGCCCAAGAGAGCGTTCATGTACTTCTGTAAAACGTGGGACAACCAGGGCGCGGAGAGCAGGCTGAGTACCAGCAAGACGCCCAACGCGGTGTAGGCGAGGGTCCGGCCGATGCAGTAGAGCAGTCCGGACAGAAGCGCCCGCCGGGGCCGGCCCATCCCGCGGCTCACGAACGAGATCGCGGCAATATTCGTCGCCATCGGGCACGGGCTGATTGAGGTCAGCACGCCCAACCAGAAGGCGGAGGCGACAGCGAGGACCCATTCCGTCATGGCGCTCCGCTTCCGAGCATGGAATTCATTTCCCCTTTCACATAGTCCAGGAAGGCCGGTTTCTGCCCGACCAGTTCCCAGACCCGGTCCAAGGTATTCCACTCCGCCTGCCGGCCGGCAACCTGCTTCGAAAGCACAACCGACCGGGTCGAAAGCTGGTAGTCATGAACAAAGTGTTCGTTGCCCGGTTCATCCACATTCACGACCCTTATTTCGATCTGTCCGGCCTCGAGTTCCTTCGCGAACCCGCCCTCGACGGCCTCACGCGTGTAGGCCTCGATGGACTTGCAGGTCGCGCAGCGCATGTTGCCGTGGAAATAGTAAACGATAAGGGTGGATCCTTCCGCCGCCGCCACGTCGGCCGGAGCGGCCGGCGCGGATGGGGCGGCCTCCCTGAAGATCACGACCGCAATGCTGACGGCGACAAAGCCCAGCAACAGAACAGTGAGAACAGCCTTGGCTTTCATGACGAGGCTCCTTGCTGAATCAGTGCCTTGATTTCTTCCACGCCCAGCAGTTTCCCCTGTGCCTTGACCACGCCATCCATCGCCAGCCCCGGCGTCATCATCACGCCGAAAGCTACGATTTGGCCGATGTCGGTGACCTTCTCGATCTCCGCATCGAGGCCAAGTTCACGCACCGCGGCCTCGGCATTCTCCGTCAACCGCTTGCACTTCGGGCACCCGGTGCCCAGGATCTGTATCTTCTTCATGATAGGCACCTCGTTGGCTTCTACTTCACGATAACCCCAAACACCATACCCGTGATGGTCGCCATGATCACCACGAGTCCGATGAAGGTCAGCGTCTTCTTCGGTCCCAGAATGGAATTGATGACCAGCATGTTCGGCAGCGAGAGCGCCGGCCCGGCCAGGAGCAGCGCGAGGGCCGGGCCCTTGCCCATGCCGCTGTCGAGCAAGCCGCGCAAGATGGGCACTTCGGTCAGCGTCGCAAAATACATCAGCGCACCGGTAATGGAGGCAAAAAAGTTTGTCCACAGAGGCCAGATGGTTTCCAACCATTGGATAGACGCGCCCTCCGGTTTCCCAAGGATGGACAGCAGGGCCGCCGGAGAGTCGCCGACCAGCGCCCGCACCCAGGCGTTAGGGATCATGCCGGCATCTTTGCTTTCCGGACTGCCGAGGAAGAACCCCGCGGCCAGAACCCCCATGAACAGCAGCGGCAGGATTTGTTTCGCAAATCCCCATGTCTGGTCGCGCCAATCCTTGAGTTCCGCGCCGCCGAAGAAGGTCAGCACCGCAAGACCTGCCGAACCCGCCGCAAAGGCGGCGACCGGATGCGCCGGTAGGACGAACGCCAAAACGATCGCCGGTATCGCGGCCAAAGCAATGTGAGGTAGCCGCACTTTCAAGAATCGCCACAAACACACGCCGAGGAGTACCGCGAAGAGGATGGTGATGAGCCACTTGGCCTTGAAGAGGGCAAACCAAAGCCCCGAGGGTTCCTGCGGGCGCGCCCAGTTGGCGAACACCAGGATGCCCACCATCGCGAAGAAATAGAGCAAAACCTGCCACAGAGGACGATCCTTGCCATCGTCGTCGCCGATATACACCGCCTGAACCTGCGCCGCCTTGGCCCGTTCCTCCTTCAGAAAGATCAGGTGCATCAGCAGGCCGATTACAATACTGAAGACTATGGCGCCTATCGCACGCGCCACACCGAGCTGCCAACCCAGCACGCGCGCCGTCAGCACTATGGCCAGCACGTTAATGGCCGGGCCGGAGTAAAGAAACGCGATGGCGGGACCGAGCCCCGCGCCGCGCATGTAGATGCCGCCGAAGAGGGGGAGGACCGTGCAGGAACAGACCGCCAGGATGGCGCCCGAGACCGAGGCCACGCCGTAGGACAACGCCTTGTGCGCCTTCGGGCCAAAATACTTCATCACCGCATTCTGACTCACGAAGACGCCGATGGCCCCGGCGATGAAGAAGGCCGGGACCAGGCACAGCAGGACGTGTTCCTGCGCGTACCAGCGAACGAGCTTCAGCGCTTCGATGACTGCACCCTGGAATCGCGCGGCGTCCACGGGCAGAAAGTACGCGACAAGAAATCCCGCCGTCAGCCAGAGAAAAATCTTCAGTTCCCTGTTCAACTCACGCAACTTTTAAGGTAGTCGTTCCGCCGCCGGGAGTCCGCCTGCACGACTTCGGCGGCGCAATCGAACGCCTTCAGGATGCAAGGCGTCTCCAGGTGGTAGTACACCTTCATGGCCTGGCGCCGGTCGGTAACGATGCCGGCTTTTTTCAGCACGCCCAAGTGTCGGGACACATTGGACTGGCTGATGCGCGCCAGCCTGTTGAGTTCACGAACGCAGTGATCCCCCCGGAGCAACGCATCCACGATCAGGACTCTGACCGGGTGAGCCATGGCTTTCAGGATTTCCGCCCTCACTTTGGCTTGTCGATAGTTCATGTCTATTGACCTTATGCGCATATGCGCATAAGGTCAATAGACAAACGGGGTTGCCGGGTTAGGAATGAACATAGCCTCGGTATCGGGAAACGCCTTCCCGGCCTCCCGCCCTTTCTGCCTTGCGCGGCCTCCTGCTTCCTCTACCATGCCTTCGAACTATGATGATGCTGAATCCAGTTCCCCAAAGCGCCTGCAAGGGCCTCCCGGTTTTCCTGTTTTCGACAGTCTTCCGCCTCGCCGGCCTTGCGACCCTGGCTATGCTGCTCTTCTTCCCGCTTTACAAGGGCCGGCCGGAAGGATGGATCCCGCTGGCCGTATCCGGCGGACTGGCATGGATCGTCATCTCCCGGCAGGCGGTCATAACCCGCTTCCGGATGATGATTGGAAAGGCCTTGGACTTACTCACCGGCTTCGGGTTTCTCTCCCTGGCCCTCGGGATCCCCGCCCTGCTTCAAGTCGGGCTTGTGTTCTGGCTGCAGCCTTCGCCATCGTTCGATGGATTGTTCGTGCTCCAGGAGGCCGAGCATCTGGTGCGCACCGGGCAGATGTCACCCCTCACTTACTATGCGCCGGGTCAGATCTGGTATTACGGCCTTTTGTTCAAGCTCTTCGGGGCTACGCCGGTAGTGGCCCAACTTGGCCAACTGCCCCTCTTCCTCGGCATGATCTTCGTCTTCTATGGCATCGCGCGACGCTCCTGTTCCCTGGCCACCGCGCGGATCGCCACGCTGGCCATGGCGTTTTATCCTTCGATGATCCTCTATGCGCTGGTCACGCCGTATTACTTCTACCTCTACACGTTGATGATCCTGCTCATGGTCGGCCGCTGGTTGGCGGTCGCCACTAACAGAGGGGGCGTGGGAGCCGCTTTCGCGGGAGGCCTGGCCGCCGGGGCCGGCGCGTTGACCAAGGCGGTCCTGCTGGTCGCCCCCGTGCAGGCGTTGGCCTTCTGGCTGCTGTCCGCCAAGTCATTCTTCCAGCGCCGTCTCTGGATGGCCTGGCTGCTGTTCGTCGTCGGAATGGGCCTGGTCATCGCGCCCTGGGCGTGGCGCAATCGCCAGGTATTCGGGGAGCCGATTCTCGTCTGTGCCTCCGGCCCGCTCGTGTTCTACAGCGCCAATAACCCGGAATCCGACGGGCTCTACAGCCCCCTGCCGGATGAAACGCACATCGAGACCCCGGACGAAATGGTCCGGCACATGCGCTACTGCCGGGACCAGGCGCAAGCCTTTATCCTGGCCCACCCCGGACAGTTCGTCCGGCTGGCGCTCCGGAAGCTGCTCCACACCTGGGGCACCGAAACGACCTATATCGAATTGATCAACCGCGGCGGCGAAGCCATGCCAACACTGGACCCGGCCTTGCGGTTCATCGCCCAGTCCGGATGGGGCGCGCTCGTGATGCTGTGGGCCTTCGTCGCGCTGCGCGCCCTGCGGCACCGCTGGCAGGCCTCCCCACTGGAACTGGCCGCCGCGATCCTGGTGCTGACGAAGTGGGTGGTATACAGCTTCTACGAGGGCGGCGCCCGCCACCACCTGCCGGCCGTGCCGCTGCTGATCCTCTACGTCGTTTCCGAGTTGGCTGCCGACAAGAGCTCGGATATGGCCTGAAGCCGGGCCTCGGCGTGCGCCTGCAGGAAGTAATGCCGGCGCACATCCTCGAGGGCCTGCTGCCCAATGCGTCGCCGAAGCCCCGGATCCTTCAGCAACATTTGCACCGCGCGCGCCATGCCGTCCGCGTCCCCGGGCTCAACCAGGAATCCGTTCTCGCCGTCCCGGATGTAATCCACGGTGCCCGGGTGGCGCGTGACCACCACCGGCTTACCCAATCCCATGGCTTCGAGCATGACCACCTGTCCCGTCGGGCGCAGCGATTCCCGCAACGCCAGCGCCACGATCGCGCTGCGGGCCAGGGTGTCCACGTACTCCTCGCGCGGGACGTCGCGCTTGATCGTGAGATTGGCCGGCAATGGTCCCTCCGGGATTTCATCGCGGCGCCCGCACAGGATCACCACCGGCACCCGGATCTTCGGGGCGGCGCGTACCATCGTGGCGTAGTCCCGCAACGACCGGCCCGCCGATACCACGAAGCCTTCATCCGTCGGGGCCTGCCGCGGCTCCTCGATGGTGCATTGCAGCGGAATGAAGCGCAGCCGCTCGCGCGGCAGGCCGAATCGTTCTGCGACCGACTCCAGTTCGGCTGTGCTCAAGGTCAACATCCCGATCGCCCGCCGCGCCACCCACCGATAGAGCGCCGTCTTCAGGCGCCAGAACGGGTTCGCCCGGCGCGGCTGGTCAATAAAGACCTCGGTCATGATCTGCTTCGACAGCCGGCCCGTCATGGCGCATAACAACCCGTAGGCCAGCGAGGTACGGGGCTCCATCGTCAGGATGACATCGTACTCGCGGTTTCGCCGAAAAAGTCGCCATGCTTCCTTCCAGGCCGGAAGAAAAACCGGGTCCGCCGTGGCGCCCTTGAGATCGTAGATGCAATCCGTCCGCTCCACCCAGTACGGGCATTGCCAAAAGGCCATGTTGGTGAGGATGCGCATGGGAAGGTTTCAGTGTTCGGCGTTCAGGAGGGCATCAAAGAGCGCCTCGTACTTGCGCGCCATGGCGGTGTGCGTCCGCTCGGCGAACACATGCGCGCGGGCTTCCTCCGCGATGCGGCGAGACGCGGCAGGGTCATCCAGGACCCGCCGCAAGGCCGCGGCCAGCGCCGCCGGATCGGCGGCCGGGATCAAGGCGCCATACTTCCCGCCGCCCAGGACCTCCGCGTCGCCCCCGACGTCCGTCGCCACGATCGGCACGCCCGCCGCCATGGCCTCGATCAGCACCAGCGGCTGGCCCTCCCACAGCGACGGCAGAGTGAAAACATCCATCAGGCGCAGCAGGTCCGGAATATCATCCCGGGTTCCGGCGAAGGTTACGCGCCCCCCCACCCCCAGCCGCGCGGCCTCGGCCTCCAGCTCCGCGCGCTGCGACCCGTCCCCGACGATCAGCAGACGGGCGCATGGATGAGTCTCGCGCAGTGCGGGAAGAGCCCGCACCAGGTGGATCATCCCCTTCTGCTGCGTCAGCCGCCCGATCGCGCCGATGACCCGGTCGTCCGCGGTGAACTCGAACTCCGGCCTCGCAGGGCGGGTAGGTTTTTCATAGGCGGACAGGTCCATGCCGTTGGGGATGACCTGCACACGGCCCGCCGGGTAATGCAGGGTCTCGATGAGAAACCGCCGCAGGTGCTCGGACACCGTCGTCGCGCGCGCCGTGCCATAGCGCAGCACGGCAGCGAACACGGACAGCCGCCGGGTCAGCCCGAGGACCTGGCTGTGATCGGTATGCACCACGCGCCGGATACCGGCCAGCCGCGCCGCCGGTCCGGCGTAGAACGTCGCGCCAATGTCGTGCGCGTTGACGAGGTCCACCCGCTCCCGCCGGAACAGGCGTGCCAGTTGGAACGGGAGGCGCAGATTCACGCCGTCCCCCTTGTCGAGGGCGAAGAACGGCACGCCCGCCGCCTCGAGCCGCGGAACCATCCCCGGCGCGGGCGGGTAGAGGGAACAGATCATCGGGCTGAACCGCTCGCGGTCCAGGACCGCGATCAGATCGAGAATCACCCGCTCCAGCCCGCCGTAGACAAAGGCCGGCGTAACGAACAGGATACGCGGCCGACGCGGCGCAGGGCTTGAAGCGCTATCCACGAGCGGGCTCCCCGTTACGGGTAGATCCCGCGCAGCTTCACCGCGGTGGCCACGCGGCTGACGGCGAGGATATAGGCGGCCATGCGCATGTCGCACTGCTCGCGCTGCGCGATGTCCAAGACGTCGCGGAAGCCCTTGACCATGATCCGGGTGAGTTCCTTGTTGATGTCCTCCAGCTGCCAGAAGTGCGCCTGGATATCCTGGACCCACTCGAAGTAGGACACCGTCACGCCGCCCGCGTTGGCCAGGATGTCCGGCAGCATGAACACGCCCTTGCGGAAAAGGATCTCGTCGGCCTCGGGTGTGGTCGGGCCGTTGGCGCCTTCCGCGATGATCTTCGCCCGAATGCCATGCGCGTTGGCCTTGGTGATCTGGTTTTCCAACGCGCAGGGGGCCAGGATATCCACGTTGAGCTTGAGCACTTCCTCGTTTGCTTTCGCCGGATTGTTGACGTGATCGCCGCCGTCGAAACCGGCCAGGGTGTGCCGCTCGGAGTCCTTGGTGTGACGAATCAGGGCCGGGATGTCCAAGCCCTTCGGATTGAAGACGCCGCCGGCGACATCCGTTACGCCGACGATCCGGCAACCGATCTCGTGCAGGAACTGCGCCGTCGCGCTGCCCACGTTGCCGAAGCCCTGGATGGCCACCGTGCACTGGTCCGGCCGCAGTTTCAGGTGCTGCAACGCCTCGTTGATCACGATCATCGCACCCTTCCCCGTCGCGGTCAGGCGGCCCTCGCTGCCGCCGATTTCAATGGGCTTGCCGGTGACCACGCCGGGCGCCGAGTAGCCGACGTTCATGGAGTAAGTGTCCATGATCCAAGACATCACCTGCGGGTTCGTGTTGACGTCCGGCGCGGGGATGTCCTTCTCCGGGCCGATGATGATGGATATTTCGGAGGTGAACCGGCGGGTGAGCTTCTCGAGTTCCGTCAGGGACATCTGGCGGGGATCGCAGACCACGCCGCCCTTCGCCCCGCCGTAAGGAATACCCACCACGGCGCACTTCCAGGTCATCCACATCGCCAGGGCCTTGACCTCGTCGAGCGTCACGTCCGGGTGGTAGCGGATGCCGCCCTTGGCCGGGCCGCGTTCGAGGTTATGTTGGACCCGGTAGCCTTCGAAGACCTGTACGGCCCCGTCGTCCATCTGGATGGGCACGGAGACGATCAGCGATCGCTTGCAGTGACGGAGTTTCTGGTGGATGTTCTTGTCCAGGTTGATCTTCCGCGCCACCGTATCGAGTTGCTGGCACGCCATTTCCCAGGGATTGAACGCGGTCATCGAGGGCCTCCGTGTGGGCGGGCCGCCGGGCCCGCCGGGTTGCAGTGCAAACTCATGATTCCCATTATGAAAGAGCGCCGGGGGGAGTCAAGCGCCCCCCGCCCGCCCGCCCCGGCCTTTTCCGCCCTTGACAGATTTTTATTATGAGCATATGTTCATAATAGGTTGGATCGGAAAACAAGGGAAGGGCCATCATGCCGAGACCGTTTTGCCTTCGAAAAGTCGGGTTTGTGCCGGGGGTGTCCTACTTCAAGCCCGCGGGCGTGCCGCTGCGCGAACTGGCGGAGGTCGTGGTCACGCTGGACGAACTGGAGTCTCTCCGCCTCGCCGACCTGAATGGCTTATACCAGGAGCCGGCGGCCGAGCAGATGAAGATCTCGCGCCCCACGTTTGCCCGCGTGATCGAATCCGCGAGGAAAAAGGTCGCTGACGCGCTGATCCACGGGAAGGCGCTCCGCCTGGAGGGCGGCCCGGTGCTTCAACCCCCGGCGGGACCAGGCCGGCGCCGGGGCGGTTGCGGGCGGCACGGGCACGGTTGGGCAGGCCAGACATGAGGAGAAAGGAACAGACATGAAGTTAGCCATTACAGCAAAAGAAGTATCGTTGGGCAGTGAAACGGACCCTCATTTTGGCCGGGCCAGGAAATTTATCCTGTTGGACACGGACACCGGCCAATTCACCGCGCACGACAACGCGTAAAACCTGAAGGCGGCGCAGGGCGCCGGCATCCAGGCCGCGCAGACCGTGGCCCGCCTGGGCGCAGAGGCATTGATTACGGGCCACGTCGGCCCCAAGGCCTTCCGGACCCTGCACGCCGCGGGCATCAAGATTTTCCTGGCGACGGCAAGCACGGTCATCGGAGTCCTTGAGGATTTCAAAGCCGGGAAACTCAAGGAAACCACAACCGCCAATGTCGAGGGGCATTGGGCCTAAAAAGAAAGGAGCGGAGCAGCATGCCAAGAGGCGATGGAACAGGACCGCAGGGACAGGGGGCGCGCACGGGCCGCGGCAGGGGAGCCTGCGGCGGCGGGTCGCGCCCATCATCCGCCCCGGCCACAGGCCAAGGCCGTGGACAGGGCGGCGAAAAACGGGCCGGACAAGGTCGCGGCCGGAAGGGTCGCGGCCGGGGTGCAAACAAATAACACAAAGAAGAAAGGAGAGTCAGTCATGCCAGGTGGAGATCGAACGGGACCGATGGGAGCGGGTGCGATGACGGGCCGTGCCATGGGATTGTGCGCAGGGGCCGGCGCGCCCGGCTATATGAACGCGGGTGGCGGACGCGGCTTCGGCTTGGGTCGCGGACGCGGAGGAGGCCGGGGTCCTTCGGCCGGGCTCGGGGCAGGTTGGCGGAACATGTTTTTTGCCACCGGACAGCCGGGCTGGATGCGCGGTGGCTGGGGCGGGGTTATGCCCCCGGCGCCGGCGCCGGAACAGGAACTCGCGGCCCTCAAGCAGCAGGCCGACTATTTCGGCCATGCGCTGGAGGAAATTCGCGGCCGCATCCAGGAACTGGAAGCCAAGCCGGCGGACAAGTAATCAAACGGATATCGGGACGGCGGGCGAAATCCCCCCCGCCGTCCTCCGATGGATGCAACGATACCGCCATATCTTCGGACCGGTCCCGTCGCGCCGTCTTGGGCGGTCGCTCGGCGTCGATCTGACACCGCTGAAGACGTGTACGCTCGATTGTGTTTTCTGCCAGTTGGGGCACACGTCTCACAAGACCATTGAGCGCAGGGAGTATATGCCGGCGGCGGAGGTGAAATCGGAGCTTTCCCGCTGGCATGAAGAAGGCGGTCAGGCGGACCACATCACGCTTTCGGGTTCGGGCGAGCCGACGCTGCATTCTGGATTCTGCGACATCCTGACATTCATCAAGAAGAAAATACCGTTCCCGGCGGTTCTCCTGTCCAACGGGACCCTCTTCTGGCTGGCCGACGTGCGGGAGGCGGCGCTTCCTGCGGAGATCGTGAAACTGTCGCTAAGCGCATGGGACCCGATTTCCTTTCGGCAAATCAACCGGCCGCACCCGGAATTGAATTTCCATCTATACATCGCGGGTTTGCGCACTTTCCGCAAAATGTTTTCCGGGAAGCTCTGGCTGGAAGTATTCCTGGTGGAAGGGGTCAACATCTCGCCGGAAGGCGTGAAGCACATCGCCCGGATCGCGGAAACGATCGCCCCCGATGAAATCCATCTGAATACGGCGGTGCGTCCACCCGCGGAGCGATCCGTGCTGCCGGTCGATCAAGGGAGCATGGAGGAGCGCGCAGAATTGTTCCGGCCACGCGCCACGATCATCGCGGGGTTCCCCACTCGCTGCGGCGCGAATATCGAGGCCAACGAAAACAGTATTATGGACATGCTTCGGCGGCGCCCCTGCACGAGCCGGCAGATAGCGAATGCCTTCGATATGCACGTCAACGAGGTCTCGAAATACATCGGCGACCTGTCGCGGTCGCACCGGGTTCACTCCGAATACCGGGACGGAGAGATTTACTTCAAGGCAGGAAACGGGAAGGAGGGTCCGGCATCGTCATGACGGCACAACCTCATCAGAAACAGAATAGCGATCCGTTTTTTGGACGGATGAACGACCCGACGGCTTCGGCCTCCCTAAAGGGCCTATGCGGCGACGAAATGGAGTTCTATCTCGAGATCCGGAACGGGCGCATCGAGGAGGTCCACTACTTCACCAACGGATGCGCGCATACAAGGAAGTGCGGCGCGGCGGTCGCCCAAAGGGCAAAGGGTAAAACCATCCTCGAAGCCCTGGGCATCAGTCCGCGCGATATCATTGACGCGCAGGAATGTCTGCCCGACGAGGAAAAGCATTGCGCCATCCTGGCTATCAGCACCCTCTACCGGGCTTTAGCCGACTATCTGTTGACGCCATGAAATACGGTTCCGAAACCGGCCCCCGGGGGGTCCTCGCCATCGCCAGCGGCAAAGGCGGCACGGGAAAAACCACCGTCGCCGTGAACCTGGCCGCCGTGCTGGCCGAACGGGGCGAAGCTGTTCAATACCTCGACTGTGACGTGGAGGAACCGAACGGCCACATCTTTCTGAAGCCGGCAATCGAGCGGGTCGAGGAAGTCGGCATTCCGGTCCCGGTGATTGACAAGACCAAGTGCACGGCCTGCGGCCAATGCGCGGAAGCCTGCGAGTACAACGCCATCGTCGTTCTGAAAACGGCGCTGGTGTTTCCTGAACTCTGTCACGGTTGCGGCGGCTGCCGCCTGGTGTGTCCGGCGGGCGCGATCCAGGAGCGACCCCGCACGATCGGCGTGGTGGAAACGGGACATGCCGGGAAGATCGGCTTTATCCAGGGTCGCCTCAACGTCGGTGAACCGATGTCCCCCCCCCTGATCCGTGCCGTGAAAAGGGCGAAAGCGAATGGCGGGGTGACGATTCTCGACGCTCCGCCGGGAATTTCCTGCCCGGTGGTCGCGACGGTATGCGATGCCGACTACGTGGCGTTGGTCACGGAGCCCACCCCCTTTGGACTGAACGATCTCCGGCTGGCGGTGGAATTGATACGGCCACTGAAACGCCGCTTCGGGGTGGTGATCAATCGCGCGGGAATCGGCAACAACGCTATCCGCTCATTCTGCCGGGCGGAGAGCATCCCCGTCCTGGCGGAAATCCCGGACGATCGGCGGGCGGCCGAGGCGTACTCCCGGGGGGAGTTGATGAACGCCATCCCCGGATTTCGGAATGCCCTGGATCAACTGGAGGCACGAATCATGAGCGAATTTCCCGAAGAGGCCCGCGCATGAAAGAAGTCGTCGTCATCAGCGGAAAAGGTGGAACGGGTAAGACGAGCGTGACCGCGGCCTTCGCCGCGCTGGCGGGAAAATCCGTCCTTGCGGACTGCGACGTGGACGCCGCAGACCTGCACCTGCTCCTTCAGCCCCGGGTCCGGCGGCGCGAGGAATTCCGGAGCGGACACGAGGCGGTGATCCGGCAGGCGGATTGCACCGCCTGCGGCGTGTGTCTTGAACACTGCCGGTTCGAGGCGATCCGTCCCGCGGAAAACGGGATAACGTTCCGCGTGGAGGCCGTCGCCTGCGAGGGCTGCGGGGTGTGTGTGCGGGTGTGTCCTGTGCAGGCCATTGATTTTCCGGAACGCGTCGGCGGCGAGTGGTACGTGTCCGATACGCGGTGCGGTCCGATGGTTCATGCCCGGCTGACCCCGGGCGGGGAAAACTCCGGCAAGCTGGTCGCGCGGATCCGGGAGGAGGCGCGAGGCCTCGCGCATACCCGGTCGCTGAACTTGGTGCTGGTGGACGGGCCCCCGGGGATTGGTTGTCCCGTGATCGCCTCGGTCACCGGCGCCTCGCTGGTGCTGATCGTGACCGAGTCGACGCTTTCGGGTCTGCATGATCTGGGGCGGGTGCTCGACCTGACGCGACATTTCAAGATCCCCGCGATGGTTTGTGTGAACAAATGGGATATCAATCCCTCGATCACCGGAGATATTGAACGGCAGGCCGTCCACAGGGGGGCGCGTATCGCCGGCCGCATCCGCTATGACCGCGCCGTCACGACCGCGCAACTCGAGGGAAAAACATTGTGGAATTGGGCCCTCCGGGAACGGAACTTGATGTGCGCGCGGTATGGTCCAAGGTTCTAACGGAGATGGATGAAGCGGAAATGACAATCCAAAGGAGCACAGCATGAAGATCGCGATACCCGTGGCGGGAGGAAAACTCTGCGCCCATTTCGGACACTCTGAGCAATTCGCCCTGATCGAGGCGGATGAGAAGACAAAGAAGGTCACGGGCAGTCAGATGCTGACACCCCCGGCTCATGAACCGGGCGTGTTGCCACGCTGGCTCCACGAGCAGGGCGCCCACGTCATCATTGCCGGCGGCATGGGCCAGCGGGCCCAGTCGCTTTTCGCCGGCCAAGGCATTCAGGTCATAGTGGGCGCGCCGGCGGCCGCGCCGGAAGAACTGGCCGCCTCCTTTCTTGCCGGGAACCTGCCGAGCGGCGACAATGTCTGTGACCATTGAGCCGGGCATGAGCGAAGCAAAACGAGTGGCGGCCTTACTGAAGCGCGAGATCGTCGAGGTCGTCGGCTGCACGGAGCCTGCGAGCTGTGCCTATGCTTTCCGCACGCTGGCCCGCCACTGGCCGGCGCCGCTCGACCTGCCAACCGTCCGGGCGCATTTATGGGTTTCCCGCGACGTGTACCGTAATGCCTCGACGGCCGTGGTGCCGTTCCTTCACCAGCGGGGCGTGCGCGCCGCGGTGGCCGCCGGGTTGACCACGAGCGCGGCGGGATTCAACGTGTTCCCGCGCATGAACGTGGCGGCGGCTCGGGCGCTCCTGCGCCGGCGTGGCTGGCTGGAAGTGCAGCCCCTGCGGAAACGGGGAATTTGGGTGCGCGCCGAACTCATCCAGGACGCGCACCGGGGCGAAGTGTTGATCGCGGACCGGCACGATCGCGTCGCGCGCCTTGTCGTGGACGGGCGGGAAATCAAACTGAAAAATCCCGCACCTATCACCCCGCCCGGCCTGGACGCCATCGTCCGGCTGGCCCGGCGGCGCATGCCGGCGCTGGAGACCATCGCGGAAGATTTCCTTCTCAAACAGGCGGAGGGCACCCGTCGGTTGTCACTGGAGAAGCGTGTGGCGCGGCTGGTCCGCGAGCGGATGTGCGGGCACCGGCACGCGATCATGACCATCACAGGCTCCGGGAATCACGGCATCTTCCTGGGGCTGCCGCTACGCGAGTTGTACCGGGAACAGGGCCGTTCGGTCCTGCCCGCGGTGCTGCTGGCCCTGCTGGTGCAGCTTCGGTTGAGCCAAGAGCGGAGCCGCATCTCGGACGACTGCGGCCTGGCCATTAAAGCCGCGCCGGCCCTGGCCGCCGGGCTGGCCTTTGCGCGGGGAGCCACCCTTCCACAAATCCGGGGGGTGATTCGATCCGTCACCCGGAAATTGAGAAGCCTCGAATGTCAGGGGGCGCGCGCCAGTTGCGGGGCCAAGGCGGAAAAGTCACTCCGCCTCGTGATGGACGAGGTGAACGCCGTCACCGCGAAGAGTCATGACTGATTCGTTCGGGCGGAAGATCCGTATTGTGGTGCTCGCGGAAAACGCGGTGCGAAGGCGCGGCGTGGTGGCGGAACATGGTTTGAGTTTATGAATCGAGGCGGGCCGAGCCCACTCTCCCGCTCCCCTGACGGGACCAGCCCCGGCCTCCCTCTTTGCGGTGTCATTCCTTCCGACGTCATGCGCCCTTACCGTCGGCCTCGGAGTGCTTTGCAGAAAGACTTCAGGTGTGATAGTATTTTTTTTAATCGTCTTGCCCCTGACGGCCCGGGTCGAAAAGCCCGTTTGACGTCGCCGGACGTCCGGCATGCCGGGCGAAGGGAAACGGGTGCTCCCTTGCCAATTACGGGAGAGTGCCGATTCGTGCAGAACAAGGAAAACATATGATAGCCGAACTGGTCGGGAAGTATGAATTCGGGAAAGTGGTCTCTTTCGCCCAGGAATTGATCCAGATCAAAAGCCTCTCCGGCCAGGAGCAACCGGTGGGAGAAAAGTGCATCCGGGAGGCCATGCATCTGAATTTTGACGAAGCCTATTTCGACAGGATGGGGAATTTCATCGGCAAAATGGTGGTGGGCAGGGGAAAAGGGAAAAAGGTGGTCCTGACGGGGCACCTCGATACCGTAAACGCGGAGCCGGCCAAATGGGACGATGAAACAGGGCCGTTTTCAGGGGCCATAAAGGGCAGGAAGCTGTATGGCCGGGGGGCGTCCGATATGAAAGGCGCTTTCGCGACCATGTTTCATTCCATGCACGTATTGAAGGATCTCAATCCCGAGGAATACGGCGGGGAAATATATATCGTGGGCACCGTGGTGGAGGAGCTTTTTGAGGGGGTCTGTTTCCTGGAAGCTCTCAAGAAGATCCGGCCTGATTATATCATCGTCGGCGAGGCTTCCGAGGGCCGGCTGAATATCGCGCAGCGGGGCCGGGCAGAGATCCTGATCCACATCTTCGG
>JAHJJH010000127.1 GCA_018823105.1 Verrucomicrobiota bacterium | reverse complement strand
TCGGCATGTGCTACATGCGGACGCACCGGCCGGACGTCGCGTTGCTCTATTCGCCCGATACCGCGTTCGAGATCGGTGGCTCGCACGTGTTGATTGAAGGCGACGCCCTGACGATCGTGTCGTCGGGCTACATGGTCCACCTCTGCAAGCAGGCCGTCGAGGCCCTCGCCGCGGACGGCATCAAGTGTACGCTGGTCGATGCGTACTCGTTCCCGCTCAAGGGCGGCCCGATCCTCGCCGCCGCGGCGAAGACCGGCCGTCGCGTCCTCTGCGTCGAGGACAATTACGCCGGCGGCCTCGGCAGCGCCGTGGCGGAGATCGCCGCAGGCCAGGGCGACGTCCGCGTCGAGTCGATGACCTGCGGTCGGATTCCCAAGAGCGCCAAGTCGCCGCAGGCGATCATGGAATACGTCGGCCTCGCCCCAAAGGACATCCAGGCCAGAGCGAGGCAATTGATCGGCTAAATAGCTGCTCTTGAAAAGGAAACTGGCTTGCCTCCAGGATATGGGGAGTGACTAAACAACCCTTACCCCGGAGGCGGAGCCATGGATGGCAGTTTGTCGCCGGGGCCTGCTGGACGCAAGAGCCTGATGAACTTGTATCGAAAACATCCTGAACCGGCGGTGCGGCAGCGGGCCCACATCGTGTTGTTGCTTTGCGACGGCTGGAGTTGGTCTGAGATCGAATCGGCGTTGTATTGCAGTCGCCGGACGATCGACCGGTGGAAGAAGCGGTTCGAGGAAGGCGGAGCCGACGCGCTCGAAGGCAGGCGTCGCGGGCGCCGTCCGATCTTCGAGGGCACGCTGCTGGCCATGATCGTCACCTGGGTCACGACCACGCTGCCGCGCGACTTCGGCTTCCTTCGCAGCCGGTGGACCTGCGAATGCCTGTGCCTGATGGCCTTCGAGTTCGCGTCGGTCCGCATCAGCCGCGAGACGATCCGTCGCTGTCTGCATCGCGAGCGTCTGGTGTGGCGCCGGCCGCGACCGGTGTTGCGAATCGAGGATCCGCGGCGTGAGGCGATCTGGCGAAAACTGCGGCATTTATTGGGTCATTTGCCTGCAAGCGAGGTCGCGGTCTTCCAGGATGAAGCCGACGTGAACACGAATCCGAAGATCGGCAGCATGTGGATGGTTCGCGGCGAGCAGGCGGAGGTCGAGACGCCGGGGAACAATGTGAAGCGGTATCTGGCCGGTTCGCTCAACTGGCGGACGGGCGACCTGATCCTGACGGGCGGGCAGCAGGGCGAGGGCCGGAATTCGAAGCTGTTCATCCGGCATCTCGACGAGCTGCGAACCCGGTTGCGGCGCTACACGCGGATTCACGTGATCTGCGACAACGCGAGCTTTCACGACAGTCGCGCCGTGCGGCAGTACCTGGCGGAGCATCGTGATCGCATCGTGATTCACTTTCTGCCAAAGTACGCGCCGGATCTGAATCCAATCGAACGCATCTGGTGGCACCTGCACGAAGAGATTACGCGGAATCACCGATGCAAGACGATTGAAGAACTGCTGGACCAAGTGTTCGAGTGGCTCGAGCACCGCCGCCCGTTTGAGGTCGAACGAGATGCGTATCTGCGTTCCAAAGCCGCGTAGGCCAGTTTCCCTATTGTGGGGAGCTATTTAGGCGTTTGCTGATCGCGCCTCCCAGCCAGGTGTAGTCGGCCAGCTCGTCCCATTCGCTGTTGGCGGTGTCGTACACGTCGATGCCGGTGCAGCGATCACGGCTGTCGTAGGCATAGGCCGCCGTGGTCGCGCCGGCATGGTGGATCATGCTGACGCGGTGTAAGCGCCCATCACGGCCATGGCTTGGGTGGTGGGGCGTGCGCCGAGTGGATTGTCGCTGGGGTTAACGGCGTGTGGCGCGGCGGGCCTTTTTGCGGTCGGCGCGGTCGCGGCGTTCGGTGGCGCGGTATTCCCTGATCGCTTCGGGATGCGCGGCGGCCCACGCGTCCGGACGGAGCGCGGCGTAGTCGGTCTCGCCGGCCAGCAAGCGATCGAGGACATCCTTGATGTACGCCCATACGTCCAGGTCGTTGCGGACGGCACTGCTGACCAGCGTCAGGAAGTCCGCCGCACGTCGCCCCGCATCGACGCTGCCCACGAACAGCCAGTTTTTCCGTCCGATGGCGACCTGCTTCATCAACTGCTCTGTGTCGTTATTGTCGATCGGCACCCGGCCGTCGGCCAGATAGGTTTGTAACCCATCCCACTGATTCCGCAGATAACCCGCGGCCTTGGCCAGCAGACTCTTCGGCAACGCGCCCGTCGCGGACTCGCTGTCGAGCCATTCCTCGAGTTCAGCCCACACCGGGGCCGCGGCCTCTTGACGCAACTCCAGGCGTGCCTCGGGCGAGAAGTCCTTGGCCTGATCCTCAATATCGTAGAGCTGCCGGAACTTCGCCATCACCACGGCTGACTCCAGCGGATACGCGATCTTCGCATCGACGAACTTGCGCCGCGCATGGGCCGCGCACGACGCCCGTTGAATACGACCGTCGCTGGCCAGCGCGATTCCCTCATAGCCCGAGTAGCAATCGCCCAGCACGATCCCCGTAAAGTCGGCCAGCATGATCTCGGGACCATCGCGATGCCAACTCACCGTGAAGTCAAACACGTTCAGCGGTACGGTGATCCCCCGATACGCCCACCGGTGCGCGTTGACGCTCGGACGCTTCTCCTCGATGGCCTTGCTCAACACCTCATAAGCACGCTTGGACGTCGGATCATTCGGATCCGGCTTGGGGACGGTCTCCGGCAGGATCAGGGTCACCCGCGTATCATCCGTGCCGATGATGTCGTCAGCCAAAACGGCCCGTTTGAAGTGTGCCACCAGCGGCTCGATCACGAAGGCCGCACCCGTCAAGATATTCAGTAGTGTCGAACGGGCCGGCGTCCAACCACTTCCGGCGAACAGATCCTGCTGCCGGTACACCGGAACGTGGTAGCCGTACTTGGCCGTGATGATCTCGGCGGCCACACTCGTGTCGTAGCGATCGCCTTCCACCAGGCCGACGGCCCGCTCAGGAGAAGCGACGCCGCACGTGGAATCCTTCGGGCACGCATACTTGGGATACTTCGTGACGCGAACCCGAAGCCTGGGTGGCTCGAACTCCAGCGTTTCGGTCGTGTCGTAGCCGATCAGTTCACGCGGGCCGTGCTCGGGACAGTTCCTCACATCCTCGGGCACGTCGGCCTCGACCTCGTACCGCTCCAGGTTCTCGGGAAGTGACTCGTTCCGCGGCTTGCGCGGCCGGCGTACGTGGCTCTTGACGACAATGCCTGATTCCTCAACCGCCTGGGCCAGGCCCTCCGCGGCGTCGGCCGCGTTGTCGTCATCGCCCAAGTCGAGCTTCAATTGGTTGGGATCGTTGAGGTAGCGCTCGCTACGCCTGGCGAACATACGCTGCGCCAATAACGCAAACTCCGCCTGGATCCGTTCTTTCTCTTGGCGAAGCGTCTCGATCGTACTGCTCTGTTCTTCGACGGCGGACGCCAGTTGGCCGATGAGTGCGTGACACGCGCCCAAGCTCGCGGGCATCGCGATCCTGGTTCCGGCCTTCTTGCGCTTCTTCGAACGACTCATGCCAACACATACAGCATATACGATGCCACACGCATATGTCTGATCGCAAAAAGTGATGACGTCTCGAAGCTGTCGCCGCTTGGTCTATGACGCGCGCTGATAGCGCTTGCGCTTCCGAATGCCGACCAGCGATACACCGCCGAGCAGCATCGCCAACTGCGTCGTGTCAATCTGTATGTACGCATCTTCAGAACCGATCCCTTCGAACGTCCCCGCTTCGAGAAGCCTGTAGTACAACCAGTAGCCGCCGCCGTCGAAATGGAGCGCTTTCATCCTGTCGCGCCTGCGATTGATGAAGAGGTACAGGCTGCCATCCAACGGGTCGGCGCCGAACACCCCGCGCACGATGCCGGAGAGTCCGTCAATCCCCTTGCGCATGTCGGTGGGCTGCGTGCATAGATAGATCGATACTGTGGATGGAACGCTTAGCATGCTTGGGCATCACCGCGCTGGTGAATGAGGGGGGGCCCGGAGGCGATGTGCTGCCGGGTGGTCAGATCATGGTCGGCCCGCACCGTCTCCGCCACCACGGCGCGGAGGGTGTCGAGTTGGCTTGCCGCCACCTCAATTCGTACGCCGCCCGGCAGCCGAACGACAACGCCGCAGGCGGCCGGCACGACAGTGACCGGCCGGAAGATACGCGGGTCGTCCGTGATCGTGCGCCGACCCCCGCGACCGGCTGCGCGATCTTCCGCCCCCACGGCCCGGTTGCGCCGCAGCGGCCCGAGCTTCTTTCGCCAATAGTAGAACGAGGACTCGGAGACACGCTCGGCGGCACAGAACCGCGCCACCGCCAAACCGGAATTCAGAAAGCGCCGGAATCGCCGCTGCCACAACGCGGCCTTCTTCGGATCGGACAAACGTGCCATGTCGAACCTCCTGGTCATCTACCGCAACCTTCAACACACGGGCCAGGATAGCCGACCAGTCAACAATGGTTCTGATGGGCGCTTACCGTGCGACAGGAGTCCGGAGAGGTCACCGCCGGCCTCCACGTTGCCCCACGAGGCGGAAACGCCGGCCAAGACGCGGAGTTCCGACTCGTAGATGGTGAATTGATGGTGCCTACCTGGATGACCCAAGTCCGAGCTCATGGTTGTGCTCCCAGCGTTGCCGCTACATTCCAGGACCTAATACCGCATCGTACGGCAGGCGCACGGCAAGGCTGGGGACCGGCATGGCTACGCCGCGTGTGATCCCGACGGCCAAGCGTGCGTGACAAGGCAAGGAAGGACTGCGAGTCCGCGATTCTTGC
>JAHJJH010000126.1 GCA_018823105.1 Verrucomicrobiota bacterium | reverse complement strand
CAGCACAAATATACGGCTCCGAGACAATCAGTAACTACTTGCGCTCGCCACAGTTCCCCGACGGATACGGCAATATCAGTTTGTCTTATCGTGTTTCTTCCTACAGCGCCCGGTCAGCCGGCTTGAGCCTTGAAACCTCTCCCGACGGAACAACTTGGACTGTTCTGGCCACCATTTCGAATATAGCTTCTGTCAGTTGGCAGGATCACTCTTGGGCCTATTACCAGCCCGCTCCGTATTATGTCCGATTCCGCAATCTCCCGGAAACCAACCTTTCGGAGATTGCGATTATAAGAATAAAGGAGCCGTTTAATGACGGATTAAGTCCGGTGCCGGCCGGCTGGACAGCCACCGGCACTTTCCGGCCGACATACGATACGCCCGGGAATTACGGCCTGGCCCCGCCCTCCATAGGCTTCACAGGCAATGGAAGCCAACTGGTCACCCCTCTCGTGGCCGTGCCTACAGGGTTAACCTATTGGATCAAGGGTCAAACAACGGACGGAGATTCCTACCTTTTGGTTGAAAGCACCAGCAATGACGTGAATTGGATGGTCGTTGCCTCAAACCGGCCGCTGCCTACAACGGGAACCATCCTCACCCATGGGCTATCGACAAACGCGGTTCGGCTGCGTTTCACCTATGGCAAGTCGCTGGGCAACCTCTCCTTTGACGATGTGCTCGTGACGGGCCCGAAGAGAATTGAAGGGGGACAACCCCCGCAGACGCTTTTACTGGAAGATGTCTTCATTGAGGCGCCCACCGAATATCGCTCGCAGGATTTCAACTCATGGCCTCTCAAGATGGATTTCTTATACGGGACGACCCAGCATCAGAACTGGGTCTTGGTCGGCCAGTCAAAAGTAAACACCAATAAGGCCTACTCCAGCCAATCTCTCCAACTCTCACGGGCCTCCGAATCCTCGGATTACTATGTAGATTTCGAGGGGGCGGGAGAAACAAAAACCAGTTATGCATCCGGGACCGTCAAACTCAGCGGGCTTGATTGGGATATGACCGACGCTCTGATTGGCACTTCGGCTACTGACTGGAAAAACGGGTCCCGCTCCGCTCGCATGCGCGGCTACGGTACGTCGGCCATGACGATGCTTACCAACAAGGTCGGAGGCCTGGGTACCATCACCTTCCAGTACCGTCGGTATAGCGCCGAAGCACAGGTGGACTGGATGGTGCAATACAGCACCAATAATGGCGTTTCGTGGACACAGGCAGGCTCTACTTTCACCGCGCCGGCTAATGACATTGTCCAGACCTTTACTGGAACGGTGAACAAGTCCGGAGACGTGCGCATACGGATCAAGCGAGCTACGGAGACTGGCACAAGTAACAAGCGATTGAATATTGACGACATCCTTCTGACCGGTTATGGCGGCGGCGGCGGCACGGACGCCTCCGTGAACTCACAGTACTATGCCGACGGCATCGGCCCGATTTCCTTCCAGTACCGTCATTGGATGGACTCCGCCCCGCCAGTTGATTCCATCCTGACCACTCTCATCCAGACCTCCTCGAACGGTGCCAACTGGACGACCGTGGACACCCTGATGATCAGCAACACCTCGTACCGCGCATACGAGAAGTACTTGTCTGAAACAAATCATCATTACGCCCGCCTTCTTATCACAAACGGCAACTCCGTGGCCCTTTTCGACGATATCACCATCGGGCGGCCCCAGCCCCCCGCGAGCGTGCAGATCACCGGCTGGAATGATCCGACCGTTCCGTTCACGAACGACACGGTAACGCTCTTGGCGCAGGTTCTCTCCTTTTATGGCGCACGGTCCCTGTCGGTGACGTCTTATTACCGGATCGGCACCTCGGGGGCTTACCAAGCTGTTGGCATGACAGGGTCTGGTAATGAGTTTACAAGCATCAGCAACATTCCTCCGCAACCTGTGGGCACGATCGTCCAATACTACATGAAGGGATCGTTCGAAGGCCCCGGTAGCGACACCACCAGTCCTGTGTATTATCCCACCAACTACACCACCAGCCCGGCTTGGTACGGCATCCCGCGGAACCCACCGGGCAAGGTGTGGATCAATGAAATCGATTATGATGCATGGGATTGGTTCGATAACTATGAATTCATCGAACTGGCCGGCGAGGCCGGAGTTGATATCAGCGGCTGGAAGATCGAGATGCGGGACGGACGGACAGCCGCCTTTACGTTATTCGACAGCTATACCATCCCTTCCAGCACGACGATTCCTAGCGACACAAATGGATTTGGATTCTTCGTCCTTGGACAAGCCAATCTCACGGCCCCGCCTCGCGACCTTTTGCTGACCAATTACCTTAGTTCGTATGTCCCCGGTGCCGTGCGCGTGCTGAACGAGATGAATGGCCTCGAGGCGGCCTTGTCCTATGGTGGCACGGTGCCTGCGCACACACGCATACCGGCCGAGGATATTGAACAGTTGTTCGAGACCCCGACAAATTCCGTTGCACTGGTCGGGACGGGATCTACCTATGATCATTTCGGCTGGGTCATGACCAACTTCCCCACCCCCGGCGCGGGCAATCCCGGGCAAACGTTTGCCGATCCGGCTTGGATTTCTCCAATCCCGACGAGCCTGGTATTCTCCTACATCGCAGGCAGTTACAGCCCGGCGGCCCAGTCCCTGGTTGTCAGCAATTCCGGTGCGACGCCGTTGAGCTACACGATGGCCACCAACGCTTCATGGCTTAGCGTGGCGCCCTGTACAGGTGACTTGGTGCCCCCCGGGAGTAGCGCGGTTCATTCGGTTTCTGTTATTACGGACGGGCTCACCGGCAATAAGACCGCCCAGATCACGATCAGCGGCGAGGCGGGCAACAGTCCCAGCGTGCCGGTCCAATTGAATGAGACGGCGATTGGCGAGGCTATCCTGGATTATCAGTTTGACGAGGTGTCCGGGCCCACGGCGAACAACCAGGGGACGGCGGGCCCGACGGCAGACTTGACCCTGCAGGACGGGGCCACCAGAACGCTGGAGGGCGGCGGTGTTTCGTCTTCCGAAGGCGACTATGCCCTGGTGAGCACCGGGGGGACTTGCCATGCGCGTTCCACCGGCACGGTAGCGGCTGTTCACGGCATTACCCAGTTTACAATCACGGGTTGGATCAAGACCTCCGCTACGGGCGGGACGCACCGGCTGCTCGGCAACCGGGCGGTGACCAACGGCTTCGCGCTGATCACGTCCAGCAATTACCAGGACATCGCGCTGGTGTCCTCCGCTACCGGCACGCCCGTCGCGGTGACCTCGACCAACGGCGCGCTGGCGGACGGGGCCTGGCAATTCTTCGCCGTCACCTTCGACGCCTCCGATGCCGGGGCCGAGGCGCTTAAATTCTATCGGGGTGACGTCTCTAATGGCACCTTCCAATTCTCGACCCACGCACGGGGCGGCTTGGGCGCAACGGGGGTATCCACCGGGCGGCTCTTCGTCACCGGCGACGGTGTGAATTCGTTTCAGGGGAACATGGACGCTCTTCGGTTCTTTAACGACGCCAAGAATCTGATGACGATAGAGGCCATCCGCCGGCAGGATATCGAGACCGGCGGCAGCGTACTCGAACCGCCGACCATCTCTGAACAGCCGCAAAGCATAACGAACGATGCTTTCACATTCGCGGGAGTCAGCGTGGCGGCCAGCGGCACGCCGGACCCGGTGTACCAGTGGCGCAAGACCGGTCTCCCCCTGGACGGCATGACAGAAAACAGCATCACATTCTTCCCCATAACGTTGAACGACGCCGGGGTATATGATGTGATTGTATCGAACGTTGCCGGCTGGGTGGTGAGCTCCAGCGCGGTGGTTGTGGTCCTCGCGCCGCCGGAAATCCTGACGCATCCGACAGGGATCGTGGTGTACGTCGGCGAGACGGTCAACTTCTCCGTCAATGCCACGGGCACGCCGACGATGCTGTACCAGTGGCTGAAGGGCGGCATACCGATGGGCGGCGAGACGAACACGCTGCTTACCCTCGTCAACGTGCAGGCGGACCAGGCCGCGAATTACCGCGTGGACGTCACCAACCGGGTGGCCTACTCCAACAGCGCCGTGGCGGTGCTGACGGTCAAGGTGCTGAACATGGCAGAGGGCGGCTGGATCCGTAAGCCGACGGGCGGCCAGGGGACCTTCCTGCGCTGGCCGGCGATCAGCAACCGCTGGTACGAGGTCTGGTGGAGCAGCAACCTGATGCTGGGCGTCGAGGGCTTTGTGCCGGTCAACACGACCCTGCCGTCCGTCGTCGGCGCGAATTTCATCACCTACACGGACTCCACGCACGCCGCGGGAGGGCGGGGATTCTACCAGATCCGGTCCCGGACCGACCCGTAAAGGGCACGGAGCATGGGACGCGGGGCATGGAGTCCGGCGGTTTTTCAGGCCGGGACCATCGGTCCCGGCTACAGAGGACTGTAGCTGGCTTCGTTGAAGCCGGCTAGAAACCCGTGAGCCGTCTCGCATCGCTCCGCCGCCTTTTTCTAACGTAAAAAACGCCAAGAAGACGAGAAAGAGTAATCACGCCCCCTGCGAGGAAGATGCTGCATTTATGGCTCTCATGGGGTAAACTATTCGCATGATCAGGAAAGCGATTACAGTCCGACGACTGAAGGAATCGTCCGGCCGCAGCGATCTGGCGTTTTGGCGCGCTCGAACGCCCGCGGAGAGGTTGAACGAACTGGAAATCATTCGCGCAGAATACAACGAATGGAAATACGGATATGCTGGGCAAGGACTTCAAAGAATTTGTCGCCTCGTTAAACGCCCACGAGGTTGAATACCTGGTCATCGGCGGATATGCGGTGGCCTACCACGGATTCCCGCGCTATACCAGGGACCTCGACCTCTGGATAGGCCGTGCGCCTGAAAATATAGCCGGGCTGCTGAAGGCGCTGGAGGATTTCGGCTTTTCTTCACTGGGGTTGACGGCCGTGGATTTCCAGAACCCGGACACCGTGGTCCAACTGGGGCACCCTCCCCACCGGATTGATCTGCTGTGCGGTGTCGGCGGATTGGATTTCGCGGAAGCCTATGCCCGTCGTGAAAACATTGTGCTGGATGGAATTCCCGTCACCTTTATTCATCGCCAGGATCTGGTGACCATCAAGCGCGCCGCGGGAAGACATCAGGACCTGGCGGATGTAGAAAATCTTACAGCGCCTGACGAAGAAAATCCGGAATGAACCACGTGGGCTGCCGGGACGACATCGCCGGCATGTAACGCAAGGACGCCAAGCGCGCAAAGAAATCAGGAATGAACCACAGCGAACACAAAGGTCCACGGAGAAAAGGCCGCTTGACCTGCCCCTTTTACGGGGTATAATGGTAGCATGAAAATAAAGACATCTATCACACTATCGGATGGGGTGCTGGACGCCATTAACCGTAACATCGGCGAGCACAAGAATCGCTCGGATTTTATTGAAGCGGCGGCACTGCGATATCTCGCGCAACTGGCCAGGGACAGGAAAGAGCGGCGCGATCTGGAAATCATCAACCGCCGCGCGGTCGCTCTTAATAAAGAGGCGAAAGAGGTCCTGGCCTATCAGGTGGCGCGGTGAGGCGCGGAGAACTTTATCGGGTTCAACACCCCGGCTCACAAGATCCCAGAAGGCAGCGGGTCTTTGTGATCGTAGGTCGGCAAATAGTCATAGATTCCAGGCTGTCCACGGTTATTTGCGCCCCGATCTACTCCTCCTATGACGGACTTTCGACGCAAGTACCGGTCGGCGTGGAAGAGGGATTGAAGCATGAAAGCAGCGTACATTGTGATGAACTGGTCAGCCTCCACAAGTCGCGGCTGACGCACTACATCGGGGCTTTGTCTTCCAACAAGATGCAGATGCTGGACAACTGCTTGAGGATATCCCTTCATCTGGATCAGGATTGAAAGAAACGGATTCAACGCCAAGACGCCAAGCGCGCAAAGAAATCAGGAAGATTAACCGCAGAGGACGCAGAGGGCTCGGAGGATAGTGGCGACGAAAATACTGCGGATGCCGCGGATGCTTCTTCTTCCCATTTCGTGTCCTTCGTGTATTCCGTGGTTCCTCCTCCGTGAACCTCTGTGATTAGTCCTCTTCCCTGGAGGGCCGGCGGCCTTTCAGGCCGGGACCATCCGCCTTCGTCACAGGACTATGGCGGACGCGCCGGTTCCGGCTGTTTTCAGTGTTTGGGTAGGGCGCGGGCGCTGCACGCGCCGAATAGTACGGCGGGTCCGTCGGCCCCGCCCTACCAGCGGCTTTCTTGGAGTGCGGCGGCTTGGACGTGAATCCTGCGTTGTGGGACAACGTCCCGCTCACGCGGACATCGCTTTGTTATTCTTGTAGAGACGCTTGTCTAAAAAGTGGCCGGGAGCATGGGGAACGGGACATGGAGGGGTCGCCGGCCTCGCCGGCCCGTAGGGCCACGGGCCCTTCAGGAACGGATCAGGGAATGATGGCTTCCAGCATCAGTCTTCAAACAACATCACCAGCCAGTGGAAAAAGCGTATGAAGTTCTCGTTGGATTTGGTGCCGTACTGATCCGTAGTGATAAAAGGATCGCGCCACAGCACCGCGATAGCGCGTTGCTCGCCAACCACGTGGTTGCTTTCCGAACCGATGTATGCAGTCGGATCCTTTTCGAATTCTTTATCGAACACTCGCGCCGCCACAAAAACCGTGAACAAGTTGTGCCGGATGCCCCACAGGCCAATGCTGTTGCGCACAAAGCTGTCCTCGATGAACTTGGCGTCGCCCGGGTAGGTTGAAGAAGGCACGAACCGCGAAATGTAGTTCGTGGTCCATCGGGCGGCGATATCAGAACAATTGACCATAGGGCCGAGTATCCGGTTGGCTCCGACCGTGTTCGTGGCCAATTCCAGCGCTTGGGCGGCGGACAGGTTGCTGCTTATGTTGTTCGGTGGCGGATGGCTTTCGATCGGCATTTCGAAAAACAAAGCGGTCAATGCATTGGTCTGCCGGGTGTTAATGTTGACCAATCCCTGTCGATACGTATTGGTGTAAACCGTCAGGCGATCCAGGATGCGCGCCGTGCCGTCCGGGTCCGGCCCGAGCAACCGGACTGTCCTCCAGGGTTTGCTGGCATCATAAAGCAGATAGCCCACCTCGCCGACCGACTCGAACCGGCCTTGCCGTGCATACATGCGCCCGAATTCATCAAGACGGCGTGCGGGGGCCATGTCGATCTTAAGGTTCTCGGCTCCGGGCGTCGGCGCAATAGAATCCCAATGCTTCTTATCGTTCGCGTTCCAGTTGATCCTCGGGTCATCTGTTGATACTCCGGCAATCGGCTCAAATCCCACCCATGCAGGATCGTCCACAATAAGGGGCGGAGCGGAACCCTGCCTGTCGAATGCGTTAACAGGCCACGGCCCATATACGCGGTCCACCGGCCTCCCCCCCGACTGAACCTCCATGGATTCCGTGGCCGCCTGGGTCAACTGCACACGTACTCGCAAAACACCGGGAGGAGGAGGATAGGGCATGGCCGGGGTGAGCAATACTTCATGAAAGTATGTATTGGTACATAAGCGATAATCGTATCCCTTATGCGTCACGGAGGGGGCCGTCCCTACGGGTGATAGGACCGCATTGGGTGTATACGGCCACAGAATAACCTGGGGAGTTCCTATGTAAGCCACCGTGAACGCCGGAAGCGCATTACTGGGAAACGGATACCAAGTTTCCGTTATGAGGCTGATTTGATGCTGCAGGAAGATATTGGTACCCACTTGCTTCAGCTTGAAGGCATTGGTTACCATGATCTCATTAATCATCGGCACCGCATTGGCGCTGAACCGTTTAAACTGTTCGTCTGGCGTGGCGCCCGCCGGCTGATAGTCCTGGTCGTTCATGTAATCGCGCATGGCGTTCACAAATGCAGCCGGGTCGGGGATGGGATTGGGTGACAGGTCCGCGAGAGCATCGCGACACGCGGTTATCTGGGATGCGTTCCAAGCATAGTCGGTCGGGACATAAAACACGTTGGTATTGGCCACCCAACCGCCCAAGGGAGGCACCGTCGGATCCCAGACAGCATACCCCCGGGGGAATCGGCTGTACACGTGGAAGTTGTCCACGTAGTAAGACGGGCGTTCTCTTGCAAACCCCCCAAGGCCCGCCCCGGGCAATCCAAGCTGGTAGAGTTCAACAATGCTCTCAAAACGCTTTATCGTGTTCCGGCAGGTCGCCAGTGTGTTGGTAGCCAGTTCAGCCAGGACATTCGTGACGGCGCGGATTTCGCCGGGATTTACGCCTCGTTTTCTCGATTCATTCGCCACCCAGTTGGCATCCAGCAGTCCGGAATTATTGATAACCAGGAAGGCATATTCACCGTAGAACTTGTTGTCTTGCGGGTCCGGATCGCGTATGGGGCGCCATTCCGCCAGATTGGCCATGTACGCCGCGTTGGACAAGGCATAAGGGATGTAAGGTTTTCCGTCTTCCTCAATGAAGTCCGGGCCAAGCCGGCCGTCATACTTGCTGTAGATGGCTTCCCATGCCGGATAGACCTTCCCGGCCATGTTGGTGCGAACATGGTCGGCGATAATGCGGGCGAGGGCGGCGTGAATAAGCTGTCGGGTGCGGACTTGGTCGTTGTAGTTCCGGGACGCCAGGCGCTCCGTCCGCATGATAATGGCAAAGGCGACAGCCAACAGGATCAGGGCTGACAGAAACCCAAGGACAACCACGAGGGCGATGCCCTGTTTGCGCTGGCTGCATATTGCTGTCGCGTTCATCATCCGTCTCTTCAGGTAGGGACGGCTGGCCCAGCCGTCCGCCTTTTTTAACGGCGGGTTGAGCCAACCCGCCCTACCCCATCATTATTTTACGTTTACCTGGAATACCCCAGTCGGTTCGGAAAATACACCCGCGCGGCGTAGCGCCGGGTGTGCTTGTGAAGAAACGCCTTGGCTGCATTCTCATCCGCCGCCCAGAGGGCGGCCATCTGAATGGACTCTTCTTCTGAAAGCATTTCGAGCCACAGATCAACCCACAAGGGCAACTTATTTCCCTGATCAAGCGAATAGTAACCCGGCTCGTAACCGCCCGTCCCTTCGCTAAAAGCCCAGATTTCAAAAGCCGCTACGTTTTCCGCCACAGTTTCCATTTCTTCATTCACGGACGTATAAACGACGCCAGGATTGTATTCCTGCCACCAATCCTTGTTGAAATAAGCGCTATCCATCCCGCTTTGAGCCGAGCCCGTTTTTCGGCACCTCACAAGCCGGAAACGATTGGCGATGGGCTGGTTATTGGTGTCAACCATGTTGGATACAAAGTAAATATAATGAGGCGCTTCACGACGCATACCGGAGTACGGAGGATCAGGCGTACGGACGGCCGAAATGAAATACACCTCATCCACTTCCCACCCGTAAACCCAGTGAGCCCCATATCCTTGAAATGGATCGTTATTATTGCTGCGCAGCCTGAATGTGACCACCTCGTCAGCGAAAGACTGGGAAAGCTCGCGGGTCAGGAACTCCATGACGGCGCGCCCCTCGCCCAGACCGTAAGCGCGTTTGGTGCCCAGTTTCCAGATGGCCGTACTCTGTGTGAAGAGGTTCCCCAGGAGGAACACGATCACTATGAGAATGGTCATGGCGGCAAGGATTTCGATCAGGGTGAAGCCGAGGCGATTCCCAGCCGGCGGGGTTTCCGGCCCTCTATGAACCGATTCACGGGATTTTGGAGGGCCCGCGGCCTCGCGGGCCGTAAGGCATCCGGTCGGCGGGGCCGCCGACCCTTCATTTCCGAACTGTGTGCCGGGCGTTTTCATCGCGGCTTCATGTTGGGAAGTTCCATGTAAAACCGCTTCACCTGATCCGTGGCCCCAAATTCTCCCGGCAAGACCTCCAACCGCACATAGGCCAAATAATCGGCTAACTGGCCGGGGATCGGCCGGACATCCAACCTATAACGCACGGCATACTCTATAAACTGCTGTCCCGGAAGTCCGCGCGCAATGCTATTGTATACATATTTGTTCGTGCGCCAGGTTGCCGTATTTCTGACGGTCAGTTCGGACACATTCATCCACTGGTCCGTGGCGGCGGGTATCGCGCCAATATACTGCAGTCGATCCCAGCGCATCGTAACCGCTTGCGCCATGAGAGCGCTCATGACATCTTCCGCGAAGAAGGCCGACATGGTATCGTCCATCGAAGCCTTGTCGGTATCCAACCCCGAAGTGAACAGGCCGAAAACGGCCATCAGGCCGATGCCGACCACCATGAGCGCCAAGGCCACCTCCACAAGCGTGAACCCGGCCTTTTGAGCTTGTGGGTACTCGCCCCTCCGAGAAACCTCCATGTTTTGCGGGGTCTTCATGGCCCTGACAGATACTCCCGCGTTCTTACCCGCCCCGTGATGTTGTGTACGTCCAGACACACCACGGGTGCATTGGTTCTGGGTTGGGGAACCAGATTCGCATCCACCGTACCCTCGGTCAGATAAACACCAACTGCTGTAATTGCGGATCGATGCAACACCCCATCAGGACGAAAGCCTATACTAAGAACGCTTTTAATGGGGCCGCTGGCTGTTGCGAAAGGTACGTTTGTTAAGAAATTAAGAACTGGAGGAGGAGGAAGCCCGTCACATGTAAAAAGATTCTTGCTGAGGCCCGAAGCAAACAAGGGATGAAAGATCACGCCCGGGGGCAGATATCTCCACTCCCCCAGATATCCTTCACGCGCCGAATACGGCGCATAGGCGCGGAAGGCCTTGTCCACCTGGTTGGTGTTTGAACCTTGATACAAACTTGGATCGTTATCGGGGATGATGACATGGGTGATCGTGCGCCTGGTGATGGCGTTCTGTCGGGCCAGTGTCAGGGTGGTGGAGAGTTGGAAGGCGGCGGTGCGCAGGCGGCTGCCGCGGTTGGCGCCCTGGAACGTCGGGAGGGCGAAAAGCATCAACGCGGCCATGATGACGATAACCACCATCAACTCAATCAGGGTGAACGCGGTCTTATGGCCGGGAGCACGGAGCCGGGAGCCGGGAGCGGGTT
>JAHJJH010000125.1 GCA_018823105.1 Verrucomicrobiota bacterium | reverse complement strand
TAAAATCCAGATCGTCTCGTCCTTCTGGCTGCTGATCATGGCGGGCGCCATGCTGGCTTATCGCCGGACGAACCGGGGAGTGTGGATGCTGGTGATCTGGGCTTCGCTGACCGCCGTGTTTCTTTCCTCGTCCTATTTCGCCGCCGCCGGCGCGGTGCTCTTTGCCGCGTGGGCCTGGGTCGAGTGGTTTCGTGATCCCGCCGGATGGTGGCGCCATTTTTTAAAGCTGTGGCCGGCCCTTCTGCTCGGCGCCGGGTTGATGGGGGCGGTCGTCCTGCTGCTGGCGCGGCCGGGCGTACAGCGTTACACGCCGGAGTATATCAACAGCATGGCCCTCGGGTGGACGGACTTGGTCCGGCCGCGCGAAGATTTTACCCGCGCATGGATGAACCGGATGAACATCGGCCCGTCAACCGCCCCGGTAAATATCGGCGCGTTCCTGGGCTGGGGCTGGATTCTGACGGCCGTCGCGTGGCTTTTCCGGGCGCGCCGCGATGTGTGGGCGGCCCTGTGCCGCCTGGTCCGATCACCGTTGTTCCTGGGTATTGCAGTCGTCCTGCTGCTTAGCCAACTCAAGGTTCGGGAAATCCGGCCCGTGATGGCTGTCCTGGGCTTTATAGCGGTGGGGGTGGCCTTGCTGGCGGCGGGCGCACAGGTGGGCCGGAGCGGCCGCGCCGTGCCGCGCAGGTATGCGATCGGGTTGCTGGCGTTTTTTTCCGTGCTCCTTTACGGGATCGCCCTCGGCCCATCCATTTGGTATGTGCGCGAGCCCTTCCATCCGTCCGTTTGGGCGGTTCTCCGTATAACGGTGCCGGGCGTCGGCGCCATGAGGGCTGTCGACCGGATGGCGGTGGTCGCGCAGATGTTCGGCTGGGGCTTGTTGCTGGCCCTCCTGGGCAGGGAATCGGTCACCGCCGCAAGGCCCCGCGCCCGGTATTGGGCGCTGGCCTTGTTGCTCCCGGCCGCGTTGCAGGTGATCGATCAACTGCCCGCTCACGCCTGCGCCACGGTTCAGGACGAACGCGCCGTCACGCCTACGCATACGGAGCGGGTGTTCTGGGAAACGAAAACCGGCGTGGCCGTCGTGCTGCCGGCCGGACCGATGTACCGCAATACAACGCCGATGCTGTACTTCCAGAACTTCCCGGGAATCGTCCTGATCAATGGTTACTCGGGACGCTCCACCGACCTGATGGATGGGTTGATCCAGGCCGGACGGGTTCTGGGCGAGGGCTCAGTCAAACAAGTGACCCTGTGTGAGCAGGCCGGCGCGGAGTGGATTGTCCTGCGACGTCCGAAGATACCGGACGGGAGAATCGAAGCCTTGCGGCAGAGCGGCCGGCGCCTGGTGTTCGACGATGAACGATTCGCGGTATTCGAGCCGCTGCCGCGGACGTGACCACTCGTCGCTACACGCCCAGCACGTCGCGCATGGAGTAGAGTCCCGGGGTGCGACCTGCGACCCAGGCCGCCGCCCGAAGCGCGCCGCGGGCAAACGCGTCGCGGCTGGTCGCCCGGTGCGAAAGCTCCAGGCACTCTCCATCCGCCGCGAACAGGACCGTGTGGTCGCCCACGATATCGCCGCCGCGCACGGCGTGAAAGCCGATCTGTTCCACCGGGCGTTCACCGACCAGGCCGCGGCGGCCGTCCACGGCGGTTTTTTTCAGGTCCCAGCCGTAGCCGTCCGCCGCCGCCTCGCCGAGGCCGATGGCCGTTCCGCTGGGCGAGTCTTTCTTCCTGCGGTGATGCCGCTCGATGATCTCCACGTCATAGCCCTTGCCCTTCAGCGCCTCCGCGGCCTTCCGTACCAGGGCGAAAAGCAGGTTCATGCCCAGGCTCATATTGGGGGCCAGGACGACCGGGATCTTCTGCGCCGCCTGTTCGACGGCCTTCTTCTCGTCGGCGTTCAGACCCGTGGTGCCGATGACCAATCCTTTGCCGGCCGCCGCGACGCGCGGGGCATTGCCCGACGTGCCATGGTGCGCGCTGAAATCAATCACCACGTCGCCGGCCGGTAAAAGGGCCGCCAGGTCGCTCGTGATGAGCACGCCCGCCTCTCCGGCGCCCGCGACCAACCCGGCATCCTTGCCCAGGTCGGCGCAGTCCCAGAGATCCACCGCGCCGGATAGTTTCAATCCCGGCTCGATACCTGCCTGCACCAGGCGTACCAGGATTTTACCCATCCGGCCGGCGGCACCGACGATGACGATGTTTTTCATGGCTTCACCGCGAATTGACGCGAATTTCAGTCGTCCACACCTGTAGGGCCTTCGCTTGTCGAAGGCCGAAGAGACGGCCGCCGGCAAGCGGCGGCCCTACGGTCAAACAAGTTTCAACTGCTTCAGGCAGTCCGTCAGTTTCTCCTTCAGCTTCCCGTCCATCTCGCACAGCGGCAGGCGGTACACCTCTTCGCACAGGCCCATCATCGCCATCGCGGCCTTGACCGGGATGGGATTGGTGTCCAGGAACAGGTCCGTGAACAGCCGGTAGTACTGCTGGTGCAGCGCGCGGGCCCTGACCCAGTCGCCCGCGAGCGCGGCGTGGACCATGTCCGCCACCGCTTTCGGCGCGACGTTCGAGGCCACGCTGATGACGCCCGCCCCGCCCACGGCCATCATGGGCAGGGTGAGCGAGTCGTCTCCCGAGAGCACCGTGAGCTTGCAGCGCGTGACGATCTGGCTGACGCGGTCCACGCTGCCGCCGGCCTCTTTAATGGCGACGATCTTCGGGTGTTTCGCCAGTTCGACGACGGCGTCCATCGGGATCTCGCGGCCGGTCCGGCCCGGGATGTTGTAGAGTACCGTCGGCAGGCCCAGGTCGGCCACGGCGGTGAAATGGCGAATCAAGCCCGTGGTATTGGGCTTGTTGTAGTAAGGCGTCACCTGGAGCGTGCCGTCCGCGCCGGCCCCGATGGCATGCCGGGTGAGTTCCAGCGCCTCGGCGGTGGAATTGGCGCCCGTGCCGGCGATGACCTTGATGTGTTTCGCGGCGGCCTCGATGCAGGTCTCGATGACCTTTTCGTGCTCCTCGATGTCAAGCGTGGGCGATTCGCCCGTCGTGCCGACCGGCACGATCCCGTCCATGCCGCCGGCGACCTGTCTTTCGATCAACTCGCGGAGTTTCCCGTAGTCCACGCCGCCGTCCCGGCCGAACGGCGTGATAATGGCTGTATAGGCACCTTCAAACATAACCACCTCGCTGGATTCCCTTCCCGCGGCACATTCCCGTTCCACCACAAGACTTTTCATAGTAGCAGGAGCCCCGGGGCGGACAAGCCTGGAAACAGCTTCGTACCGGGCAATCCGATGATGGACAAGAGGGGGCCAATTGGCTAATGTACGCGCTTTGCTGCCGGTAGAACCCTGCCGGAAACCCAGCGGCCCAGGAGAGTAGAGCATGAAGATTATCGAGTCCATCAACCGGGACG
>JAHJJH010000124.1 GCA_018823105.1 Verrucomicrobiota bacterium | reverse complement strand
TGAAGAGGGAAAAGAGGGCCGGCAGAATCTTTTTCTGGGCGAGGTCGCCGGAGCCGCCGACAAGGACGATGCTCAGCGGCTTATGGTGCTCCATCCTGTTTTTCGGCTGGCCGGACACGCCTTGGTCCTTTCGCGTGGCGGCAGTGTACGCGAGAAGACCCGTTTTCTCAAGGACGCACGAGGGTTTGAATAGGCGCGGCGCGGGATCGTCCAACAGACAGAGACCGAAGGAAGAAGGGACGATACCCATGAACACTCTTTCCAGCCGACTTTGCCGGGCACTGACGCCGCTTGTCCTCGCGTTGGGCCTGGCGGCGGCCTCCGGCTGCGAGGAGGACACCCATGGCCACCACGACCATGCCACCCCGGTCGTCTTTGTGGAGCCGGACGGCTATCCCGTCTATCCGTATAGCGTCGAGGTGCTGGTGGCGGACCCGGCGGGCTTTGCCGTGGCCGGCGCCGAGGTCGAGTTGATCGTCGCCGCCGTGCCGGAGACCCGCGTGTTCGGGTATACGGATTTCGACGGGCGCGCCTGGTTCGAAGTGGACACCGCGCCGGGCGTCACGCTGGTCGCCTATGTCAGCGCGCCCGGCTTCGCCAGCGACGCCGGCGACATCGGCACCTACGCGGGCGCGCAGGTCCTGCATATCCCCGTCTGCCTGTACCCGGCATACTGACCACCGCCCGGCCCCGCCGCCCCGGAAAACTTCTCTCGCCAACCGCGCGCGGCGCGATATAGTTCTCCCAGGACTGGCGCGCTATTCGACGGGCGCGGATCCGAAAAGGCGTAATGAACTGGTATCTGAAAAAGGCCGGGAGCGAGACCCTCTATGGCCCGGTGGACGAAACAAAACTGGAGGCCTGGGCCGCCGACGGCCGGGTCGCCCCCGATGACCTGGTGTCGCCCGATCGCCGCCAGTGGAAACCCGCCCCGCAGGTGCCGGCGCTGAACATGGAGTGGGTGGTGTCCCTGGCCGGCGGCGGACAGTTCGGCCCCCTGCATGCCCTGGCGCTGCGCGAATTTGTCCGCGGGGGAGAGTTGCGGCCCGAGGCTACCATCCGGTCTTCGAAATCCGGCCGGACCACCACGATCGCCGACTTGCTGGCCCCGGCCCCGGAGAGCGCGGCGAAGGAACGCGAAGCGCAGGTCCAGGTGGAGGCGGCGCGAAAGGCGGCGGGCGAAGCGGAGGCCCGGGCGCGACAGGCCGCCGCCGAATTGAAGACCTTGCAAGAGCAACTCGCCCGGGCCGCCCAGGAGCGGGACCAGGCCCGGCAGCACGCGGAGGAAGCCGACACACAGGTCCGGGAATGGAAGGACAAAGCCGCCCGCGCCGAGGCGTCCGCAAAAACCTTGGCCGAAAAACTGGCCGCCGCACAGGGCGACGCGAAGGAAGCCGCCGCCCGGTCCACCGCAGAGCTAAAGGCCGCGCAGGGCAACGCGAAGGAAGCCGTCGCCCGCTCCGCCGCAGAGTTAAAGGCCGCGCAGGACCTGGCGACGCAGGCCGCCGCGGAAGCCACGGCGCTTCGGGAGCAACTGACCCGGACCCGGCAGGAAAAAGATCAGGCCCTCCAAAAGGCCGAACAGGCGGCCGCCGCCGCGCCTGAAGCAGAGAAGCGCGCCGCGCAAGCCGAGAAAGGCGCGGCCGAGGCCCGCGAGACAATGCAGCGGCAGGCCGGGGAGCTGCAGAAGGCGGCCGAGCAACTCGCCACGGCGCGGGCGGAAATCCAGAAGTGGAAGACTCACTCCCAGCGGGCCCGCGTGGCGGCCGAGGCGGAAAAGGCCCAACAGGCCGCGAAAGCCCAGTCCGCGGAGGCCTCGGCCATGGTGCCGCGCGAGCAACTGGAGGAAGCGCAGCGGCGCATCGCGCACCTGGAGCGCAGCTACAAGCAGGCCATGCAGACGATGAACCGCAGCCTCGCGGCCAGGGTCGGCGAGTCCCAGGCCACCCCCCCCGAACAACTGCGGCGTCGGGACATTGCATGAGCCGGCCCCCCGGCTGTCGCCCTCCATGAAAAAAACCAAAATATATCACGTGCGGGAGGCCGGCTTCGTGGACGCCCCGGCCATCTTCGCCATCATCAAGCGCCATCCGGATGAGTTGGTGCCGCGCCCGTTAAGCGACATCATCCAGAACATCGATCGCTTCCTGGTGGCCGAGGTCAACCGTACGGTCGTCGGTTGCGCGGCCTGGGGCATCCTGCCGGAAATCGGGCAAGCGAAACATCCGACCATTGAAATCAAATCCGTAGCGGTGGATCGCACCCATCGCGGCACGGGCCTGGGTTGCGCCCTGGTGGAGGCGGCGATCCGGCGGGTGAAGAAACTCAAGCCGGAGATGGTGATCGTACTGACGTTCACCCCGGAGTTTTTCCGCAGGTTCGGGTTCTCCGAGGTCCCCAAGGAAAGCATCATGCACAAGCTCTACACGGGTTGCCTGAACTGCTCCAAGTACGATTCTCCGTTCACGTGCCCCGAAGTGGCCATGGGCCTGACCTGGACGGACGGACGGGGACCGACGCGACGGCGTTGACAGGGGCGCCGCTCGGCCCCCATTCCGCGTCACTCCAGACACACCCGCCGGCGTTGCCGAAAAAGCGTGCATTTCCCGCGGCGGACGTGATACATGGCGCCGAGTGCAGGGGCCGTTGTTATGTCGTCGAAAAACCAGAGCAAGGGGGGAATGACGCTGGCCAACCGGATCACGATCCTGCGGATCCTGGCCGTACCGGTATTCATCCTGATGCTCATGTATTACACGATGGGCCTCGCCCGCGGCCAGGCCCAGGAGCTTCACCGGATCGTGGCCCTGATCATTTTCCTGGCGGCGGCCGCCACGGACGCCCTGGACGGCTATCTGGCGCGCTCGCGGGATGAAATCACGCACCTGGGAAAAATTCTGGATCCCCTGGCGGACAAGGCGCTGTTGCTTTCCGCCCTCATCATCCTTACGCGCCCCTCGCTGCCGACGCCGGAGCCGCATATCCCCATCTGGTTCACGGTGCTGGTGATCAGCCGCGACGTGGTGCTCATCCTCGGCGCCGCCGTCATCCACGCCGTCGCGGGCACGGTCGTCGTCAAGCCGCGCATGGTCGGTAAGATCGCCACGTTTTTCCAGATGGTCGCCGTCGCCTGGGTCCTGAGCCAGGGCGGGGCCGGGCTCTTTGCCTTCTGGGTCGGCACGGCCGGGTTCTTCACCTTTGTGTCCGGCATCTGGTACCTCTTCGACGGCCTGCGCCAGCTCGAAAAACACTCCAGCGTTCCCCGGCCGGACGCCACGGCCCGCTCATGAGCGACGCGAAAGCCCAGCGGGTTGTCGCCATCGTGGGCCGGCCGAACGTCGGCAAGTCCGCGTTGTTCAACCGCCTCGCCGGGCGCCGAATGGCCATCGTCCACGAGGCGCCCGGCGTTACGCGCGACCGGATGGAATGCGCCGCGGAATGGGACGGACAGCGTTTCGAACTGGTGGACACCGGCGGGCTGGGGACCCTGGACGCCGCCGCCACGCGGGACGTGTTCGAGGCGGGCACGCAGCGGCAGGCGGAACTGGCCATCCGGGAAGCGGCCGTGGTGATCCTCGTCACCGACCTGACCGACGGCGTGTTGCCGCTGGACCGCGACGTCGCGCGCCGCCTCCATGCGAGCGGCCGGTTCACCGTCGTCGCCGCGAATAAGGCGGATCACCCGGGGCGGGACCTGCAGGCCGCGGAATTCGAGGCGCTCGGCTTCCCCGCGTTTCCCGTCTCCGCGCTGCACAACCGGGGGCTCGGGGAGCTGATGGAGCCAGTGCTCGCCGCCCTGCCCCCCGAGGGGGCCGAGGCCGGTGAGTCGCCGCTCAAGGTGGCCGTCGTCGGCCGGCCGAACGTCGGGAAATCGTCCTACATCAACAAGCTGCTGGGCAGCGACCGGGTGATCGTCTCCGACATGCCGGGCACCACGCGCGACAGCATTGACGTCCCCTTCTCCCTCGGGACCGGGGAGGCCGCGCGGCGCTACGTATTGATCGACACCGCCGGCTCGCGGCGCCTGGGCCGCGCGCACACGGCCGTCGAGCGCTTCAGCCTGTTCCGCGCGCAGAAGAGCATCGAGCGCGCCGACGTGGTCGTCCTGATGCTGGACGCCGTGGAAGGGCCGGGCGTACAGGACAAGAAGCTCGCCGCGCAAATCATGGAGCACCGCAAGGGGTGTTTGCTGCTCGTCAACAAGTGGGACCTCACGAAAGGCATCCAGCCGGAGGAGTACGAGGCCGCCCTGCGCCGCGCGATGTCCTTCCTCGATTACGTACCGGTCATCTTCGTGTCCAGTCTCACGGGGTACGCCCTGCGCCGGAGCATCGAGGCCATTGACCAGATCGCCGCGCAGACGCGCCGGCACCTGACCACGGGCCTCCTGAACCGCGTCCTTCACGACGCCGTCGCGCGGGTCCAGCCGCCGCACGTCCGCGGGCACCGGCTGAAATTCTACTACGCCGCGCAGACCGAAGCGCCGCCGGTGACGATCCGGCTCTTCGTCAACGACCCGAAAAGGATGACCCCGGCGTACCGCGCGTATCTTCTCCGCGTACTGCGGAACTACTTCGGCCTGGAGGGCGCGCCGATTTGCCTGGAGTTCAAATCCAGCCACGGGGCCGACGCGCCCACGGACTAGATTCTTTCCTGGATCGGAGGCGAACTCGTCGAAGGCGGGATCCCACGCTTCAAGGAAAACGGCATTTCCTATAAGGGCCGCAAAACGCGGGAATGACGCCTCTCGGCCATTCCGCGACCGTGGGCGCCGACATCCGCCTTCGCCTGAATCCTCCGGCGGGACAAGAGCGGCGCTCCTGCGTCATTGAAGCATTGAAATAACGGGGCGCGCCCCCTCCAAGCCCGCGCTCTACCGGGGAGAACAAACGCCGCGCGTGTGGCGCCTTCAAGTCCTCTTCGGGCTGAATAAACAGGCCTTTTTCGG
>JAHJJH010000123.1 GCA_018823105.1 Verrucomicrobiota bacterium | reverse complement strand
CGGCGGGATCGAGCCCGGCACGGTCACGGCAGGCGGGGGCGACGCCATGGTCACAGGTCCCGACGGTGGCGCGACGGGTTCGGACGGCGATGGGGCTCTCGCCGCGCGCCCGGATTCCACGTAGCTCTTGCTGACCCACAGCGAAGCGTTCGAGGGCGGCACGATCTTGAGCCACTCCATGAATTCGCCGCGCACCGAGACGGAGGCCCCTCGATCGAGGGTGGCCACGACGCTGTAGTTGATCCCCGGGCCGGCGCGCACCTTCAACTCCGAGGCCACCACTTTCCCGCCCTGTACGAAATCCTTGTGGATCCATAGATCCACGGACTCCGGAGGAACAACTTCCACCCACTCCTCCTGGATGGAGCGCGCCTCGAGCAGGTCCCCGTCGGCGACCTGGCCAACCACCTCGGCCTTCAAATCGGCGCGCGCGCGCAGGTTCACGCGCTGACCCACCACACGGACGCTTTCAGCGCCGGCCCACCCCGCCATGAGGCACCAGACAACCAGTATTGCAATACGACGCTTCATTGCGATCCCCTCCGTGTCTCCCCGATCCACTCGCTTTCTACTTTAGTGGAAGATGTCCGTCGAATCAATGGCGTTGCGTAATGTCCGTCCACGCCGTTAACACACTCGTTCTCCTTCTTGTCGTCGTTCTCGTCCTGCAGGATCAGCGCGCGGCCGGACAAACCGGACTTGTAAGCCGGAGGGCGCAGGATAAGAATGGGCGCGTGAACAGTCCGGGTATAAACGATCCGCCGCCGGGGCCGTGGATCAGCGGCTGGGGCCTGAATCCCCCGGTGCCTGCCCACGCGTCCTGGCCGGCGCAGGCTTTGCGGTTCCGCGCCATGAACAGCCCCGGATCCGTCGGACCGGACTCTCTCCCGCCGGGCTGGAGCTTTCACCTCGAGTGGCCCAAGGAATTCGAATCGGCCGCCGTGGTATACTACGCTTGCGGATTCCGGTTGAGCTTCCCGCGCGCCCCCGAGGCCTCCGCCCTGGTCTTCGTTCCCGAGCCCGGGCTGCTCTGCGGACGACTCACGGCGGGCATTGTCCCGTCCCTCTTCTGCGCCCTGGCGGAGATCCAGACGGCCGGGGCCATGATGTGGCTGTCGGCGGAGCATCAGCATGTCGCCATGGTTCAGGAAGCCGCCGGCACAGGGATCCGCTTTTGCCTGGCCGTGGAGGCCCAGGCCGGCCAGGCCGAGGCCGTCGAGCGGGCGCGCCGCGGACTCGAGCAGCGGTTTGAGGATCAGTTTGAAGCGGAGCGGGCGCGGCGCGGTGCGTTTTGGTCGAAGGAAAAAAACGCCCACCTGGATTCCAGGGTGGCCCATCATGCCGTGGAGAGCCTGTATGCGCAGCTCCGGCCGCCGGAAGGGCTGCTGCCTTTCCGCTGGGCCACCGGCGACACGGCCGGGCCTGCGCGCTTCAACATCCGCCACCTCTATCCGCTGGTCCTGGCTTGGGCCGAGGTGGAGCCCGCGATGACGACGGACCTGGTGAAATGCGCACTGTCCTGCCAGCAACCGGATGGCCGGATCCCGGCAGGCGCCGCACCCGGCTCCGCGGAGGAGGGGTCTTCGGCGGCGCTGCCGCTGATCGCCCAGGCCGCCGAGTGCGCATGGCTCGCCCACCGCGAGTCGGGCTTCCCCGACTTCGTCGCGCCCCGGCTGCGCCGCTATCTCCGCTGGGCGTGCCGGCATTACGACCCGGAGCAGACGGGGCCCCCCTGCTGGCAATCCGCCGAGGAGGCGCTGATCCCGGAGACGCACGATGCAGGCCTGGCCTCGCCGGACCTCGCCGCCTTTCTGCTCTGCGAGATCGAAGCCTATCTTCGCTTGGCGCGGATTTGCGTCGCCACGGCCGGCGACGAGCCGGCCTGGCAGGCGGAAATCCAGCGCCTGAAGGACGCCCTCGACAACGCGCTCTGGGATGAAAAGCGCGGCGTGTTTACGAGCCGCTATGTGCGGGGGGCCTCCATCGAGCGCGTCACCCTGTCCACCCTGATGCCGCTGCTGGCGCCGGGTCTGCGCCCGACCCAGCGACAGGGGCTCCTCCAGTGCTTGCACGACCCGGCCTGCTTCCGCGGATCGTCCGGGGCCCCGGCCTGGGTCCCCTGGGAGGGGGATGCCGAGGCGCCCCCCGTCCAGGCGCTTCACCAGATCCTGCTGCTCGAAGCACTCCGCCACGCGGGCGCCGAGGAAGAACGCCAGCACCTGGCGCGAACGCTGGCGACGACCCTCGTGAATGCCTACCGCGAATTCGGACGGCTGCCCGACCCGCTGGTGGGCCCACCCCCGGCCGCCGGGGCGCGGCCAAGCGATACGGATTCCGCGGCCCTGGCCATCCTGCTGGCCGCGCCGTTACCCTCCGCCGCGCCGGCGGTCGAACCCACCTCGCCGGTTCTTCGCTGGATGGACCGCCACCGATCGGTCCTGTTGTCTGGAGTCATCGGCCTTCTTGCGGTAAGCGTGGTGGCGGTGGCCGTCCTCTTTCTTGCCAAAACCACCCCGCCGCGTGCCTCGCTGGAGGCCTGGACAGGGCTGGCGATACGTTATCATCACGAGGGCCGCTACGATGAGGCCCAGGAGTTGTATGAAAAGCTCCTGGCCAGCGGGAGGGATCTTCCCATCGTGGAGTTGCTGCTGGCCAATACCCTTCTGAAGAAAGGCGAACTGGAGGAAGCCGAAACGCGCTACCGCCGGCTGGTCGCCAAGCGCGATCCGCACCCGGTCGCCTGGCTCAACCTGGCGGTGACCCTCTACCTGCGCGGGCAGACCAACGAGGCCTTCCAGTTCTTCCAGGAATTCGCGGACAAGTACGATCAGCGGCAGCCCCAATTGGCGTTCCGAGCCCGGACCGCGATGGCGCTACTGGCCCCGGAACCGGATCCCGCGGCCACTACCCCGGATTTCTCACAATAAGACATGAGAAATCCGGGCTACCGGCCTTCTGCGGGGCCCCGGGGAATGAAAAGAAAGAAGGGCGTTGCGCGCCAAGGAGGTCGGGGTGAGGAACCCCATAGGTGAACGCACATCCGCCCTTCAAAACTAATATACTTCGACAGCTCTCTATTTCAAGTGTTCAAACAAAAACAATGCCCGTATTTGACGAACAGGGATTTCGTACCCTAGTATTAAGGTCTCAATCAACCCCCTGGGTGTAATATATGAGTTCATTTACGCGATGTATAGAGCTTTTCTTGGTGGCCGCTTTTTTTTCCGTACTGGCGCCGGGTTGCTATCGCCAGGACATACGCACCTTGGCGGTGAGCGTGCCCCAGATGGGCTCGCCCGAGTGCGCCCGGATTGTCCAAGACGTATTCAACCGGGTGGACGGCATCAAGCAGGTGGAGATTGATGTCGCCAACCGCCGCATCTCCGTGACCTACGACGGCCAGAAAATGGGCATCGTCAACATCGAGTATCACCTCACGAACGCGGGATTCGACGCCAACGACAAGCCGGGGCGGCCGGAAGCCCGGGCCAAGCTCCCCGCGGAATGCCGCTGAATCCTCCCATGAAAATACACCTCGTCCCCACTCCCCTCGTGCGGCAGGCCGCTGACGGCTGGCTGTTCTTCGTCTTCCAGGATGAACCGTTGCCCGTGCCGGGGTCCGACGCCCTCTCGCGGCGACTGGATCGCATGCTTAAAGACTGGCGCGCGCGCCACGATTTCTCGGGAAAGCTCAACCAGACCGCCGTCCTGGCCTCATGGGAATCGCTGCCCGCGCGGACCCTCGTTCTTGCCGGGCTTGGCCGGAAAAAGGATTTTCACCTGGCGCGCCTCGGACAAGCCGCGGCGTCGGCGGCGCGAGCGATCCGGCGACACCGCTGCGCCAACCTGGCGGTTTCACTCCGTCTCCCGGGATGCCCCGGCGATCCCCCGCCGGAAACCATCGGCGAGACCCTGACCGCCGCGCTGCACTACGGCCACTATGCCTTCACGCGGTTTTTTTCCTCATCCAAGGAACGGAAGGGGGAAAAAGTTCCGGATCTCGTGTTCACGGATGCCCCCGCCGGGTCGCCCGGCCTGGCGCGCCGGCTCTCGGAAGCGGCCGCCGCGG
>JAHJJH010000122.1 GCA_018823105.1 Verrucomicrobiota bacterium | reverse complement strand
GGCATGCGGCTGACGTCCAGGTGGGCCCCGCATTTTCGGCAGGCGATTTTTTCAACCGGATCCGCCAATATGCTTATGGTCTCTTCGTCGGACATGTTACCCCGGAAACTATCTGCTACACCATAGCAGTCGAAGATGTATTCTTCAATCCGGGATTAGACGGCGCGGCGAGTGCATATTTTATAAAAATGTGTCGTTCGTTTTTTCGTTTATTTTTCGCGCGGGCTGGTGAACGATGACGGACATGCAGGAGGGGGAACAGTTTCACCTGGATCTGGCGGCGTTGCCCGCCGAACGCGAAATCCGGGGCGTGCGCGCCCTCGGGGTGTTCCTGATGTTTTTTTCCGCCGTGTGGGGCGGCATCCCCGCACTTGTGGTCATCACGAGCCTCGCCAAGGGGTCCTTCGAGCCGGGAATGGCCCTGGTTCTTATTTTCCCGGTCGTGGGCACCGCCCTGTTCCTCATCGGCCTGAACCAGTTTGTCGTTCGCGGGCGCATCCGCGTGACGGAAACAGATGTTTCCTTTGATCGGAAGACCCTGTTCGGTCACACGGTGTGGACCGAGCCGCTGGCGCGGTATCCCGGCCTTCGTTTCCGGACCGAGGACCATTCCGGCGGGAAAAACAAGCCAGCCTACACCCTGCATATCGTGGAGCTGCATCATCCGGAAAAAGCGAAGCGGGTCGTGGTCTATCAATCCAAGTCACCCGAGGGCGCGCGCGGGATATGGGAGGACAGTTGCCGCGCCCTGAACCTGCCCGCCCTCGAGGCCGCCGGCGGAACCGTGGCGCGTCGCGAGGTGGCGGACCTGGACAAGAGCGTCCGGGACCTGGTTCGGGAGCGGAAGCTCTCGGTCCAGTTCGATCCCCGCCAGACACCCCCGGAGGGGATCCGCATGGAAGTGGGCAAGGATCAGCTTCATATCGAAGTTGTCCTGCCGCGCCTGCCGCTCAAGGTGACGGTCCCGTGGATGGTGGCCGCCCTCGGGATCGCCGGCCTGCCGTTCCTCCTCCCGGGCGCGCCCATGGTCTTGTGCGTGATCGGGCTTGTTTTCCTGGCGATTCCCATGGCCTGGACCGCCCTGGCCGGCCGGATCCGTCAGCAGCTCGAGGTCTCCCGCGCCGGGGTCCGGGTGGTCTGGCGGACCCCCTGGGGTTCCGGAGCGGAAACTGTTTTCCCGGCCGGCGAAATCGAGCAGGTAGAGATCCTCAACCGCGGGGGGAACCAAGCCTCGGCACTCTACATTGTCACCGACAAGCGCGAGATGGCCATCGGCCCCTTCCTGAAGCCCGAAGCCCGCGAGTGGCTCCGCAACTGCCTCCTCGCCGTCACCAGCCACTGAATCCAGAAAAGGCTTGAGGCCGGGCTTCGGCGCAGACCTCTTTTTTGTTGCTATGAGCTTCTGTTTTGGCCAGATTCCGCTCAATAGTTAAAAAATCGGGTATGATGGATAGCACCATCCTGCCGTTGTGAATTCCACATGAACACACCCCGCGCCCGGGAAAAGAAAAACGTCGGAGGTCGTCCGCCCAAGTTTCATGAAACGCGGCGGCCGGTCACGGTGACACTCCCCGAGCGGATCCTGAGCGCGCTGGAAACGGTGGATAAGGATCGGGCCCGGGCCATCGTGCGGGTGACCGAGACGGTAACCGGCACGGACAACAAGCGCTTCAAACCCGTGGAACTCGTGGAAGTCCTTCCTGGCCGCGCGATTATTCTGGTCGGTCCATGTGCACCTCTGCGCCAGGTCCAGGGTCTGAACCTGGTGGAGATCACGCCGGTCCGGTACCTGCTGACCATCCCGCCGGGAACACCGATGGAGTCGCTGGAGGTTTCCATTCTGGATGTCATGGAAAGCACGCCGAATCTTGACGAACGCGAGCGCGCTATCCTGGTCGAACTGCGCGATCTGCTTGCCACACATCGCCGCGAGAGCAAGATGACCAAGGGCACGATGCTGTTCCTGGACACCGCCCGCAAGCGCTGACGCCGACCACGCGCGGTGGCTTCCGCCGTTGAATTCCGAGAAGATCTCGAGGACAACGTCGGGGCGGGCCCGCGAGAACCAGTCCGGCATGCGGGTGTCCGTTGGACGCGTCCAGATAAAAGTCGCCTCCGAGAAATGTTCCGCGAGGTAGGGGGCCAGGGCGGTGCCGAACGAGTCCCGGAAGATCAGCGCGCGGGGTCCGCCGGGAGGGCGGGAGAGTGCCGGTCCGATCTCCGGCTCCCGGCTGGAGCCTGCCTTCGGTGTCCGGCCGCACAAGTCCTTTGGGGCCTGTATCCAGCGAGAGGTCGAAGCGAGGCCATCCCCCGCTAAAGGCGTGTATCGCTTACGAACTGGGCGTGGTAACCGCCAGGGGTTCCTCGGGGGCGCCCAGCACCGGAGGCGTTTCCGCCGGCGGGGTGGTGAGGGCAATGAGGTCGCAGAGGATCTGGAAGCTCTCGTTCAGCAGGATGTCCGCCTGGTCGTCGCCGGGGCCCGCGTCCTTCTTGCGAAGCAGATCGCGCAGTTCTTTTTCAGCGCGGGCCTGGGCCAGTCGCTCTTCCAGGTTCAGCGTGACCTCCGGGGCTTTCTGCCGGACGGCCAACTGCTCCAGGAGTTCCAGGTAGGCCTGATAGCGCGTGTCCGCCCGGCGCCGCTCGTCCACGCGCTGCCGCAGGACCGGTATCAGTTCGTCCAGGTGGTCGACAGGCCGGTAGGACAGGGGCGGGATCCGGGTCCACGCCAGGGCGTGCGGCAGGAATTCCTCCCCGATTTCCAGCGTGTCCATGCTGGAGGGCGTCACGATGTCCGGGGTGATGCCGCGCAACTGTGTGGAGCCCCCGCTGATCCGGTAGAAGCTGGCCGTGGTGACCTTGAGCTTGCCCAGCGCCGGCTGCCCGGTCTTGAGATCGGCCAGGGTCTGGACCGTCCCCTTCCCGTGAGTCTTGGAATCGCCGGCGATGATCGCCCGTCCGTAATCCTGCAGTGCGCCGGCCAGGATTTCCGAGGCGGAGGCGGTCTGCCGGTTGACCAGGACGATCATCGGTTCGTTGCACACCACGGCCGGATCGGAATCGCTCATGACCTGGCTGCGCCGTCCATCGCTGACCTGCACGACGGGCCCTCGCTCGATGAATAACCCGGTCATGCGCACGGCCTCCGCCAGCAGCCCGCCGCCGTTGTTGCGCAGGTCGAGCACCAGGCCCTCAATCCGGTTCGTGGAAAGCTCCCGTAGCAGGCGGCGGACATCCTGGGCCGAGCTGCGGGCGTCGGCCCTCGATCTGCGGGCGAGCTGCACATCGGCGTAGAAATCGGGAAGGGTGATCACTCCGAACCTGCGGGTCCGCCCGTCCGCATCCACGACCTCTTTCACGGCGGCCTTCGCCGCCTGGTCCTCGAGTTTGACCTCGTCGCGGATCAGGTCGATCTTGACCACGGTGGTCCCCGAGGGGTCCGAGGCGGGAATCACGGACAGCACCACCTTGGTGTTTTTCTCGCCGCGGATCAGGCGTACGGCCTTGTTCAGCGGCCAGTGCAGGATGCTCACCGGTTCCCCGTCGCCCTGGGCGACGGCGATGATCTTGTCGCCCGCCTTGAGCCGCCCGTCCTTTTCCGCGGGCCCGCCGGAAATGAGCTGGTCGATCTTGGCGGCCCCGTCCTCGGAGGTCAGCCGCGCGCCGATCCCGACGAGCGAGAGCTTCATGCCGATCTCGAAATCCTCGGTCTGGCTGGCGGACATGTAGTCGGTATGCGGATCGTAGGCCTTGGCAAAGGCATTCAGGTAACGGTCCACGGGCCACTCGGCCCGGTTGTCGTTCAGCACGTTCAAGTACTGACGGTAACTTTTCCGGATGGCCTCCTCGGGCGTGAGCCGAAGGTCGGGCGGGGCCTCCGTCTCCTCGATGGGTTCGGCTTCGCCGTCCGGGGCTTCCGTCGCGCCGTCGGCCGCCGTCATGCCGTTGGTGCTCCCGGCCAGCTGCCGGTTGACCAGGTGCGCGATGTACTGGTTCTTGATCTTGCGCCGCCACAGATCGTCCCATGCCGCTTCATCGGCGGGCCACTCGACGTCTTTCCGCTTCCACGTGTACGATTCCTTCCGGTCCAGGTCGAATCCGCGTTCCAACAACGCGTCCGCGAACTCGACCCGGTTGCTCACCCGCACGCGCAGCACGTCGTACACCTCGTAGGCGAAGGAAACGTCGCCCACCAGCAACCCGTTGTCCAGGTTCGTGACGGCGCGCTGAAACTGTTCGATGTCCGAGGACAGGAAATAGCTCCGGTCGTAATCGAGGAAGGCCAGGAAGCGGTCCAGCGCGTCCGCGGCGCTGCTGTCGTCCAGCGGGCGTTGCGTCAGGTGCCACTGGGGCAGGCGCCGGGCCACGAGCCGCGCCGCCTCGGCCGGCG
>JAHJJH010000121.1 GCA_018823105.1 Verrucomicrobiota bacterium | reverse complement strand
TTGAACCGGTGGTGCCGGAAATGCCGCCGGATCAGCGGCATATCGAACGCGGCCCCGTTGAAGGTCACGATCAGCGGATGGGCCTCGATCACCTCCACGGCTTTTTCGAGGTCGCGCTCAGCCACAAAAGCCCGCGCCGTGCGCCCGTCATAGGTGCCGATCACGGTGATCGCCTCGGGGCCGACGAACCCGGTGGTCTCAATGTCCACGTACAGCGCCCGGTCCGCGAGATCGCCGAGCACCCGCCATTTATGAGCGGAAGGCAGACAGGCTTCAAAATGTTTCCAATCGCCGGCCGTGTAGCGCTCGATGGACTCCTCCACCGCCGGGGCCAGGCGATCAAAGCGCCGCCCCCGCACGATGCCGCCTCCCCGGGCCTCCAGAAATACGGGCCAGTCGCGAATGCCCGCCCGCCAGAACCGGCGCTCGCTGTATTCCCCGACGCCAGGCAAGTGAAGAAAGGTCTGCTGGAGCATAGGGACCGGGTTTCAGTGTTCAGGTTTCAGTGTTCAGGAAAGAAGGTTTTTTGCAAATACGTAAATACAACCTGACACCTGGAACCTGAAAACTTATCGGGCCATCTGCACATCGTGGCTTTTCTCGAATGCGGCAATGTCCTGTTCATGTTGCAGGGTCAGGCCAATCGCATCCAGGCCATGGCGCAGATGTTCCTTCACCCCGGCGTCGATCGAGAAGTGGAAGGCGATCTCCTCCGGGAGATGCAGCACGATCCGCTGCTCGTCCAGGTCCACCGTCGCTTCCAGGCCGGGGAACCGCGCGACCATCTGGAAAATCTCCTCCACCTCGGCCTCGGAGAGTTCGACGGCCAGCAGCCCGTTCTGCACGCAGTTGTTGTGGAAGATGTCCGCAAAGGCGGGCACCCGGGTTTCCCCCCGCGGCTGCCACGGCGCGATGACCGCGCGGAAGCCGTACTGCCTCACGGCCCAGACCGCGTGCTCGCGGCTGGATCCGCAGCCGAAGTTGTTCCGGGTCACCAGGATGGACGCGCCCCGGTACGCCGGCGCATTGAGGACGAACTCCGGATTCGGCCTGCCGTCCGGCAGGTAGCGCCAGTCGAAGAACAGCGCTTCGCCGAAGCCGGTCCGCTTGATGGATTTCAGGAACTGCTTCGGGATGATCTGGTCCGTGTCCACGTTGGCGTTGTCCAGCGGCGCGACAATACCACGGTGTGTTGTGAAGGCTTTCATGGGGAGAGATGCCTGATGGTTAACGGGCACATGTATCTGTTCAGTATCCTATTTGCCGAGTTCCAGGTTCAGTTCCTTCATTGTGTAAAGGGGATTCCAAGGTCTTTGCAAATCTTCCGAGCCAGTTGGTCGCTGATCTCCGTATGGCGAGGAATGGAGGAGTGTCGGTTTTGCGTTGGATTCCCCCACCACGAATGGCTTCCGCCTTCACGGATAAAAACACAACGCTGCTCATGCAAATGCTTGAGCAGTTTTGTGCGTTTCATACCGTAACTAGTTCCTCGGTATAGTCGGATACCGCCGCGCGGATGGCATCCTTACGGTTCAGGTCTAGGGCCTCGGTCAGCGTGGCGCGAAGACTGGCAAGCAGTTCTTCCCGTGTCCGTTCCTGGCAGTTGACGCCGGGGACTTCCTCAATCCAGCCGATCCACCATCCACCATCCTGTTTTGTCACTGCTGTATACGTGTTTGCCATGTGCGATCACCTCAGCAATAAGAATACTACTCCCCGTTTTCTGTGTCCATGCACTGAACAACCATTACCCATGAACCATCAACCATTCTTTTCCCGTATATCTACAAAATGCCCCTCGACGGCCGCCCATGCGGCCATTTCGGGACTGCACAGGTGCGTCCGGCCACCCTTGCCCTGCCGGCCTTCGAAATTGCGGTTCGAGGTCGCCGCGCACCGCTCGCCCGGCTTCAGTTGATCCGGGTTCATGGCCAGGCACATGCTGCAACCCGCATAGCGCCATTCCGCTCCGGCCTCGATGAAGATTTTGTCCAGCCCCTCCGCCATGGCCTGCCGGCGCACGGGAGCCGAGCCGGGCACCACCATCACGCGCACGTTCTTCGCCGCTTTCCGCCCCTTCAGAATGGCGGCGGCCTTGCGCAGGTCCTCGATCCGCCCGTTGGTGCAACTGCCGATGAAGACGGTATCCACCCGGATATCGGTCATCGGCGTCCCCGGGGTCAGGCCCATGTAAGCCAGCGCCTGTTCCACGTCCCTGGCGCCGTAGCCCGGCACCTGGCCGGGCGCGGGCACCACGCCGGTGACGTCCCCCACCATGCCGGGACTGGTGCCCCAGGTCACCTGCGGTGCGATGTCCGCCGCGTGGAGGGCCAGGGTCCGATCATAGGCGGCGCCGGGATCGCTCGGCAGCGTCTTCCAGAAAGCGGCGGCCTTGTCCAGCGCCGCGCCTTGGGGCGCGAACGGGCGGCTTTCGGACGCAATGTAGTTAAACGTCGTCTCGTCCGGAGCGATCATCCCGGCCCGGGCCCCGGCCTCGATGCTCATGTTGCAGATCGTCATGCGCGCTTCCATGGACAGGGCGGACACGGCGGACCCGGCATACTCCAGGACATAGCCCGTGCCCCCGGCCGTACCGATCTGGCCGATCAGCTTCAGGATCATATCCTTCGAAGTCACGCCCCGCGGCAGCCGGCCCGTGAATTCCACCTTGAACGTCTTCGGCTTTTTCTGGCGCAGGGTCTGGGTCGCCAGCACATGCTCGACTTCCGAGGTCCCGATGCCGAACGCCAGCGTGCCGAAGGCGCCGTGGGTCGCCGTGTGCGAATCGCCGCAGACGATGGTCGTGCCGGGCAGCGTCAGCCCCAGTTCCGGGCCGATGATGTGCACGATGCCCTGGCTCTCGTGCTCCAGGTCGTACAGGGGGACTCCGAAATCACGACAGTTCTGCCGCAGGGCCTCCACCTGCGCCTTGGAAACCGGGTCGCGAATGACCGTCTGCTGGTCCGTGGGCACGTTATGGTCCATCGTGGCGAACGTCAGGTCCGGCCGCCGGACCTTCCGCCCGGCCAGGCGCAGCCCCTCGAAGGCCTGCGGGCTGGTCACTTCATGCACCAGGTGCCGGTCGATGTAGAGCAGGGCGCTCCCGTCCGGCAGCGTTTTCACCACGTGCCGGTCCCAAATTTTCTCGAAAAGCGTTTTACTCATGGCGGGGAGACTATAAGGGCGACAGGGCGGATGGTCAATCGAGGATGGCGCGCGGTGGATAGGACAATCCGGTCTCATATCCCGGCGTTACCCTGCACATGACATTGTCATCCCGATTCCCGATGTGAAGCGATCGGGATGAGGGATCTCCAACACCTTCATGGCTGCGGAGATCCCTCGACAAGCTCGGGATGACGAAAGAGCAGTTCCGTGCGTTATTCCTGCCGGGACAACGCATCAAGTATTACGTTTCTTCGCCGCCGCGGGCCATGACCACCTTGCCGGTCCGCACCAGCTCGATGACCTGGAATTTCTTGACCAGGCCGATCATCGCGTCGAGCTTGTCGGTGGTGCCGGTCACCATGAGAATCATCGAGGACTCCGTCAGGTCCACGGTCTTGGCCCCGAAGTGATCGGCGATCTGCAAGGCCTCGGTCCGCTCCTCGGGCGAGATCTTCACCTTCGCCAGCGCCAGCTCGCGCACCACGACATCCTCATTCGTGTGATCCACGCAGTGGAGCACGTCGATGAGCTTTCGCAGCGCCTCGATGACCTGCTGCAGTCCTGCCGGGTCGCCTTGGGCGGTGATCGTCATCCTCGAAAAGTTTCCGTCCACCGAGGACGACACGACGAGCGAATCGATATTGAAGCCCCGCCGGGCAAAGACCTGCGCGATGCGGGCCAACACCCCGGGCTTGTTCGCGACGTACACGCTCAACGTGTGGATGTCACTGGCGTTCATCAGTTTGGTCATGGTTCCGTCCTCTTTTCCTCGTCGCACCTCATGTCGAACCCGTGGGCTTTTCCATTTTGTGGCGCGGCGGATCCACGAGCAGGTCCTCGATGGGCTTGCCCGCCGGCACCATGGGGAAGACGTTCTCCGTCTTCACCACCTCGGCGTTGACCAGGCACGGCCCGCCCTTGTACTCCAGCGCCCGCGTCAGGATCTTCCGCACGTCGGCCGGCCGTTTCAGGGTCAGCCCCTTGCCGTTCTCATAATTCTCGATCAGCCTGGCGAAGTCGGGGTTGCCCTCCAGGTCCACGCCGCTCTTGCGATCGTCGTAGAAGAGCTCTTGCCACTGCCGCACCATGCCCAGGTAGTGGTTGTTCATCACGATGATCTTGATCGGCAGCTTGTGCAGGCAGGCCGTCGCCAGCTCCGACATCGTCATCTGGAAGCCGCCGTCGCCGCAGAACAACACGACGAGGTCCTTGGGCCGCCCGAACTGTGCGCCGATGGCCGCCGGCAGGCCGTATCCCATCGTCCCCGCGCCGCCGGAACTCAACCAGTCGTTGCGCCCGTCCGTTTTCCAGAATTGCGCCGCCCACATCTGGTGCTGGCCGACGTCGGTCACCGCCACGGCCTTGCCGCCGGTCAACTTGTACATCTCGTCCATGATGTGCTGCATCTTCAGCCCGCCCTGCTTCTTGTAATGCAGGGGGTATTTCTTCCTGTACCCGTCCAGGTGGGCCAGCCATTCCGCGGTGTCCAGCCGGGCCACGTGCTTGTTCAGCTCGTCCAGAATGGCCCGCGCATCGCCCACGAGATAGAGGTCCGGCTTGATCATCTTGCCGATTTCCGCCGGGTCCACGTCGATATGGATCTTCGTCGCGTTGCGGCAGAACTTGTCCGGCTGGCCGATGATCCGGTCATCAAACCGCGAACCGATGGACAGGATCAGGTCGCACTCCACCACCGCCTTCGTCGCGTAGGCCGTGCCGTGCATCCCCAGCATGCCGAACGCCAGGCGATGCGTCTCCGGAAACCCGCCCTTGCCCAGCAGCGTGTTCACCACCGGCGCATTCAGTTTCTCGGCGAGCGCCTTTACCGCCGCGCAGGCGTCCGAGATGATGGCGCCGCGCCCGACCAGCAGCACCGGTTTCCTCGATTTGTTCAGCGCCTCGGCGATTTCGAGGATTTTTTCCTTGTCCAGGGTCTCCGGATACGGCTTGTAGCCCGGCAGGTCCATTTCCTGGAAGAGATCCGCCGTGCAGGCCCCCGCGCTCACATTCTTGGGTATGTCAATCAGCACCGGCCCCGGCCGCCCCGTGGTCGCGATGTAATACGCCTCGCGAGCCACCCGCGGAATATCGTTCGCATTCTTCACAAGGTAGCTGTGCTTCACCACCGGCATCGTAATGCCGAAGATGTCCGCCTCCTGGAAGGCGTCCTTGCCCAGCATCCACGACACCGACTGTCCGGTGATCACGATCATCGGCACCGAGTCCATGTGCGCAGTCATGATCCCCGTAAGCGTATTGGTCGCCCCTGGACCGCTGGTCACCAGCACCGCCGCCGGCTTGCCCGTAGCCCTGGCATAGCCATCGGCCATATGCGTGGCACCTTGCTCATGCCTGACAAGGACGAACTTGATTTTTGTATTGGTTGTGACCAAGGCATCGAATAGCGGGATTGCCGCTCCGCCAGACAACCCAAACATGTATTCAATACCCTCTCGTTCAAGACAGTTTATGAGGGCCTGCGCCCCATCTATTCGTTTGTCAGGCATATTATCTCCTTCATGACGCCAACTTAGCCTATATAGGAACAAATATGCCTGGTTAATAACTAATGCAAGAAGAATAATGAGTCTATTTATCAAATAAGTAAGACCATTATAGCTTTGTGCTTTAAATATTAACATTTATTAAGATAATAAGCTGGTTAATATGATAATCCTTGACATATACCTACACTATATTGGTATAAGATGGCCGGTGGGTCTGTATTCGCCCATGTCAAAGCTACAAGTCTACTGGGATATATAGATCTTAATCGATAAGTCAGGTTTGTTCGGGAAAGAAGCCTTCTGGCTTTTTACTGAAACACTTTCATTTCCCTTCAATGAAAAGACCCCCTCGGTTATGTCCACCAGGAGTCCTCGTGGTGAGGCTCAAGCGGTGTTCCGTTTCGTTGACCCGGTCGCCAGACAGGCGGTATGCTGCATCAGTCTCAAAGGAGGATGGAGCATGGACACGCTATCGCGCATTCGGACTGGCGTCCTGGGCGTACAGATGCTTTTTGTAGCTTTTGGGGCCCTGGTATTGGTTCCGCTATTGACGGGCCTGTCGCCTTGCATTGCCCTGTTCACGGCCGGTGCCGGGACCCTGCTGTTTCATGCGCTCACCGGCGGAAAGGTTCCCATTTTTCTCGCCAGCTCATTCGCTTTCATCGCGCCTATCCAGCAGGGGGTGCAGCAGTTCGGCCTGGGGGCTACGCTGGGAGGGCTGGCGGCGGCCGGCCTGGTGTACCTGGCCTTGAGCCTGATGATCCGTTTCGGCGGCGCGAACACGATTCACCGGCTCATGCCGCCGATCGTCACGGGCCCGGTCATCATGGTGATCGGCTTGAAACTGGCGCCGGTGGCGGTCAGCATGTCGCGCTCCTTCACCGCCGGCGGTGCCGCGGAGGGGCAAGCCATGGCTGTCGCCCTGGCCTCGCTGGCCACGGCTATCGTTGTGGTGATCTTCGGTAAAGGCACGTTTCGCCTGATTCCCATCCTGTGCGGCGTGGCCGTCGGCTACACGATTTGCCTGATCCTCGGCCGGGTGGATTTCCAGGCCATCCGGGACGCGGCCTGGCTCTCCACCCCCTGGAACGACGCCCTGCGCTGCGGGCAGTTTGAGCTGCCGCGCCTGGACTGGGCGGCGATCGCCTTTATTGTCCCCGTCGCGCTCGCTCCGGCGATCGAGCATGTCGGCGATATCCTGGCCATTTCCAATGTCACCGGCCAGGACTACGTTCGCGACCCGGGCCTGCACCGCACCCTGCTCGGCGATGGCCTGGCGACATCCTTGGCGGCCATGCTGGGCGGCCCGCCCAATACGACCTACTCGGAAGTGACCGGCGCCGTGGCGCTGACCCGGGCGTTTAATCCCGTCTATATGCGGATCGCCGCCGTCGCCGCCATGCTGGCGGCGTTTGTCAGCAAGCTTGGCGGATTTCTCCGTACCATCCCCTCCCCCGTGATGGGCGGGATCATGGTGCTGCTGTTCGGCATGATCGCGGCCATCGGCGCCGGGACACTCGTCAAGGCCGGAACGGACATGAGCAAGCCGCGCAACCTGGTGATTGCCTCGGTGATCCTGGTGGTCGGCATCGGGGACCTGCAGATCTGCTGCGGGCGCTTCACCATGGGCGGGATCGGCCTGGCGGGCCTCGTGGGGATCCTGCTGAACATGGTGTTGCCGAACGAGGAAACAGCAAAGGCGTGAATAGTGAATAGGGGATGGTGAATAGCGAAGAAAACAGCTCCGCGAACTTATTCCACCGAGACTACAGTTCGCTCTCCATCCTTCTCGATCTCGATCAACGTGCCGCGCACGTTCTCGCGCGTGATGACGGACAGGATTTCACGGAGGTTGATCCCCTTGCGTTCCAGGTCCTCGGCCACAGAGCGGGGGATCAATTTCCCGGCCAGACGGGCCACCGCCAGGGGGATGGTGATGGCCGATTTCGGCTTTTCACTCCCCGCCTTGAACGTCCTGATTTTCAGGCATCGCATCACAGATACATAGTAAGCCTTTCATCCCATCCTGTACCGATTTATTGTAGGGCCTTCGCGTGCGAAGGCCGCCGGCACACGGCTCGCCGCAAGCGGCGGCCCTACAGGAACGTGACTTCCAGAATGAGAAGGTTCGAGCGGCAAGGCACAGCCGTCCCTAGCCACGACCCATCCCATCGAGGCACCACATTGTCGACGCCAATCTAACTCGACACGCACGACCCAGGCACTACACTGATAGCACAGACAAACGAAAACAAACAGGAGGCCACCTCATGGTTACCGCGCTGGTTTTGTTGAACGTGGAGAGGGATAAGGTCAACGAGGTCGCGGAGCAGTTGGCCGCTTTGTCCGGCATCTCGGAGGTGTACTCGGTGGCCGGCCAGTATGACCTGGTCGCCATCATCCGTGTTAAAAACAACGAGGGGCTGGCGGAACTCGTGACGAAGCATCTCCTGAAGGTGAAAGGCGTCACCTGCTCGCAGACCCTGATCGCCTTCCAGGTGTATTCCCGGCACGACCTGGAGACGATGTTTTCGATCGGCCAGGGGTGAAGGCAAAAAAGTAAGGGTGGCCGTCGCGCTCCGCCGCGACGGCATTCATGCCCGCCCGCAGAGCGGCCGGGCCACCAGGCCGTTCAGGCGTTGAACCGGAAGTGGATGACGTCGCCGTCCCGGACCTCGTAGGTCTTGCCTTCCAGGCGCAGGGTAGCGTTGTCGCGGCAGGCGGACCACAAGCGGGTTTGCAGCAGGTCCGCACTGGCCACGGTCTCGGCCCGGATGAAGCCCCGCTCGATATCGCTGTGTACCTTGCCCGCGGCGGCCAGGGCGGACGTGCCCCGCCGGATGGTCCAGGCCCGAACCTCGTCCTCGCCCACGGTGAAGAAGCTGATCAGGTTGAGCAGGCGATAGGCGCCTTGGATCAGCCGCACCCGGGCGGGTTCGTCCAGACCATAATCCTTGAGAAATGCCGCTTGCGCGGACGGATCGAGTTGCGCCATTTCGGCCTCCAGCACGGCACAGAATATCAGTGTTTGATAACCATGGCGTTCGGCCGCCTGGCGCAGCGGGTCCAGCATCGCCCCCTTGAGATCCCCTTCCCCGACGTTGGCCACGACCAGGGCGGGCTTCATCGAAAGGAACTGGAAAGTGCGCAGGACCTTCTCCTCCTCGCCCGACCATTCCACGAGGCGCAACGGTTGGCCGGCCTCGAGGGCGGCCTTGCTTTTTTCCAGGGCGGTGGCTTCGGCGGTATTGATCTTCAGGCCGCGCTTGCGTTCATGCTCGATACGGCCCAGCCGGGTCTCCACTTTTTCCAGGTCCGCAAAGACCAGTTCCAACACCATGGAGTCCATCTGCCCCGCCGGGTCGAGCGGCTTCCCGCGGCTATCCATCTCCCCGAAGGCCTGCACGACCAGCACGAAGGCGTCCGCCTCGCCGAGCAGGGCCGTAAGCGAACTCAAGGCGTGTCTTCCCTCGGGGACCGGCGGCAGGGCCACGTCCACGAACGTGACTTCGGCCGGTGTGTATTTCTTTGGCTGGTACAGGTCGCGTAACGCCGCCAGCCGCGCATCGGGCACTTTCACCGTGCCGACGTGATGCGCACCCTTTGCGCTGAAATGGCGGCCTTCCGGCGTATTGGTCAGCGCCTCGAACACGGCGGTCTTTCCCGAACGCGGCGCACCGATCAAGTAGAGAGACAAGGCCATGCAGGGATCCCTTTCCTGAAGCCGTTTATAGCGGAAGGCGGGCGCCGGAAGAAATAAAAACGACACGGTGGGCGCGGATCCGCCCGCCCTCCTGTGAATCCACGAGCCTTTGTACTGGACGGGCACCGGCCCGGATTCTAACATTCAAGTAGTGATCGTGGTTTAAAACAGGGGGTTGCCATGGATTACTTCAGTCCTCAGAAAAATAATACAAACGCGCCGGAGCATCGCGAGCCGGAAGATGATTTTTCCCGGAGTTCGGTCAACAAGTGGTACCTCCTCCTGGCCGGACTCGTTATCGCCGGCACGGTGATCTATGGCGTGCGCCGATGGAAACAACGCCAGGAAGAGTCCGCGCCGACCGCGGAGAAGAAGCCCTCCAAGACCGCGTCCCTGCAGGTCTTCGTGGGCGATACCCGCGAACGCATCGTGGAAGTCCTCGGCCGGCCGCCCGGCGTGAGCGTCATCGGCCGGAAGGAACTCCTGATCTACTCCAACGGACAGGTAGTCATCGAAAACGGCATCGCCGTGAGCGTGGAAATCGGGCCCGACCGCCAGGTCGGAGCGGTGCAAAACGAGGGCGCGCAGATCATCCTGCGCGAAGGGGGCCAGATCCAGAAGCAGAATACTCGATCCCCATGACAACCCCCGTCGAGATTACGGATCGCCAGCGCCGGATGGCGCAACAGTGCATGGAGTGCATCGTATGCCGCCGGGCGCGGGACAAGCAGCGCGGATTCGCCTTCTGGCTGGTCAAAACGGTGGAAGGCGGGATTTGTCCCTATTGCCGCGCCTATGAAAAGGTGTACGGGCGCAAAGCGCACGAGCCGGCGCCGCTCGATTCCGCACCGTAGCCGCGAGCGTGAGCGAGCGGAGGAAGCCATGACCCCTTGCTTACGCTCGGGGCTACAATGGATTACGCGAAGTGTTCGTATCCTTCGCAAAACGGGCGAATGAGTTTTCCCGCGGCGTCCCGGAGGACAAGGATTCCTTTCCTGTCCGTCATACGGCCGATCGGCGCGCAGGGCAGATCAAACTCCTTTTTCCAGGCCGCCTCGAAATCCGCGGCCCGGGCCGCCGGTACGGTAAAGAGCAACTCGTAATCCTCTCCGTCGCTCAAGGCGTGATCCAGCGCGGTGCGTCCGTCTTTCTGGGCCCGGGCTTCGGCTGAAACGGGCACGCGGTCGGCCCGGACCTCGGCGCCGACACCGCTGCTTTCGAGTAGTCGCTCCAGGTCCACGACCAGGCCATCACTGATATCCAGCATGGCGGTGGCCCAGCCGCCCTCCCGAAGCCAGCGTCCCTCGGCCACGCGCGGTTCGAAGGCCAGGTGCCGCCCGGCCAGGCTGCCGCCGAGGGATCCGGTGACATGGACGACATCGCCGGGTTTCGCGCCGGAACGCAGGACGGCCTTCCCGGCGGGGACTCGGCCAACGCCGAACACGTGCAGTTCGCGAACGGGACCCGCCGTCGTATCGCCACCGACGATGGCCAGGTGGAAACGCGAGGCCAGCCGCGCCGCGCCACGGTACACCGATTCGGCCCATTCCACCCGGGTCTCGGCCGGCGCCACCAGGTCCACGAGTGCCCACAGGGGCTCTCCACCCATGGCGGCAAAATCGCTCAATACGCGCCCCGCCGCTTTATGCCCGACCTGCTCCGCGGGCGCGTCGGACAGAAAATGCACCTGCTCAATGACGGCATCGGAGGTCAACAACAGGTCGTGGTCACCGGTGTGTTCGACTACGGCCACGTCGTCGCCGATGCCGACGCGCACGTCGGGCCGGCCGGGGACGAGGCGCGCCAGGCGTTGGATGATCCCCCGCTCTCCGACCTGGTGGAACGTCGTCATGGGGTCGGCTTCTTCCCTCGCAGGAGTTGCGCCAGGCTGGTCTCATACGGCGGCCGGGCAATGCCCCGTTCGCAGACGATGGCCGTGATCAGACCGGCCGGGGTGACATCGAACGCCGGCGAATGCACCTTGACGCCATGTGGGGCGGTGCGACGGCCCAGGCCCTCGGTGACCTCCTCCGCGGGGCGATGCTCAATCGGGATATGGCCTCCGTTCGGTATGGCAAGATCGAAGGTGGTCGTCGGGGCCAGCACGTAGAAGGGAATTTCGTGCGCCGCGGCGAGGACGGCCAGCGAATAGGTCCCGATCTTGTTGGCCGTATCGCCGTTGGCCGCGATCCGGTCGGCGCCCACGAGCACGGCGCTGATCTTGCCGGTGGCCATCACCGAGGCGGCCATATTGTCGCAGATGAGGGTGACGTCTATGCCCGCCTGCATGAGTTCCCAGGCCGTCAAACGTGCGCCCTGCAGCAACGGGCGCGTCTCGTCCGCGAAGACCCGGATGGTCCAGCCCTGTTCCCGGGCCAGGTACACGGGCGCCAGGGCGGTTCCGTACTCGGACGTGGCCAACCCGCCCGCATTGCAGTGCGTGAGCACGGTGCAGTCGTCCCGCAACAGCGTAAGGCCATGCCGCCCGATCGCCCGGCACATCTCCGCGTCCTCGTCGCGGATACGCTGGGCTTCGCGGGCCAGGGCTTCCTTGAACGGCGCGGGCGGTCGGTTGCCGAGGCGAACGGCGGTCCGTTTCATGCGGTCGAGGGCGTTGAAGAGGTTGACCGCCGTGGGGCGGGCGCCGGCCAGGTACTCGGCCGCCCGGTCTACGGCCTTCTGCAACGCGGCGGTATCGGCCGTGTCCTCGGCCTGCACGGCCAGCACCACGCCCATGGCCACGGCAATGCCGATGGCCGGGGCGCCCCGGACCTTCAGTTCGCGGATGGCCGCCCAGAGTTCCCGGACGTCTGCGGTTTCGAGGTACACCAGTTCGCCGGGCAGCCGGGTCTGGTCAATCATCCGGACCCGGCCGGGGACCAGGCTGGCGGCCCCCGCCGGCATCCACTCTATCGTTCGCAAGGCCATGTTGAAATCCTCCCGGTTCTCGGTCAGCTTGCATCTTTAGCGAACAGTGTAGGGCCTGCGCTTGCGCAGGGCCGAGAAATCGGCGCGCCGCAAGCGGCGGCCCTACAAAATTCTTCGCACCCAAGACCTCCGATTTCTTTCTATCGCCAAGGATTCAGGCGGTCAGCGCAGCAGGGCCAGCAAGACCAGGTTGACCCCGTTGAACAGCGCATGCATGGCCACGGGGACCAGCAGGGAACCCGAGTAAAGATAGCCCAGCGAGAAGGCGACGGCGATGACAAACAGCGGCACGACGGACGGCAGGTGAAAATGGACCACGGCGAAGAGGGCGGAGACCGCGACCACGGCCGTGGCCGTCCCCCAGCGCCGGGCGATCAGGGGCAGGAGAATGCCGCGGAAAATCACCTCCTCAAAGAGTGGGGCCAGCCCCACGGCAAGGATGAAGAGCAGAATCCGGATAAAGACGGAAGACTCGCCGGCGAAGGCGACCGCCATATCCTGCCACTCCGTATGATAGCCGCCGGCGCGCAGCCCTGCCTGGTACACCAGGGAATAGAACCAGATGAACGGCATGGCGGCCAGGTAGTACAGCACGCCCGTGCCAAACCGCGCCGGCCATGCCCGGCGCGCCCAGTCGAAGGCCGCGCGCCAGGTGAGGCCGTGCCGCGCCAACGACCGGCCGACGAGCCAGAGCCCGACCGCGTTGAAAAGGAAGCTGTGCAGGAGGACCCAGAGAGTTTCGGGGCCGGAGAGCGCATCCCAGACGGGTTTCAGGAAAATCGCCGCGGCATACCACGCCAGGAGCCAGAGCAGCACCCCGGCGGCCTGCCGCACCGGCCACGCCCGGCGCAGGAAAAGCCGCTCTCGCGCCGGCCAGCGCTGCGGACGTTTCCACAGCACGACCGCCAGCCCGAGATTGACCAAAACGCCCACAACCACGATCAGCACGAAGATAACGCCGATCATCCAGGCCCGCTCTCCGGCGGCCTCCATCCGGGGGGCCACGGCGCCCGTGGCCGCCGCGACGGAATTCAAAGCGAGAGGGATCATGCGTCCGCGCCGCGCTCCGGGCCTTCAATTGTTTCCCGGACCACGTAGATCGGTTTGTTCTGCGATTCGTGGTACGTGCGGATCTGCATCTCCGCCAGCAGTCCCATGCTGATGAACTGCAGGCCGAAGAAGACCAGCATGAAGGAGGTCATGATCCAGAACGGACGCTTGATCAGGTCGGCGCCCAGCGCGGTCCCGAAGAGGCGGTAAGACAGGTTCGCGGCGGCCATGAACATCAGCATGAACACGCCGGCCAGGCCCAGCACCCCGCCGATCCGGCCGAAGATCTGGATCGGGCCGCGGCTGTAATGAAGGATGAACTTGACGGTAATCAGGTCCAGGATGACGCGCGAGGTCCGGGCGAGGCCATACTTGGATTGTCCATACCGGCGCGGATGATGCCGGACCTCGACTTCTTCCAGCCGCCCCCCCACCCAACTGGCCAGGGCCGGGATGAACCGATGCATCTCGCCGTATAGATGGACGCCCTGGAGCACCTCGCGCCGGTAGGCCTTCAGGGTACAGCCGTAATCGTGCAGCCGGACGCCCGTGATCCGGCTGATCAGGGCGTTGGCCATGACGGACGGAAGCCGCCTCGTCATCAGCTTGTCCTGCCGATCCTTGCGCCAGCCGCTGACGACGTCCGCCCCCGCGTCCACGCGCTCCAGGAGCCGGCCGATGTCCGCCGGGTCGTTCTGCAGATCCGCGTCCAGGGTCACGATCACCCGGCCCCGCGCATGGTCGAATCCCGCGCTCATGGCCGCCGTCTGGCCGAAGTTGCGCCGCAGACGGATCAACCGGATGTGGGGAAACCGCTTCGCCCCCTCCACCAGCCGATCCCAGGTTCCGTCCACGCTGCCGTCGTCCACCAACAGGATTTCGTACGACCGGCCCAGTGTCGAAAGCGACTCGTGCAGCGCCCGCAGGAGCGGCTCCACGCTGTCCTGCTCGTCAAAGACGGGGATGACCACGGACACGTCCAGTTCCGCATGCGATTCATTCATCGGTGCCTCGCGTTCTGCGCTACGGGCCCGCCGGGTCGAGCAGCTTGAATCCCAGCGCGGGATCGAGTCGGCGAACCGACTGGCTGCCGGTCAATTCGACCAGGATGACTTCCAGCACGTGCCAGGTTTTCACGCCCACCCGGGCGCAACCCACCACGGCGCGATCTCCCCGTCCCGCGGCCACGTGCAGATGCAGGATCGGCTGCCCCTGCTCGTCGGGGAACAGCGTGCCCGTGCCGGCGACCTCATGGGCATCGTCCAGCCCGTGGATCCGGGAGACCAGCGGATGGGCGCGGCCCTGCTCCGGACCCACGACCAGTCGGCTGCCCGCGTCGGCGCCGCCGAGCACGAGTACCGACGCGGCCCGAATATTCTGGTCGGCAGCAAACTTTTCAATCACCTCGTGAACAACATCCCCATCCTCCAACCGGAGGACAAACGTTCTTCCCAGGCTGACCTGCTCGTATTTCATGGCCGGTCTGCTTCCACCGGCTCGGGCTCACGCGCCGCCTGGCGGGTCTTCCGCCGACTCCGCCGGGTCGGTTTCTTGATCTCCTCGGCCGGGGGCGGCTCGATACCTTGGTCTTCCGCGGGTTCCACGACCTCCGGCGGCGGGGCATCCCCGGCGACGGGCGGGGTTTCTTCCGTGACTTCCGGGGGCATGGGGATCGCGCCCGGCGGTAATCCTTCGGCCAGCTCCGGCGAGGTCGGCGCGGCGGGCGTTGAAACCTCCGTCGTCGTTGGGGATGCCGCGACGGTGTCCTCCGCGGCGGGCATCGCGCGTCCGAACCAGACCAGCGCCAACACCGTGCCGACCATCAGGACGGCGATCAGGGCAAAGACGCCGGTGACGATCATGAAGCGACGTTCGGAGTGCTCCATGGTGTCACGCAGCATCTTTTCCGAATCGGAGGCCTTCCCGATGAGCTGTTCCACCGCGCGGCCGGACGTGCGGCTGGTCTGGTCCATCACCGAAAGCGTCTGGTTGAAGCGGTTCATGCTCTCGACCAGTTGCTGATCATGCGAGACGCCCGCCTCGATCTGCTGGCGCAGCAGCGACATGACCTCGACCTGTTGTTCGGCAGCGCGGCCTACGTTTTTCAGGCCGTCCATGGAATCCGGCAGGCGGTCCAGGACCTGGACCATCTTTTCCTGGACGCCCTGCTGCTTTTCCAGGTGTTCACGGATGCCGCGCATGAGACCCAGCATCTCCACGTAGCCCTGCTGCAGCGCGGCCAGTTGGCGGTCACGGCGCGAGCCGGGCCAGTGGATGAGCCGGGCCGATTTTTCCGGCGCCGGACCGGGTTCGGATTCCCCCGTGGTGCTGTCCGGCGTCACGGGCAGGTAGTCGCCGGAGAGATCGCGGCGCCATACCCGCTTCCACCAACCGACAAAATCAGACCAGGTTCCCATAATAGACAAGCCCCCTTTTTGTTTCAGGATAGGGCAATACAAGCCCCCTCGGCAAGGGAATTGCCTGCGGCCCGGCAGGTGGGCCGGGCGCTCCGCGCACGGCCAGACCGCGCGACGGAACGCGCGGTCCACCTCGAATACCCCGACCTAACTGTAGATTAGGGGCCGGAGTACCTTATTGTGCATCGCCAGGCGGTTGCGGTATGTTCTACCGAATGCAAAATGAGCACCCAACCTACTTCATGGTGCATTCCCCCCTGCACGAAGCGACGGCCATGCAATCCCTGGCGGAATCCTGTGCCCGCCGGTTGAACATGTTGAATCTTCTGGCCGCGCGGCCAGGCGCGGCGGCGCCGGCCGGCGACGTAGTGCTCGTGGTGCTGCCGCTTAGCGGGGGCACCGAGCTGTTGATGAAGAAGTGGCGCGACGCCCTGGATCCGGCCGGTCGACGACCCGTCTGGGTGCTGGCCATCCCCCATCACAGTTCGTTGGCGGCGGCGATGGAATTTCTCGCGTCGCTCCACAATGCGGGCATCCCGGGCCGGATCTTCTACTTCGATCCGCAGGCCGGCGACGACGATCCCGGCATCCGGGAACTGGCCGATGCCCTGGAAGTCCTGCGCGCCAATCGCCTCCTGCACGAGGCGCGCCTGGGTTTGATCGGCCCGCCGTCCGACTGGCTGCTGACCAGCCCACCCGACGCGGATCTGGTCAAGACCACCTGGGGGCCGGAACTGGTTTTCATCCCCACGGAGGAGGGCCTCCGGGTTTTCGATGGCGAGCCGGGCGGGTCGGAGACGGCGCCCGGCCGGATGTACGCCGCGCTGAAAACGCTCATCGCCCGGCATCAACTCGCGGCCTTGACCATCCGCTGCTTTGACTTGATCGCGGCACGCGACGCCACCGCGTGCGTGGCGCTCGCCCGGCTCAATGACGAGGGCATCCCCGCGGGTTGCGAGGGTGATATCCCCAGCGCCCTGGGCCTGATGTGGATTCACGCGCTTTGGGATGAACCGGCCTGGATGGCCAATCCATCCCGACTGGACCTGCGGGCGAACCGCCTGACCCTGGCGCACTGCACCGTGCCGCTGCGCCTGACTTCGGGCCATAACGTTTGCACCCATTTTGAATCGGGCCGCGGCACGGCGATCGCCGGCGACTGGGCATCCGACGAGGTCACCGTGTTCCGCATCGGCGGGCCGCGCCTGCAGGACTGGTGGATCGGCCAGGGCCGGGTGACCGAACGCGGCCACGATGAGAACCTGTGCCGGACGCAGGTCACGGTAGAGTTCGACCACCCCTCCCTCCTGCCTGAACTCCTGCAACGTCC
>JAHJJH010000120.1 GCA_018823105.1 Verrucomicrobiota bacterium | reverse complement strand
TGACTCATCCGGGCCAGGAACTCCGACTTAATCCGGTTGGCCGCCTCGGCGGCCTCCTTGGCAATGCGGTATTCCGCCAGTTGCCGGCTGTCCGTGATGTCCACCAGCGACCCGCGGCAGCCCGTGACGCGATCGCCCTCGCGGACCGGCCGCCCGGAGACCCGCACCCACCGCACCGATCCCGTCTTGGTGACGACACGATACTCGCCGGAGTGGGAGAATCGCCGCAGGGATTCGCGAAAGTTCTGGATCAGAAAGTCGGCGTCGTCAGGATGCGCCAGTCCGGCCAGGGGCCGCCCGAGCAGTTCCGGCGGATCGTAGCCAAGAACCTCTTTCACCACCGGGCTGACGTAGGTGAGCGCGCCGTTCGAATCCGTGGTGTAAATGACTTCATTGATATTCTCCACGAGTTCCCGGTAGGCCTCCTTCGACTTCCGCAGGCCTTCTTCCGCCCGTTTGACATCCTCCAGGACGCTTAACAGGGCCAGGCGCTCCTTATCGCTCCGGGCGAGGAGTTCCCGGATTTCGGCCTCGGCCTGCTGGCGCTCCGTGATGTCGCGAGCGATCCCGAACTCGCCGACGACCTCCCCGCCCTCGATCCACGGACTGCTGGAAAACTCGCCCACCCGCCAGTCGCCGGCCTTTGTGCGAATGCTCAGTTCGTAAACGGCAGGCCGCTTTCCGCGCAGGACCTCCTGGAACGTCTCGATCGCCCGCGGCAGGTCGTTGGGATGGACCAGGCCCGGGAACGGCCGGCCGAGCCATTCGTCGCTTGACCACCCGGTCAGTTTTTCGAATGCCGGGTTGAGCGAGGTGATGAGGCCGTCCCGGTTCAGGCTGTACACCACGTCGGGCATGGTTTCCACCATGCCGTGATACTGGCTTTCGATCCGGAGCTGGTCGGCGTGGGCCTTGTCGAGCGCCTCGATCATCGCATTGATGGACCGGGCCACGCCGGCCACCTCGTCGCTGCCGCTCACCGCGACCCGCTGGGACGCCATATCACCATGCCGGATGCGGACGACGTCCCTATCGAGGCGGTCGAGCCGGGAGATCACGAGTTTTTCAGACAGGACGATGGCGGTCGCAAAGCAGGCCAGCCCGATCCCCGACAAGACGGCAAGAAAGCTCCACAAGGTCCGCCGCGCATGGGCATAGATCGTTCGATGTTGATCTACGCGTGCCACCAGCGCGGGTTTCCCGTAAAGGTCGTTCAGGGGTATGTAGCCGGAGATGCGGTCTTTGCTTTCGGCCTGTACAACGATACCCCCCGGCTCCTTCGTCAGCCCCGCCGCCCGTGCGCAGGCCGTGCATAGGTTGTCTTCGTCGAGGCGGCAAATGCAGACCGGCAGGCCTATCCGCTGCTGCAATTGTTCCACGACGTCCTGGTCCAGAAAGAGCGCCATGAGGAGCGTGCCGCGGGGCGGGCCCTCCTGCTGGCTGGTGAGGATCTGGCGCACGGCCACCAGCGCAGGCTCCGAGGGCAGAAGAAGAATCCCCTTGACCGAACCCTGCGGGTCCGTGAAACGGAGGAGAGTGCGTCCGGGCTTCAGGTGCGTAACGAGATCTTCGGGAAGCGCTGACTGTGTCATGTTCTCACGGTCCAGGGCCGAGCCGTACACGAGGCGCCCGGAGGGGTCCAGGAAGGCTATCAGGTTGATTCCGATGTTGGCCAAGGATTCGGAATTCAGGGTCCCGCGGACGTAGTCCGCGTTGGTGGTGACCACGAAGTCATACGTGTCGTCCCACCAGGCCCAGTCCCGGGTCGTGATGTCCAACTGGTCCAGCATGCCCTCCAACGCCTCGCGCAGGCGCTGCGCGTTCTGCCGGACCTTATCGCTTTCCACGTCGATAAAACCGCGCAGCAGCAGGCGCGCGGACAAGGCGGCGAAGACGGCCAGCGTGACGACCAGCAGCGCCGCCGAGGTCAGCAGGGTTTTGGTCCGCAGTGTCATGTTTCACCCTTCACAGGGGTCGAGTTTCAGGTGTTAGGTGTTGGAGATCAGGAGAGAGGGGCCGCTTGCAACAGAAGCCCTCTTCCTTGACACCTGACACCTGAACACGTCGTCCGCTCCTCACTCCGCCTTGATCCCTCCCTCGTACCTTGGCTTCTCGCCGAGTTTCCGGGCCAGCTCGTTCACTTCCTTCTTCAACTCCAGCACGCGGTCCTCGCGGCCCAGTATCACCGCCTGCCAGCGGCGCAATTCCTCCAGTTGCCGGCGCATCGTCTCCTCCGCCTGCTTGCGCTCGGTGAGGTCGGCCTCCGTGCCGACCAATCCCGTGATCCGACCCGACGGGTCTCGCACCCCTTGCAGCCGGCCTTGAATATAGCGCGCCGGGGCTTGTTCGGGATTCGTGCGGAAATCCGTATGGACCAACTCGCCCGTTTCCAGGGCGCGCCGGCGGGCTTCTATCAGCGCGGGGCGATCCTCCGTATGGACCAGGTCGAGGAATTCCTCGAACGTCGGCACCCCCCGCGACGGGTCGCGGCCGAACAAACGATACATCTCATGGGACCACGTCGCCTCTTGCGTCGTCAGATCGAGTTCCCAACTCCCGACATGCGCGCGAGCCTGGGCGTCCGCCATACTCGCCTCGCTCTTGCGCAGCGCCTGTTCCGCCCGCTCGCGCTCGGTGATGTCCTGAACGAGGGAAGCGACCCCCGCGACTTTTCCTCGCTCGTCCACGAGCGGTGTGTTGTACCATTCGCAGAGGATCGCCCTGCCGTCCTTGCGCATATTCTGGTTAGTACTTCTTGCCCCGCCGCTTCTTTTCAACAAAGCCTGCCACACCTGATCCACCTGGGGGCGAACCGCCTCCGGGAGAATAAAAGAGGCATGCTGCCCGACAGCCTCCTCGCGGCTGAAGCCGAAAATGGTCCGGGCCGCGGGATTCCATTGGGTCACCCGAAAATCCAGATCCCACTCGATGACGGCCATCGGCGTCTGCTCGAAATGCAGCCGCAGCATTTGGTTGGCCTGGCGCAGCGCTTCCTCCGACCGCCGCAGCGCTTCCTGCCCCCTCTTCACGTCCTCCAGAATGCCCAGCAGGGCATCCCGGTCCTTGTCGCTCTGCTCCAACAGGTTCCGTATTTCGCCCTCGGCTCGCTTGCGCTCGGTGATGTCCATGTCCGCGCCACGATATCCGAGCAGGCGGCCCTCTGGATCGAGGACCGGCATCCCGCTCGTTTCCAGAATGATCACGCGGCCGTCCTTGTGAATGTTTGGATTCACGAAGGCCTGGAAGGACTCCTTGCGGGCGAAGCCTTCGGAGGCCGCTTTCTTCAGTTCTTCCCTTACATCCGGGGCAAAGAGATCATAGAAATGCTTCTTCCCGACAAGCTCTTCCGGCGTGAAGCCGAGAATCCTTTCCACGGCGGAGCTTGAGTAGGTGTACAAGCCGTTGACATCCACCTCCCATATCCATTCTCCGATGCTGTCTGCTACTTGCCTGAAACGTTCCTCGGTCGCACGCAGCGATAGGAGCAATTCATTCCGTTCCGTCAACGCTCGGGCCAGCTTGACCCTGCCGTAACTCAGCATTGAAAACATGTGGGCGAACTTCGTGTAAAAGTTCATTACCGCATTTACCGTCTCCCGGCTCCAGCGAGGCACGCGTTCAAGTGCTGCAAGATATTCCTGCTCGTTGAATCCGTATTGCCGAGCCTGGGCACGGAACAATTCGTAGTCCGGCGGATCGCCTTCAAACAGGAATTGCCCAAGGAAAAGATTTCCAAGATGTTTACCGCCGACCATTATGGGCGTAACGATGTCCCACATGTTATTTTTACACCGGTAAATTTTGAATGTCCCCGGCGCAACACCTTCCGAAAGCATGGTGTCACTTTCGATACAGTATTTGCAGGTTTTGGGGTGGACGCGGTGGAATTTCGTGCAAATATCCTGCCAGCCGGTGGCAACCAGAATTTTCCCGTGAATATCGAGAATGGCAACGCCGATATGGGTAAGTTGGAAGAAATCATTCATGATCAACTGGATCGCCTGGGTATCAATGATGTCCGCAAGCTCCAGCGTCCCGATATCACCTTCAGGCGAGAGAATGGCATCCAGTGTTTTCCTGATGTGTTCCTCGCTCTCGCGCAGTGAAGCATTGACGTATATCAATTCCTCGGAACTCAACTCCAGGGATCGCTCCAGCAGGCCGCGATCCTTGTCGAATTCATGATAGGCGTCGTTCACGGCCTGAATCAGAGGCCGCCATTCCGAAGGCATGGCATCGGCGGAGCCCAGATACCGTTTCAACTGCCTTGTCAGCATGTTGTGCGTCGGTTGAGGCATGGCTCATTCCTCACGGAGGGTCGTGATCGTCATCG
>JAHJJH010000119.1 GCA_018823105.1 Verrucomicrobiota bacterium | reverse complement strand
GGGTCGGAATCGGGCGCGTACCTCATGTGGCTCCGCTTTTACCTGGATTTCTGCGCGAAATACGAGCAACCGCCGCGGGATCGCGACAGCCTCCAGCCTTTCCTCCTTAAATTGGCCGAAAAAGGCCAATCCCCCGCGCAGCAGAAGCAAGCCTCGCAGTCCGTCGCCCTCTACTACCGGCTGATGGAGCAGCAGGCGGCCCGCAAAGGCCCCTTGTCTCCCCCGGGCCATGAACCTTGGGAAAACGCCTGCCGGCAGTTGAAGGATGCCATCGCGGTCCGGCAGTATTCGCCCAAAACCCTCAAAACCTATCGGTCGTGGATTCGCGACTTCCAGGCCTTTGTTCAAAACAAGCCGCCTTCCACCCTGGCCAGCGAGGATGTGCAACGTTTTCTTACCCATCTGGCCGTGCATAAGAAGGTCGTGGCCAGCACCCAGAACCAGGCCCTGAACGCCATCCTTTTTCTGTTTCGGCACGTGCTTGGGAAGGAATTCCAATTGGGGGACAAGGTGGTGCGTGCCCGCCACACTCGCTATATCCCCGTCGTCCTGTCCCGGGCGGAACTCGACCTCGTGGTCAGTCGCCTGGCCCACCCCTACGATCTCGTTACCCGGTTGCTCTACGGCTGCGGGCTCCGTCTTTTCGAGGCGTTGAATCTGCGGGTCCATTGCTTCGATTTTGATGAGATGGTTCTTACCGTGCACGACGGGAAGGGGCGGAAAGATCGCACCGTTCCCCTCCCGCGGATCCTCAAGACGCGCCTGGAGGATCAGTTGAGGCGCCTGCGGGTTTTGCACGCGCGGGATCTGCGGGAAGGCTTCGGCGGGGCTTTCATGCCCGGCGCGGCCAACCGCAAGTACAAGGGCGCGGCAAAGGATTTCGTCTGGCAATGGTTCTTCCCGGCCAAGACACTCACCTATGTGCCCGCAACGGGCCAACGCCGCCGCTGGCACCTGTACGAAACGCAGTATCGCACGGCGCTATGGCGCGCGGTGCAGGGCGCGAAGCTGACCAAGCGCGTCACGGCCCATACCTTCCGGCACAGGTTGATTCGGCGTGTTGCCCACACGCCTCACCCCTGCGGGGCTTTCGCCTTTGGCGAAATTCCTTTCGCGGCTACCCTCGCCGCTTAAGTTGCCAGCCACCTGCTGCGCGCGAATTACGACATCCGGACCATTCAGCAACTTCTCGGGCACAGCGACCTCCGGACCACGATGATTTACACCCACACGGTCAAAAGTCGCACCATCAAGGATCTCGAAAGCCCACTGGATTTCGGCCCGGATCAGATCCGACTGGTGAAGTAACGCTCCGCCGCAGCCGGTGCCGCGTCAGAAAAGCCCGAGTGCCGAGGACTCCCCCGGATAGACGCTGAACCGGCATGCCGCGGGGGCGCCGGGGACCCTCTTCCGTTGGACAATTGCCGAACCCGGATGGACTCGCACTTTTTTCCTTCGTTTTCGCGTGCTTTTGAGGTACATCCGTCGAAACAGATGACACCCGTGGTCGTGGTCGAATGAACGACTTTTCCAATTCCGATTTCGATGCCCTGGCCGCCCGGTCGGTGGACCTGCATTCCGCGGATGAGCTGCGCGCCCGGCTGGAACGCGCCCGGAAGGAAAACCGGCCGCTCCGCGTGAAATATGGCGCCGATCCGTCCGCTCCGGATATCCACCTCGGCCATGTCGTGGGGTTGAACAAGCTGCGAGAGTTCCAGGACCAGGGGCACACGGTCGTTTTCATCATCGGCGATTTCACCGGCATGATCGGGGACCCCTCGGGCAAGTCCCAGACCCGGAAGGCCCTGTCGCGCGAACAGATACAGGCCAACGCGAAAACCTACCAGGACCAGGTATTCAAGATCCTGGATCCGGCGCGGACGGAAGTGCGCTTCAATTCCGAGTGGCTCTCCCCGATGGTCTTCGAGGATGTCATCCGCCTCTCCGCGCACGTCACCGTGGCCCAGATGCTCGCCCGCGACGATTTTGGGAAGCGCTATGCCGCGCAGCAGCCCATTTCCCTGGTCGAGTTCCTGTATCCCCTGATCCAGGCCTATGACTCCGTGGTCGTCCAGGCCGACGTGGAGTTGGGCGGCACGGACCAGTTGTTCAATCTCTTGCTTGGTCGCGAATTACAGAAGGTCTTCGGCCAGGAGCCGCAGATCGCCATGACGCTTCCCCTCCTGGAGGGCCTGGACGGCGTCAACAAGATGAGCAAGAGCCTGGGCAACTACATCGGCGTCAACGAATCGCCGAAGGAGATCTTCGGCAAGGTCATGTCCATCAGCGACGAGCTGATGTGGCGGTATTTCTCGCTGGTGCTGTGCCGGCCGGAAGCCGAAATCGCGGCGTTGCGCCGCGACGTGCAAGAGGGGCGCCGCCATCCGCGCCAGGTCAAGGACGAACTGGCCCAGGCCGTCGTCGCCCGTTTTCACGGCGCCGAAGCCGCGAAGGCGGCGTCGGAAGAATTCGCCAGGGTTTTTTCGCAGGACCAGGTGCCCGCGGACGTCCCGACGGTTCGCCTGACGCCGGAAGATCGTCCGGACAGACGCATGAACATCGTCGCCTTATTGGTCAAGGCCGGCCTGGCCTCCAGTAACAGCGAGGCACGCCGGTTGGTCCAGCAGGGCGCGGTGAGGGTGGGGGATGCCCGCGTCTCCGATCCCAAGGCGGCGGTGGAAGTTCCCGACGGCGTGGTGATTCGCTGCGGGAAACGGGGCTTCGCTCGCGCTGGGCCCGCCTGGGATTAAAGCGTTCCCGCCTCTTCGACGATGGTTTTGGATTTGGTCCAGGCGCCGCGGCGGGTCTGCCGGGCCTTGCTTTCCAGCCGTTTAAGGTTCTGGCGTTTCTGGTTGCCCAGGGAGTTGTCGATCGGCATTCCGTATATCCGCGCCAGGCCTTCGGCGACCAGCAGTTCGTCCAGGTCGCCCCGATCGGTGGTCAGGAAGGCATATTGGCGGGACAACGAGCTCTGGCCCCGGGCATCCTCCCACTTGGTGGCCACGATGATGTTTTGACCGGCCAACTGCCGGGTGGCAAAGCGGGCCGCCTCATGGCCGATCTCCAGCGCGGCCTGGGTCTTCAGGCCGAAGTACCGGGCCTGGTCCTCCACCCGCTGGGGAAAGTTCATGCTCGTCTCCGGGGCGTCCACGTAATACAGGCGGAAAATATACTCCTTGCCCTGGTGCGTGATGTGAAAGGAGTCGCCGTCGTTGGAGGCGTCGGATTTCAGGCGGCAGCCCTCGAGGAGGGTCCATCCGCTCTGCTTTCCGATGCGCGGGCCCAACAGGTCCGCCGCCATCCCCCCGGGCTTGCCCGGCGCGACGGGTTCCCGGCGGACGAGCCGGGGCTTGGCGGCCCCGGCCAGTCCCCGCGCGAGAATCTGATCTTCCCGCTTCAGGCGGTTGATGGGAATGCGGAAGATTCCGTCCTGCGGGCTGCGCAGAATGACCGTATCCGTCAGGATATCCACGAATTCCGCCTCGATCTGTGCCGAGGAGGCGCTGGTCCACGTGCGGAAGGCCCCTTCGATCCGGCGGGGGGCGGCTTCGGCGGTTCGGGCGGTCTCGACTGGAGCCGGCGCGGGTACCCATTCCTCCACTTCCGGGGCGAAATCATATTCCGCGCCGGCCGCGATCAGGAGATCAAAAACCTCCTGCTGATTCTGCCGGTGGGCGATCAGAACGGGTGTCAGGCCCTCCGCGTCAGTCACGTTGACATTGGCGCTCGCGGCGATCAGCAGACGCTCGATGGCGATGTGTCCCTGCGCGGCCGCCAGGTGCATGGGGGTCCGGCCCTCGGCGTCCTGGGCATTGACGTCGGCCCCCCAGGCGATCAGCAGGTCGGCCGCCACGTCCTTGCCCAGGTCCGCGGCGATGTGGAGGGGCGTATCCTTGTGGCTGTCGCGGAGATTGATATCCGTGCCGACGGCGCGGTTGAGGGCCAATTCATCCCGGTTATCCAGTCGGACCGCCTCGTGAATGGATAGCGTCGGCCGGGCCATTTTCACCACCTTGGGCGGCCGGCGCACCTCGCAACCTGGCAGGAGAAGAAGGACCAGCAGCCACGGGAGGCCCCAAGACAGATCTCGGCTTGTGCGCCAAGGCCGTGGATACTTTTTCCCTGCCTTCATGTTGCGGGCCCGAGCATAAGGAAACGCCGGACGCATGGCAACTTGGTATCGTGCATCCCCTGCGGGATGATCTTGCCGTGCCGTTGGCCCAAGGGTATGGTTCCTTGCAGGCGTTCTCTCGCCAGTATACGGGGGCGCAGGCCTTCGGGCCGTGATGAACCTTCAGAGAGAGGAACAGAAGGCTGTTCGAAGCCCGGATGTCATCCCGCCCTGCGAATCCATGACGTTATGGCCGACGAAAAGGACCGGTGTCTGAAAATGAGTCCTGGAAAAAAGTATAAACCCGCCCCGGGCTTCAAAGCCCGCCGACAATAGGAAGACCCGTGAGCTTCGACCTGCTGAAATTGAACCCGCACATCAGGGAAAACGTTCGGACCCTTGGTTTCGAGGTGCCCACGCCCATCCAGCGGAAGGCCATTCCGGCTGTCCTGGAAGGACGCGATGTCATCGGGTTGGCCCAGACCGGCACCGGCAAGACCGCCGCCTTTACGATCCCGCTGCTTCACCGGTTGATGAGCGGGCCGCGCAGGCAGTTGCGCGTATTGATCGTCGGCCCCACCCGCGAACTGGCCGAGCAGACGTTTAACGCCCTGAACGATCTGGGCGCGCACACGAATCTCCGATGCGTCACTATCTACGGCGGGGTCGGCATGCGACCCCAGGTGGAGGGCCTGCGGCACGGCGCCGAAATCGCCGTCACCTGTCCCGGCCGCCTGCTCGACCATATCCGGCAGGGGACGATCCACCTCCAGCACGTGGAATGCCTCGTGCTGGATGAGGCCGATCGCATGTTCGACATGGGCTTCCTGCCCGATATCCGCAAGATTCTCCAGAAGCTTCCGGCGGCACGCCAGACCCTTCTCTTCTCCGCGACGATGCCCGACGCCATCCGGAAGCTGGCGCATGAGATCCTGCGCGACCCCATCACACTGCAGATCGCCCACTCGAAACCGGCGGAATCCGTCTCACACGCGCTTTACCCGGTGCCGCCCCACCTCAAAGCGCCGCTGCTGCTCGCGATCCTCGATCGCACGGACCGGGAATCCGTCCTTGTCTTCACGCGCACCAAGCATCGCGCGAAACGCCTCGCCGCGCAATTGACCAAGGCGGGCCACCGCACAACCAGTTTGCAGGGGAACCTCTCGCAGCACCAGCGGCAGAACGCGATGGAGGGTTTTCGCGCCGGGCGCTATCAGATTCTCGTGGCCACGGATCTCGCCGCGCGGGGCCTTGACGTCTCCACCATCTCGCATGTCATCAACTTCGACATGCCGGGTTCCGTGGATGACTACACGCATCGGATCGGCCGCACCGGCCGCGCGGCCAAGACCGGCGACGCCTTCACCCTTATCACCCAGGAAGACGAAGATCTGGTCCGTGGGATAGAGCGCGTGCTCGGCTCGCGGATTGAGCGGCGCCAACTGGAGACTTTCGACTACACGGCCCGGCCGGCCCCCGCGGCCCATTCGCCCGCCCCCCGTCACCCGGCCCAACCCCGTGCGTCAGCTCCGCCGCCGGCCGGCGCCCGGCCGGCCGGACGCGTCCGGCACTTCGGGCAAAGAAAGCGGCGCCGACGGTAGCGCCGCCCCGGCTTGACTCGGGCGGTGGGGGCTGCTATCCACATGAAATTGCTGAACACGAGGGGTCGCCTTGAATGCGGGGCCTCCGCCGACGTCTGATATCCGAATGGCTATGAGAAAAAGCTTGCTGGCGCTTGTGCTGGCCCTTGTCATGCCGGGGGGAGCCGGGGCGCTTTCCAACCGGCGGACGGCCGTGGTGGAGGCCGTGGAGAGGGTTCTCCCCGGCGTCGTGAATATCGGCACGGAGCAGCTCGTGACCGTGCGGCACACCGATCCCTTCCGGCGTTTCCGCGGCGACCTTTTTGACCAGTTTTATCAGGAGTTTTTCGGGGCGCCCATGACGACCCAGGTCCGTCACTCCCTGGGCTCCGGCGCCATTATTGACCCGACCGGGTACATCCTGACCAACTTCCACGTCGTGGAGCGGGCTTCCAGAATCCGGGTGACGCTGGCCGATGAAAGCACCTATGACGCCGTTTTCCTGGCCGGCGATGAGGTCAACGACCTCGCCTTGCTGAAAATCGAGCCGGCCAGGCCCCTGACGCCGGTCGAATTCGCGCGCGAGGACGACCTGATGCTCGGCGAAACGGTCATTGCGCTGGGCAATCCCTTCGGCCTGGCCCAGACGGTAACCGTCGGGGTGCTGTCGGCCAAGAACCGCGAGGCACGGTACCAGGGCGAGGTGCTGTACCGCGATATACTCCAGACCGATGCCGCGGTAAACCCGGGTAGTTCTGGCGGACCGCTGCTCAACGCCGACGGCGAGATGATCGGGGTGAACGTGGCGATTTACCGGGAGGCCCAGAACATCGGATTCGCGGTGCCCGTGCGCCGGGTGCGGGACCTGCTGGCGCGCTGGCTGGCCCCCCGGTTGCAGGGTAAACGATGGCTGGGCTTCGAAGCGGCCATGCAGGGCGGGGTGCTGCGCGTGCTGCATCCCGAGACGACGCCGGAGATGCCGGCCGACACTCGCCTGCAAGCCGGGGATGGGATCCGATCGGTGGGCGGGGCGCCGGTCCGCGACCTGTATGATTTTCATAAGGCGTTGCTCCCGTGCGGGGTCGGGCAGACGGTCGAGGTGGGGATCGAGCGTGGAGGCGAAACGGCAACCGTGGACGTGGTGGTGGCGGCCCTGCCCAAGCCGGCGGGAGAAAAGCTGGCGCATCGGCTCCTTGGCCTCGACCTGGTCGAAAAACCGATGGGGCCGGAGCGGGGGCACTCGCCGTTCGGGAAGGGAGTCGCCATTTCGGAAATTGTCCAAGGGGGCGCGGGGGAGAAGGCCGGGCTGCGACCGGGGCTGTTCGTGGTGCGGATCAACGAGGTCCAGGTGAACTCGCTGGAGGACGCCGGGTTGGCGCTCGAATCCGTCCAGCCAAGCGAGATCGTGCTCCTCACGGTCGTGTACCTGGAGGAGAGCGGCACCTATCTCATCGCCCAGAGTTCCCAGGTCCGGATGAACGCGGAGTGAAGAATGATCCGGGTTTCGCATCTGACCAAGCGTTTTGCCGGCTGCGTGGCGGTGGACGACGTCTCGTTCACTATCGAGCGGGGCGAGGTGGTGGGTTTCCTTGGCGTGAACGGGGCGGGCAAGACCACGACCCTGCGCATCCTGTCCTGCTACCTGCCGGCCACTTCGGGCTCCGCGGCCGTCGCGGGGTATGATGTTTTCCGGGATTCGCTGGAGGTCCGCCGGCGCATCGGGTATCTGCCGGAGAATGCGCCGCTCTACCCGGAGATGCGGGTGGATGAGTATCTCCAATTCCGCGCGCGGCTCAAGGGGGTGCCCGCCGCGCAGTGTCGTCGCCACCTCCCGGAGGTCAAGGACCGTTGCGGCCTGAAGGACAGCGGCCGCCGCATCATCGGCCAGTTATCCCGCGGATACCGGCAGCGCGTCGGCCTGGCCGATTGCCTGGTGCACGAGCCGGAGTTGCTGATTCTCGACGAACCCACCCTGGGGCTGGACCCCGCCCAGGTCATCCAGGTGCGCGAACTGATCAAGGAACTCGCCCGGCGGCACACCATCCTCCTGTCCACGCACATCCTTTCCGAAGTCGACGCCACGTGTCAGCGCGTGTTGATCATCCACGAGGGCCGGATCGTCGCCTCGGACACGCCGGAACAATTGCGGGAACGGCTGCACGCCGGAGCCCGCACGGTGGTGGAGTTGTCCGGCCCGCCGGAGGAGATGCCGCGGCGTCTGGAAAGCCTGCCGGACGTGCACAGCGTCCGCCTGGAAAAGGAAGACGGGGCGTGGCGTCGCTATGTGATCGAGGGCGCGCATGGCACCGATGTGCGCCCGGCCGTGTTTGAGTTGGCCGCCCTGAACAACTGGAGGCTGCGCGAACTGCGCCAGGACAAGAACACCCTGGAAGAGGTATTCGTCAGCCTGACGAGCCCGGCCCCGGAAGGAGACCGGCCGTGAAAACCTTCCTGACCCTGTGGCGCAAGGAACTGGCGGCCTATTTTCTTTCGCCGATTGCCTATGTCGTGATGATCTTCTTCCTCGTGGTCTTCGGGTTCAGCTTCTGGCTGCTGGTGAGCGTGCTGGTGCAGGGCCCGGCGGGGGTCTCGGTGATGCAGGAACTTTTCGGCTCCCTCTTTTTCTGGATCACCCTGCTCGTGGCGGCGCCGGTGCTGACGATGCGGCTCTTCACGGAGGAAAAGACCTCGGGAACCCTGGAGACGCTGATGACCGCCCCGGTGACCGATACGGAGGTGGTCCTGGCCAAGTACTTTGGCGCCCTCGGGTTTTACTTGATCCTGTGGTTGCCCACGGTGGCCTATGCCGTGGTGCTCCGGGCCTTCAGCCCTCTGACCGCCTCGGTGGATCTGGGCCCGATGCTGGGCGGTTATCTCGGGGCGCTGCTGGTCGGGGCTTTCTATCTGTCGGTCGGCGTGTTCTGCTCGTCCCTGGCGTCCAACCAGATCATGGCGGCGATCTCCTGCTTCGCGGGCATTGGCGTCGTTTTCTTCGCGGGCTTCATGGCGTTCCTGGCGCGCAGCGATGCGGCGCGGGACGCGTTCGCCTACATCTCGTCGGTCTCCCACATGCTGGATTTTGCCCGCGGCCTTGTGGATACGCGCCCGATCATTCTTTATGTCACGCTCACGGCCTTTATGCTCTTCGCCGCGGTGAAGGTCATCGAATCGCGTCGGTGGAAATAGATGGAAACGAGAAAACAGCCGGACCGGGCGCCGCCGGTGCGACAGGGCGTGTTCCGTCGCACGATACTGCGCGCCAATACGGCCGTGGCGCTGGCCCTGGCCGCGACCCTGGGGCTGATGTTCAACTACCTGTCCTATCGGCATTACGGCCGGCTGGACTGGAGCCGAGGCCGTTATTTCACCCTTTCGGAAAAGACGCGAAGCCTGCTGGCGGGCCTGACCGGAAGCGTGGACGTGGTGGTCTTCCTTCAGCCGCATCAGGAGCTCTTCGAGGATGTGCATCAGCTGTTGAGGGAATACGAGTATGCCTCGCCGCAGATCCACGTGGAACGGGTGGATCCGGACCGGGACCTGGCCCGCACGGAGGAGTTGATGCGGCGGTACGAGGTGTCGGAGCCCAACGTGATCGTCTTCGATTCGGGCGGCCGCCGCAAATACGTGCGCGCGGCCGAAATCGCCGAGTATGATTACACGGCCCTCCAGTACGGCCGGTCTCCGGAACGCGTGGCCTTCAAGGGGGAACAGGCCTTCTCCTCCGCCATTTACAGCATCACCCAGATCCGCAAGCCGACCGTGTACTTCCTCCAGGGGCACGGCGAACGCGACATCGAAAGTTTCGAGCGCGGCCTGGGCTACGCGGCCATCGCGGAATTCATCCGCCGGGATCATGCCGAGGTCAAACCCCTGGTCCTCGGCCCGAACCCGGTCGTGCCGGATGATGCCTCGGCCCTCGTCGTCGCCGGGCCGCAGAAAGCCCTGGCCCCCGCCGAACTGGACGTGTTGCGCGATTACCTGGAGCGCCAGGGCCGCCTTTTGTTGCTCCTGGATGCGGCGACGACCACCGGGCTGGAGCCGCTGCTGGAGAAATGGGGCGTGCGGATAGGCGATGACGTCGTGCTGGATGCCACCCGGACGCTGACCGGCCGGGAATTGTTCATCACCGAGTACGAACCGCATCCCATCACGCGACGCTTGAACGGCTTGAGTACGGTGCTGTACCTGCCGCGTTCCGTAGAGCCGCTCGATGGGGAACCGGTCGGCGAACCGGTGGATCGTCCAGCCGTGACGGCGCTGGCGCTGTGCAGCGAATCGGGCTGGGCCGAGACGGACAGGCTGGAGAATCCCATGCGGTACGATCCGGAGCGCGACCGCCCGGGCCCGGTCCCCGTGGCCGTGGCGGTGGAAAAGGGGCCCTTGCCCGGCATTGATGTGCAGATCCGGCCGACCCGCCTGGTCATCATCGGGGACTCGGATTTTGTGGCAAACGGCGTCATGACGGGCGCCAACGCCGATTTCTTCTTGAGCGCGTTGAACTGGTTGCTGGAGCGGGAGGAACTGATGGCCATTGCCGCCAAGCCGGTCGAGGATAACCGGTTGATCATGACGGCGACCCAGTTGCGCACCTTGTTCTGGATCGTCATGGCCGGGTTGCCGGCGCTGCCCGCGTTGCTGGGCACGCTGGTCTGGTGGCGGCGGAGAACCTGACCGATGAGGTTCCGCACGACAGCGATCCTCCTGCTGGCCGTCCTGGTGCTCGGCGCGCTGATCTCCCGCATGGAGCGGACGACGCGTTCCACGCGGGAACGCGCGGAGGCCGCCCGCCGGGCCCTCGGCTTCCAGGCCGAGGCGGTCTCTTCGTTTGTAATCCAGTCGACCAACCTGTTGGTCGAGTGCGTCAAGGAAGCCGGGCACTGGATGATTGCGCGGCCGCTGCGCGCCCGCGCGGACGCGGCCGCGGTGGACCGGCTTCTCTACGGCCTGCAGGGGCTGGACCGCGGGGAAGTCATCACCCCGCACGACTTGAAAACCCGCAAGCTTGGCCCGGAAGCCTACGGCCTGGCGCTCCCGCGATACCGGATCGTGCTGGGATTCGCGCACGGCCGGCAGACGATCCGGGTCGGACGGGAGGCGCCGATGGGCGGTTCGGTGTATATCCAGGAAGAGGGGCAGGAGGACATCGTGGCCGTGGACAGCGGGTTGTTGGCCCTCCTTCCGGCGTCGGTCTCCACCTTGCGTGACCGATCCCTGCTGCCGGGCGCCCCGGAAATGGTCCAGCGCTTGGAGATCCGGCGCGGGGACGGGTTCATCCAGATCGCGCGCGCGGAGCGCGGGCGCTGGATGATCCGGCAACCGGTCGTCACGCGCGCCTCGCCCGCTGCCGTCCAGCACGTGCTGGAACAGCTTTTCCTCCTGCGGGCCGCCGAGTTTCTGCCCGGCGAAGCCGCGGACTCAACGGCCTACGGCTTCGATGACCCGGGACTGCGGATCGGCGTGGTCCTCGGAGGGGGCGGAGGGGAGGCGGCCGTCCTGTTCGGTAATCCGGTCGGGCGCGACGGCGCCCGCCTCTACGCGCTGGCCCAGCCGGGCGACTCGGTGTGCATGGTGGAGGCGGGCCAGGTCGAGCCGCTGAACGTGGCCCTGGACGATCTGCGGGACCGGAAACTCACCACGTTGAAGGCCCGCGACGTGAACCGGATCGTCATCGAAGAGGGAGAGCGCAAACTCGAGCTCCAGAATGTTTCGGGCGAGTGGCGGCTGATCGAACCGCGCCGTTGGAAGGCGGAGGACCAGCGCGTCCTGGAATTCCTGGCCGTCTGGACCGCCCCGGTGATCCAGAATTTCTTTCCGGCGCCGACCAACCTGGCCGCCTCGGGGCTGGAGCCCCCGGCTTTGAAGATACGACTGGCCCCCCAGGGCGAGGAGAAGAGCAAGCCGGAAGGCCGGCCGGGTACTGCGGGAGACGAGGAGGAGGCCGCGCTGTGGATCAGCGCCCCGTCCCGGCCCGCCGGACGCCGGTTGGTCCTGGTGAAGCCGGAGGGCTTTGTCGGCGAGATCCCCGAGAGCCTCCTGCTCTCCGTTTCGACCGATCCTTTCTTTTATCGCGATCGGGCCGTGCTGGCCCTGGACCCGGACGAGGTGGTCCGGATCTCCGTTTCGCGGGATGGCAAAACGTCGATGATTGAACGCAGCGCATCGGGAGAGTTCGCGCCGGCCGCCGGGATGGAAGCCGGGACGGTCGATCGGGAGGCCGTCCAGGACCTGCTGCGAACCCTTCGGGAATTGCGCGCGGAACGGTTCGTGGGATCGGCCTCCGCCGAAGGGCGCGAATTCGGATGGGATGATCGGCCGGCCGTTCTTTCGCTCGGCCTCAAGGGCCCCGGCGGACTGGGGAAGACCCTGTCTATCGGGGCGCCCGCCGATTCGGAAACCCGGTACGCGATGATCCAGGGCCAGGAAGGGGTCTTTGAATTGAGCAACAAGGACTGCGCACTCCTGTTGCCGCGCCTGATCGAGCCGCCCGCGCCCTCCGGGAACGCTGCTCATGGAACCAATCAAGTTGATCACGCCGGCGGCGAAAAGATCCGCTGATCTTCCCGGACCGGCGAAACGATCCGTGCCCCGCTTCAGGCGGCTGCGTCTGGCCGGCCGTGTACTGGCGGCCGCCGCGGGTTCCGCCGTGCTGCTGGCCGCCGCGGTTCTCCTCTACTTGAGCACCGCCGGGTTCCCTTCCGCGATAATACGGCGAGTCAGCCGGCGGCTTGGCGAGCAGGGCGTCCATGTGCGCGTGCGTCGTGCGCGGTTGAGTGTCCTGGAAGGGATTGTGCTCAAGGATTTGCGGCTATACGACTCCCCGGCGGCGGCGGCCCCCGTGATCGAGGCCCATCGGATGGCCGTGGGCCTGAACGCGCTGGAGTGGATTTTGCGGCGCCATGGGGTCGTGGGGCTGCGCGTGCGGGGGGCGCGGGTGCAGATGCGCCTGGCGGAGCGCGGGGGTTCGGGACGATCGGCGCAATTGGTGCTGGACCGCGTGAATACGGCCGTCCAACTCCACCCGGGGGGATTGGATATCCAAGGCCTTTACGCGGAGACGCTGGGGATGCAGTTCCAGGGCGCCGGGACAATCCGCCAGCGATTGCCCCGGACCGGCGAACCCGTTCTTTCGGGCGCCGGCTTTCTGGAGAACACCCCTCCCTGGGTGTTCAAACTGATCGAGCAGATCAAGGAACTTCGTTTCAAAAGGCCGCCGCAACTCCGTGTCGAATTCGTTGTCCTGCTCGATGACCCGGCCCAGTCGAAGGTAACCGTCAAAGCACAGGGGCGGCTGACCCAGACGCCGGTCGGCGCTTTCGATACCTGGAGTCTGGAAGCCGCGCTCTTCAACAGCCGCCTGTCGCTGAAGTCGCTGGTCTTGCGCCAGGGCCCGTCCCGCTTACGCGTCACCGGGGCCATGTCCCTGAAGGACCGAACGACGGAATTCCGTCTTTTCAGCGATCTGCCTTTGCGCCATTGGATGGCGATCATGCCGCGGGCCTGGCGAAAGCGGTTGAGCGAGTCGGATTACGTTCTGCAGGGCAAGGCCTCCCTGGAGCTTTGGGGCGGGCCGGCGCCGCTGGCCGAACTTCGACGGCATCTCGGCGGATGGCTTTCGCTCGAACAGGCCGAATGCGGCGGCGTCTGGGTGGAAAAAGCCTTCCTCTCGGCGCGCCGGGAAGAAGACGTGATCACGTTGGAAAGGCTCGACGGCGTTGTGGGCCGGGGCGCCGGCCGGGGCCCCTTGAAGGCCTCCGGAAAGTACCACCTGGCCTCGGGCGAGTATCACGGAGAGTTCAAGGGCGCCTTTAATCCGCACCTGTGGAAGCCGCTCCTGCAGACCAATCAGACAAAAGTCCTCGACTGGTTTGTCTTTGGAGAAACGCCGCCCTCGGGCGAGGTTGAGTTTTCCGGACGCGTGGGCGATCTGCAAACGCTGAACCTCCATGGAAAAATAACGGCCTCCGCGTTCACCTACCGGGGGGTGAGTGTTTCGGAAGGCGATGCGCTCATGGACCTTCGCGGCGATGTCATGCGGCTGAATCCGCTGGGAATTGCCCGCAAGGAGGGCGTGGCGGAAGGATGGCTGGAATTAGATTTCAACAACCATGTGGCGTCTTTCCAACTGGACAGCACGGTTGATCCTCACGCCGTGGCGAATATGATCGGACCGGCCAGCGGGCGTTTTCTGGAATCCTACCGGTTTGAGGGGAACGCCCATGTCATCGCCAGCGGGCGCGTCAGCTATGCCGATGTGGTCCTGGTGGATGTCGAAGCCTGGATCGAGGGTACGCGCCTCGGCCTCGGCTGGGCCTTGTCGGACCAAGCGTCCTTTCGGGTGCGGGCGTTGGACCGGCGATTGGAGTTCACGGATATCCAGGCCAACGTGTATGGTGGGCGGCTAACCGGCCGCATGGCCTTCTACCCGCTGAACACCCCGCGCCGCCTTCAGTACGATGCCGTGGGTCAACTGCGTCAGCTCAACATGGAGAAGTTGATTGCGGGGCTGACTGGGGAGGAAGCGAAGTTCTACCAGGGCATGCTTTCCGCTGACTTCAGGGTCGAGGGCATGGTGGGCGAGGGGCGAAGCCGGACCGCTGTCGGTGAGGGATGGATTACCATCGAGGACGGGACCCTTTTCCAGATCCCGCTGATGGGCGAGCTTTCCCAATGGCTGACCCGCCTGTATCCCGGCCTGGGATTCGCCACGCAAACGGATTTCAGAACGAATTACAGAATCAAAGACGGGGCCTTTCACACCGAGGACGCCATGCTGGAAGGAGCGATGTTGAGCCTGAAGGGCAAGGGGGACTACTTCTTCGATCAGCGGCTTGACGTGGTGGTCCAGGTTCAGCCGATGCGCGACGGCATCGTCGCGGAAGCCGTTCGCCTGGCCACTTCGCCCTTAACCAAGTTGCTGGAATTCAAACTGGCCGGCACGCTTCGCGAGCCCAAGTGGCGCCCACTGAACCTACCCAAGGAAATGTTTCTGATTTTCGATTGAACCGCAATGGGGCCGGCGGAGAACGGCTTGACACGCCCGCCATAGCCCGCCGGTGGACCGGAGATAATCCATGTAAGAAGGATTTTGTAGGGCCGCCGCTCTTGCCTCGCCGAAGTCCGACGAAGGCGGGTGCGGCGCGCCGATTTCTCGGCCCTGCGCCAGCGCAGGCCCTACACTGTTCGCTAAAGATGCAGGCGGACCTCCGTGGGCCGGAGATAACCCATGACAAAATGCCGTTCAACAGCTATTGTAGCCCTCTCTTTTTCATAAAAAGAAATGACCAACTGGATCCAAAGCCATTCCGCCCTGTCGTTGATCGCCTGCCTGGTAGGCCTCGTCCTCGCGGCGGCGAATGTGTTGGGCCTGGTCTGGCCGCGGGCTGTGCGGACGGCTCTGCTGGCCTTTCCCCGCAGCCGGGTTCCGGCCTGGCTGTTGACCGCCGTGGACCTTTCCTGGGTAGCCTGGATCATTCTTCACGCGCAGCTCGGCCGGTTCGAATGGATTAAACCCTATATCTACGGGGCGGCCCCCGTGGCCTTCTTCCTCATAGTGATCTTCATGGATGAACTGCTCGCTCCGCGTGTCCTGGGCGGCTTCCTGCTGCTGCTGGCCAATCCGGTGATCAATGCCGCGCGCTGGCATGAGTCCGAACTGCGTCTGATCATGATCGCGCTCGCCTACCTGTGGGCGGTCGCCGGCATGGTTCTGGTCTTGAGCCCGTATTATTTCCGCCGGGTGGCCGAGTGGGCTACCCGCTCGGACGACCGCTGCCGGATCCTGGGCCTGGTCCGTATCATGATCGGACTGGCGCTCATCGGCTTGGGGCTGTGGGTGTATTGACGCCGTCCGGGGAGTCCGCCCGATGACCCGACAGGCTCGATTCCTTGTTCTCCGGGGTGGGGCGATTGGCGATTTCATCCTGACCCTGCCCGCCCTCCGGGCCCTGCGTACACGCTGGCCGGATGCCTGGATCGAACTCATCGGTTATCCCTACGTGGCCAACCTTGCGCTGGCCGCCGGGCTCGTGGACCGCGTGGATTCCCTCGATCGCGCCGGCATCGCGCGGTTTTTCTCGGCGGCCCCCGATTTTCCGCCGGACCAGGTCACCTATATCCGCTCGTTCGATATCATCCTCTCCTACCTGCACGATCCGACGGGGATGGTGCGGGAGAACCTCCTGCTCGCCGGGGCGCGTCAGGTCCTCTACGGCTCGCCGATCGTCGAGTCGGGGCACGCGATCGAGCATCTGATGAAACCGCTGGAAAGCCTGGCCATCTACGCGGATAACGACCGGCCCGTCCTGGACATCCCCGTGGAGCAGCGGGAAAACGGACGCCGCTGGTTGTCGGAGCAGCGCCTGGCGGAACCCGTCCTGGCCCTTCATCCGGGGAGCGGCAGCCCGAAGAAGAACTGGCCGATCGATCGCTTTGTCGAACTGGCGCGGGGCGCGGGCCGGCGCTTCGGGTTTTCTTCGTTCTATCTGCTCGGCGAGGCGGATCGCGAGATCGCCGCTCCGCTGGAACGAGCGGCTCCGGACGCCGTGGTCTTGAGGGAAACGTCGCTGACGCAGGTGGCGGCCGTACTTTCCGCCTGTCGGATGTACGTGGGCAACGATTCCGGAATAACACACCTGGCCGCCGCGGTCGGCCTGCCCGTGGTCGCCCTGTTCGGTCCCAGCGACGAGGCTTGCTGGGGTCCGCGGGGACCGCCCGTCCGGGTGCTCAAGGCGGAGGGCGGGGACCTGAACGCGCTCCGCGTCGAGACGGTTTTGAGCGCGATCGCGGAGTTGCTGGCCGCGGATTGTAGCTCCGGCGCTCCGCCGCCGGAGAAGAGGGATTCATAGCTCCGGCGCTTTCACCCGCCTCCAGAGGATTGTCACCGGAGAATCCTTCCGCCGACGGAGCGGCGGAACTACAGAGCTCCGCCTCGAGAGGTTCCGCGTGGTCAACCATCTTCACCCGGATCCGGCCGCGCACGGAATTGATGAGATAAACGGCGTCCGCGCGGACCAGTTCGTCTTTCCGGATCACCCGCTCGGAAATCTGGTCGGCGTCCAGCAGCGCCCCGCGCAGCGTGCCGGGCAGCAGGCCGCAGGAGAGCGGGGGGGTGTACTCCCGCCCGCCCACGGCGATCACGACGTTGGCCAGGCAGGATTCGGTGATCTCGCCTTGCTCGTTCCAGAGAAGGACATCGCGGCACGCGGGATGGGCGGCCAGCGCCGCATCATACACCGAGCGCCGCGTGGTCTTGTGATAGAGGAATCGGTTCCGGCTGTTCACCGGTTCATTGGCCAGCGCCACCCGCCAGGGCTCGGGCTGCAAAACCAGCGGCTCCGCATCCATCTGGATCATGCCGGTCGAGTCGAGCTGCAGCCGCACTCGCCAGGTTCCCTGGGCGTGGGTGGCGGCCAGGTCCCCGAGTTCCCGGCGGACACGCAGTTCATCCATGGGGTAACTGAAATACAGGGCCGACTGGCGAAGGCGGGTCAGATGGCGTTCGAGCAGGAAGTACTCGCCGTTCTCGAGCCGCATCGTTTCGAGCAGTTAACAAAACGACGCGGGTTCGTACAGAAAGGCCGCCTTCAGGAGGCATTCCTCGTATTCCCCCTCCGCCGTGGAGTCCCACGTCACGCCGCCGCCCGTGTGGAACAAGGCCTCGCCCGATTGCCGGTCCGCGACGACGGTCCGGATGGGGAGGTTGAACACCGCCTCGCCCCCGGGCTTGAGCAATCCGATCGCGCCGGTATACAAGCCTCGCGGGTGTGGCTCCAGTTCCCGGATGATCTCCATCGTGCGCACCTTCGGCGCGCCGGTGACCGAGGCGCCGGGGAACAGAGCGCGCAACATGTCCGTGAGGGTGACGCCTTGGCGCGGGGTCGCCTCGATGGTCGAGGTCATCTGGTAGAGCGTCGGGTAGCGTTCGATCTCGAAAAGTCGGCTTGTCTTGACGGATCCGGCCTGCGCGATCCGTCCGAGGTCGTTGCGCACCATGTCGGTGATCATCAGGTTTTCGGCCCGGTCCTTCCGGCTCCCGGCGAGTGCGCGGGCCTGGGCTTCGTCCTCCTCGAACCAGCGGCCCCGCGCGCGCGTCCCTTTCATGGGGCGGCACACGACCCGGCCGTCGCGCCACTCGAATAACAATTCCGGAGAAAAGCTCAACACTTGGAACCGGCCGAGATCCACAAACGCGCTCCACGCCGCGCCCTGGGCCGGACCCTGCGCGGCAAACCACGCCCGGGCGTCATCGGCAAAGGGACGCCGCAGGGGAAACGTGTAATTCACCTGGTAGGTGTCGCCCGAGGCAATGTACTCCCGGATCCGGAGAAACGCTTTTTCGTATGCCTCGCGCTCGATCAAAGGATGCCACGGGGCCAACGACGGTCCCGCCGGCGCCGGGTCGTCGGCCGCGGCAGCTTCCTCGAAGGCGGCCGCCCAGGCCAGGGGAAAGCTTCCGGGTGCGTGGGTAGTCAGGGCGGCGTCCAGGGCCGGCGCGGCCTCGTAGCTTAACAGGAGCGCTACCCACCGACCCCGGTGCGCCGATTCCTCGGCGAAACGAATCAGGGGCAGGACATCGGATAGCGCCGCCGCCGTTCGGACTTCTACGGGAGAGGACAACTGGACATCCCATCCGCCCGTGCAGGCGAAAGAATGAAACCGTGCGTGGATCATGTCGTGGCCCCGCGGACCGCCTCGGCGAGAGACGTCGCCAGGTCTCCCGCTGTTTCCGGCGGCGTGTTCAGGGGCGGCATCAGGTAGACCACGCCGCCCAGCGGCCGTGTCAGGATGCGCTGCGCCAGCAGCCGTTGCCGCACCTGTCCGGCGGCGGCCGGGGAGTCCAGTTCCACCGCGGCGATGGCGCCGAGAATCCGGATATCCCTGACGCCCGGCCGCCCCTTCAGCGCTTCCAGCCGCGTCCGGAAAATCTCGCTGATAGCCGCCGCCTTTTCGCAGAGGCGCTCCTCGTTATAGAGGCGCAGCGCTTCCAGCGCCGCCGCCGCGGCGATGGGATTTCCGCAAAACGTGTGGCCGTGGTAGAAGGAATGATCCGCGGGAGAGTCGGCGAACGTGCCGTAGATTTCATCCTTCACAATGGTCGCGCTGATCGGGAGGTACCCGGCCGAAAGCGCCTTGCCGACGCAGACGATATCCGGGTCAATACCGGCGTGCTCAAAGGCGAACATTTTTCCCGTCCGACCGAACCCCATCGCGATTTCATCCGCGATCAGCAGGACGTTCGCCTGTCGGCACAGGTCGGCCAGGCGCCGGAGGTAGGCGGGCGAGTACATTTTCATCCCGGCCGCGCCTTGGCACAGGGGTTCGACGATCAGGGCGGTGAGTTCCTGGCGATGCTGTTCGAAGACCTTGGCCGTTTTTTGGAAGCACTCCTCTTCTTGAGCCGGGGCGTGGGGAACCGGAACCTCGAAAGCCGGGAAGAGGACCGATTCGAACGGCTTGTGAAAGCCTTCGAGATAGCCCACCGACACCGCGCCCAGCGTGTCCCCGTGGTAGGCCTCCTCCAGATAAGCGAAGCGTCGGCGCTCCGGTTGCCCGGCGTTGCAGCGGAATTGCAGGGCGATTTTCAGCGCGGCCTCTACGGCGCTGGCGCCGTCGGAGGCGAACAATACATGCCGATCCGGCGTCGGCATGAGCGCCGCTAGCCGCCCCGCCAGTTCCACGGCGCGTGGATGAGACAGGTTGGCCAGGATGCTGTGCTGGAGTTCGCCCGCCTGCCGCCGGATGGCTTCGACGATCCGCGGATGCCCGTGCCCGAGCGCGCAGGCCCACCACGACGCGATGGCGTCCACGTAACGGTTCCCCTCGGCATCGAAAAGGTAAATGCCCTCGCCCCGCACCATCATCGGCAGCCCTTCCGCCTCGATGGCGGAGAACTTCGTGTACGGATGCCAGAGGTGCCGGGCCGCTTGTTCGTAGAATTGTGCCGGATTCGCCATTTTTAGTTACAGCATGGCCGTTTCGACGCCTTCCCGCAATCGTAAATCATCGTAGTGCGCGCTTGACGGACATGATAGAATGGAAATGGGAGAAAAGGGAAATCATCTCATGCCCGAGTCCTGCTATGCCCACAGCCTGAAAGGAAAACCGCTATCCGAATGGCATCGGGATGGAGAACAGCTCGGAGGAGACAATGTGAACAAGGCTTACACTCACCTGCCGCCTGCTCAGCGCCCTGTTCAGCGCATGGTGGATCAATTCAATGAGGATGAGCGGGCATTCAAGACATTGAGAGATTGGCTCAGGGTCCTTCTGTCCGGTGGTGCGCGTCTTAGATCCTTGACTTGCGTATCTGCTCGGAGGAAAAGGGCCTCTTGAAAGGGAGGGGAGAAGCGTGGGAGTTGAACTGTCTGCCAGCTGCCGCTTCGGAGCCGTATGTCTGGACCACGTCCTGCATCCAGAGGATACACGCGGGAACTGCCTGCCGGTGTCCGTTCTTCTCGGGGTGAGCATCCATGACGCTTAGTGCGCATCCAAACCATCCGCTTGCACAACACTTGGCGGGGGTTGCCGAGAAAGCAGCAGGCTTTGCCAAGTGCTTTGACGGCGTGGCCCACGCCAGGTTGGCGGGCCTCCTGCACGACATGGGCAAGGCCGAAGAGCACTTCCAGAGGCGCTTGCTGACAAATGATCGGGAAGGAAACAAGGAGGCCCATGCCCCACATGGCGTTGCCCTGGTTCTGGAAGCGACAGAACGGGGTGCGCCGATCTGGCCAGTTGCCCTGGCTATCGCTGGCCACCATGCAGGACTGCATGACCGAAATCACATCGAGAGGTTCAAGACCGCCTATGGGAGGGCCAAGAGTGCCGAAGAAGCCTTGGAAGGGGATTCTGAATGGGGAAGTCAGCGCTGGCCTCTTGCGAAGGAAGATTTCGGGACCTCTCTCCCGCGCTGGCTGGACGGCGCGAAGCTCGATGAGGCTTTTTCCGGCAACGAATGGCGGGCGTTCGAGCTTTATGTTCGTTTCTTGTTCAGTGCGTTGATTGATGCTGATCGGCTCGATGCTGAGGAGAGCGACGCACAACAGAGTGCCGCAGCCAAGGAACGACGCGCGGACTGGTATGCGTTCAATGCCGATGAACTCGCAAGGAAGATCGATGCAAGGATCACGCAAGTCACCGGGGATAACCAGCGCATAGCCTCACCCGAGGTTATGGCTGTGCGCAAGGAAGTCGCGGACTTGTGCCGCCAGCACGCATCAGCGGATCGAGGCATGTTTACCCTGACAGTGCCGACCGGCGGCGGTAAGACTCTCGCGGCGATGCTGTTCGCCTTGCAGCATGCCCAGCACCACAACCGGCAGTCGGGTTTGGCGGAGCACCGGAAACTGCGACGGATTATTGTGGTTATCCCCTATCTGAGCATCATCCAGCAGACGGCCAAGGAGTATGAGAAGGCATTCGGGGATCGGTGGGTTCTGGAGCATCACTCACAGGCATCAGATCCGGAAACGAAGATCAAAGACGATGAAGCTGTTGGCAGTAAAGGTCGGAAGGATCCGGACGACTACAGCATCTTGAAGAGCCGTCGGCGGCTCGCGGCGGAAAACTGGGACGCCCCAGTAGTTGTGACCACGAGCGCGCAGTTCTTCGATTCCTTGTTTTCCCGCCGTCCCGCCGACCTCCGCAAGCTTCACAACATCGCGCAGTCCGTAATCATCTTCGATGAGGTGCAAACCATTCCGCCGTTACTTCTGCAACCGATCCTGGACGTTCTTGGCGAACTGGCGAGCCCCACGCGTCCCTATGGCTGCTCTCTCGTGTTCTGTACGGCCACCCAGCCAGCATTAGGGCGTAGCGATGAACTGCCTTGGGGCTTGCCTGACCTCCGGCCGATCGTGCCCGAAGAGACAGCCAGAGATCACTACCGACGGCTCAGCCGCACCGTTTATCCAGAGCTTTGCGGCGAAGGCGACATCCCCGCCTATTCATGGCAGGAAATTGCCGACCAGCTTCTGCAATCGCCGCAGAGACAAGGGTTGGCTGTAGTCAATACGCGGCGAGGGGCACGAGAACTCCATTTTGCCGTCCAAGAGAAGATCAGACAAACACGAGGAATGGAGTCGGGGGATCTGAAGGCGGTATTTCACCTCTCCACATGGATGACGCCAGTCCACCGCCTGGCTGTACTGGATGAAGTGCGCCGACGTCTGAATCTGAATCCTGACAACAGGGGCCCCTGTTGGCTGATTAGCACGCAGTGCATTGAAGCTGGCGTGGATGTTGATTTCCCCGAGGTGTGGCGAGCCTGGGGCCCTTATGATTCGATAGTTCAGGCGGGGGGACGATGCAACCGCAATGGCATGCTCACCGACGAAAGCGGGCAACCACTGAGGGGAAAGGTGCACGTATTCGTGCCCAGGGACGAAAATCTTCCCAGAGGCGTTTACGAGACCGCCACCGCTCAGACTGACCTGCTGCGAAAGCTCCGTCAAGCAGACCCAATGAACCCCGCGTCGTTTGAGCAATACTTCAAGTTGCTTTACGAGTTGACTGTTCCTGACGACTGCGAGATTCAGCGGGAGAGAGGCCAACTGCACTTCCAGCAGGTTCATGACCGATTCAATTTCATTGAGTCCAACACGGTGCCAGTACTTGTGACTCACGAGTTGATTGACGGGAAGCCGGTGGCGACACCAGCGAATGCGATCTACGAAGTTGCCAAGCTGCGGTTGCCACCTGGAAGCAAGGCTGGCGAGGGAGCTAAGCGGGGCTATTTCACCCGGGCCGACTGGCGGGCGATTCAGCCGCACATCGTCAGCGTGGATTACCGTAACAAGGCGCTCATGGAGGTGCTGGACAACTGTGCGCCGCATGCGTTCGGGTCGGCGGATATTGAACTGCGAATATGGAACGGCGTCTACACGGGCGGACTGAACGGCGGCGGAATGGAGATCCTGGACTCCGACCAGCGCCTATCCAAACTACTCGCGGGGACATATTAGCCATGCTTTCTGAACGAATCTGCCTTCGGGTGAAGGGGCCATTCGCGTGCTTCACGCGCCCGGAGTTTCACGTCGAGCGCGTGAGTTACCCTGTGATTACGCCGGCGGCAGCCAGAGGAGTTCTGGAGGCCATCCTCATGAAACCGACCGAGAAGCCGGAATCTCACAAACGGGATGACAAGGTTGGATTTCACTGGGACGTTCTGCGCCTTGGAATCATCCGGAAGGGCTGCCTTGTCCCCATCCTGCGCAATGAACTTGGCTACGCTCGCCACGCCGCTTACGGCTTCTCGTCCGGTTACGACGTTATGGAAGAAAGGACCCAGCGCCAGAGTTTGATCCTGAAGGATGTCGAATACCTGATCGAGGCGGTTATTGAAGTGGCGGAGTTTCCGGACCGGCGCGGCGTGGCCCGACTTATGGGCAAGTACCACAACATGTTTCTGCGCCGTGCCAGGGCGGGGCAGTGCTTCTACCAGCCCTTTCTTGGTTGCCGTGAGTTCTCGGCGTCGGAGTGGGAACTTGTTGAACCGGCCGAACAGGCCCATCCAAACGAAGCGATCAACGATGATTTCGGCATGATCTTCCGCGACTTCGATTTCGACCCGGTATGGAAGCATTGGGGCGATGATGAGGGCGCCCCACGCCCCACTGACTGGACGGACCCGGCGGATGCCCGCAAGGTCGCTTCAGACGAGAAGTACATGGTTCATCCCATTCCGAGAAAACCCCTTCATGCCGTAGCAGACCGCGGTTGGATCACAGTGGCCACACTTGTGGATGGAGACAAGAGGGTGCAGGAAGTTCATGATTAACGAACTACTCAATCTTGCTGATCGCCTTGATCTCAAGACTCCAAGGGTGTTTGAGCCGAAACCGGTCCACTACTTCATCGAACTGGACGGGGCGGGAAACCTCTTAGGATTCTCCCCCGCCTATGGCAGGACCAAAAAGGGAGAAGTCGATCTAGGAAAGACGTTCGACTGCCCCGTTCCGTTTCCACTGAAGGTGGACGAGGTCGGCAAGATAACGTCAGTACGGGCTAACGAAGCCCCGCCGTCATTGCTCACCGGAAACACGGTGCAGGTTCTCCGCACCGTGGTATCAAAGAAGGGGAAGTTGACCGTCTTGCCGAAAGATGAGGACCTCGATAAGGCTGGGGCTGGTTCGCCTAGTGTCGAGGAAGATGCTGAGCAATCCGCCGAGGGAACGGGAGAGAACCAAGAGGTAACTGACGCAGAGTCACAAGGTAACGCTACGGAGTCGGAGTTGTCGGATGAACGGGAAGCCGATTCCGGCACAACGCAGGAAGAGACGGAGGCAGAGCGAGCCAGCGATGAAACGGCGGAAGATGATTCAGAGAAAGGCCACAAACGCCGTAGTGAGTGGGTCGCTTTTCACAAGCGTTTCTTCAAGGACCTTGAGTCAGCCGGAAAACTGACGTCCGCTCACAAGGCTGTCCGCTGCTTCATCGAGAAGGGCGTGTCTCTCACCGATGAGCATTTCTGTGAGCTCCGCCGGACGATTGCGCCAACAGAGGAAGATGACCAGAAAGCGGCGGAAAAGCGGTTCAAGCGGTTTATGCAACGGCTTGGCCAACGGCGCTTCGCCTTCCGGGTGAATGGACGGAACCTGTTGAAGGATACGGCGGTCCGCGAGTTTTGGAAAAAACAGTATCTCGATGATCGCAAACGGGTGGCGGAGCACTTGCCGGAGGGGTTCGATATGTTCGGGGAGGAGGCCCAAACACATGATCTTGCCTCCGCAAGGCTAACTGTCGTCTTTCCGCATATTTCCAATGTGCCGCAAGGTGGTGCGTATTGTCCCCTTGCCTCCTTTGACAAGGCGCCCTTTCAGTCTTACGGCCTGAGCGGGGCCACTACTCAGATGACGCTGGCTCACGCGGAGCGGGCCACCGTCGCGCTGAACTTTCTGTTGGCAAGCGAGTCCCATTCGCTCTGGCTTTCTCGCTCGGTCAAGGCCATCTTTTGGGCGGCTGATAGAGAGAAGCATGGCGTTGAGGACACGTCCTTCGTGAACCTCATCAGCGCCCCAGACCCGCTGCAAGTCCTGAAGTTCCTGAGCAACATTCGGGGACACGCCGCCGAACCGCCGGCGGACACGGCGCAGTTCTACTGCGCGCTGGTGTCCTCGCCCAAGGCCCGGGTGACCGTGCGATCCTGGCACACCGACACACTGCCCCGGGTGGTTGGGGAGAGTCGGCGCTACTTCAGGAGTATCACGCTTCCCACGCGCTATGGCGTGGAGGGCAAGACGAGTTCCCTTGATGACCTCGCGAAGTCAACAGTGCGGCCTTCGATGAAGAATCCGCCTCAGCCGAGCACCTATGCGGCGCTCCTCGATACGGCGTTTTTCGGGACTCCCGTCCCGCACCGTATCTTTCAGCAAGTTATCGCGCGGCAGAAATTGGAAATGGCGAAAGGCCCGGATGGCGCTCGGGATGCCGTCTTTGAGAACCGGTTGCGGCATCGGATTGCGCTGATGAAGTTGTTCTTTACCAAGGAGAATGAAGAGATGAATGAAGCCACTCACACGTCAAACGACAACGCCGCGCACCTCTGCGGGCGGCTGTTGGCGATACTTGATGAGATTCACAATGTTGCCCATGAGCGGAAGTCGGCATCCTCACCGGCAAGCCGACTGTACGGTGCGGCATCCACAACCCCCGCCCTGGTATTTCCGCAACTCTGCCGACTGGTGCGTTATCACCTCGCGAAGATGGACAAGGGGCTGGCTCACAAATTCGAGTTTGGTGTCCCCAAAGAGAAGCGTGCTGATGGGGTTCCGGAGGATTTTGAGGGGCTGGCGGCCGTTGTGAGTCGGCTGAACAAGGCGGGCAAAGGAACCTTTCCGCGGACCCTACCGCTGGAGGAGCAAGGTCGTTTTGCGATTGGCTTCTACTATGAACGGTGTCGAGAATGGCCCGAGTACAAGAAAGCATCAAATTCGGCCAAGACCGAAGCAACGGAGGAACAGCAATGACAGCGGATATGAAACTGCGCCTGATCGCTCTCGAAGGGAAGTCGCCGTCGGATACCGTCGGTGAACGACACGACATGGTGTTGCTGTTTGACTGTTCCAAGTCGAACCCAAACGGCGACCCGGATACTGGCAACATGCCCAGAATCCAGCCGGACTCCTTGAAGGGGCTTGTAACCGATGTGTGTCTGAAGCGAAAGATCCGGAATCTCCTATCGCAGTATCACCCCGACGGCATTCCGCGCGGTGATGCCGCCGCCAAGCCCGGATATGATGTATTCATCCGCGAGAACGCGATACTGCAGCACACCCTCGAGTCCGAGGCCGTCGCGAAAAGGGCGCGCAGCGCGTTCGAGGAAATCGTGAAGAAGGACAATGCGCTGAAAAGCAGATCCGAGGCTCTGATGGAAGACGCGTTCGGGCTGAAACAGAAATCGGGGCTTACCGAAAGCGAGAAGAAGGAGGCAAAGACCCTGGTCAGGACGTTCGCCGAGGTCAAGGAACGAGCATTCCGTGACGCCCTGTGCGATCTGTATTTCGACATCCGGTGGTTTGGGGCGGTGGTTTCGACGAAAGGGCCACTCAAAGGGAGCTTTTACGGCCAGATTCGCGGACCCATCCAGATCACCTTTGCCGAGAGTCTGGACAAAGTGCTGCAACTGGATGCGAGCATAACCCGTTGCGCCAAGACCAGCGAAGATGAGCGGGGCGAATCGGAAGAGGGCGGAAATCGCACCATGGGGCGGAAGTTTGGCATCGATTACGGCCTCTATCGCTGCAACATCCACCTTTCTCCCGCGTTCGCAGCAAAGACCGGATTCACCTACTACGACCTCGACAACTTCCTGTTCGCGCTCACGCAGATGTTCGAGCAGGACCACGCTGCCGGGCGCCATGTGCGCATGGTGGGCCTCGTTGACTTCCAGCATGCGACAGCTCTCGGCAATGCGCCTGCACACAAGCTGTTCGAGCAGGTGTGCGTCACGGGTATCAAGAACAACTCCGATGGTGCCACGTTCAAGTCGTCCGGCAGCGAGTTTCCGCGTGATCTGTCCGACTATCGGGCAACGGCGCCTGGCGGCACCGACGGGTACTCCGCTGTCGAAGGCGAGAAGATGAAGAACGTGAAGGCAAGGAAGATTATCTGGGAGTTTAGGGACGTTCCAGTGAAGGAAGCGTCTTGAGCAAACGCCGCGGTCAGCATCGAGAGTCAGCGAGTGCAAACCCATGAGACCCCTGCGCCTCTATCTTGACACGTCGGTAATCGGTGGTTGCTTTGACGACGAATTCAAGGTCGCGTCGCTGAAGCTGATGGACGAACTCCGCGGCGGGGGATCGGTGGGGGTGATCAGCGATATCGTGCTGCAGGAGTTGGTCGAAGCGCCTCCGGACGTGTCGGCTCTCGTCACGGGGTCCGGAGATATCCGCTGGGAATTCGTTGAGGAGGACTACGAAGCGGAAGAACTGGCGCAGAGGTATCTGGATGCCGGGGTGGTTTCGCCGCGGTTCCGCAACGATTGCCGTCACGTTGCGGTCGCAACGGTCTGCGAGGTGGATGTGCTGGTCAGTTGGAACTTCCGGCATATCGTGCGGTATGATAAGATACGGATGTTCAACGCAGTGAATCTGGCCCAAGGGTATCGTACGTTGGAGATCAGAAGCCCCTTGGAGGTTGTGCGCTATGAAGAGTGACTTCAAGGTTCTCGAGTGGTTGCGGGATGTTCGCGACCGTCAGGCGGCTGAGACCGATGGTATGTCCGCCAAGGCGCGTTTTGAACATGATCGGCGGATGGCGCGGGATGCTGTTCGAGCATTCCTCAAGAAACACCCCGAAGCGCGGCGCGCCGCCGGGCAGCGACTCCATTCTGTTGCCGAGGATCCCGGCGAATACGGATCGGGCTGATGCACTCGGAGGATGATCTCCTTCCGCTTTCGGGGCTTCAACACCTCCTTTTCTGTGAGCGGCGCGCAGCCCTCGTCCACTTGGAGCAGGAATGGGGCGAGAACCGATTCACCGTCGAGGGCCGCAACCTTCACGAACACGTGCATGAAGCGGGCCGCGAATCACGAAATCAGTTGCGCATCGCGCGGGGCGTCCGCCTCCGCTCTCTGCGCCTTGGACTCACGGGCGTGGCGGATGTGGTTGAATTCCGCCGAGTCGAAGCGCCCGCCGGAGTGGAAATCCCGGCCGCCTCGGGCCGTTGGCAGCCGTTTCCCGTCGAATACAAGCGCGGAAGGCTTCGCTCCGAGGAAGGCTACGCCGTGCAGCTTTGTGCCCAAGCCCTCTGCCTTGAGGAGATGCTGTCTGCGACGATTCTTGAGGGCGCCATCTTCTTCGGGGCGACCAAACGACGCCAGCGGATCGCCTTCGACGACACTCTGCGGAAGGCCACGGAGGCGGCGGCCGCGCGCCTGCATGTGCTTCTTAAGGGGAGCCAGACGCCACCACCCTTGTTTGAGCCGAAGTGCGAGAAATGTTCGCTCCTTGCGGTCTGCATGCCCAAAGTCGCAGGGTGGCGCAAGTCGGCCGCCCGCTACCTGGAGGGAGTGCTGGACGAATGAAGAAACTCCTCAATACCCTCTTTGTGACAACCCAGGGCGCTTATCTGTGCCACGAAGGCGAGTCCGTGCTGGTCCGCGTGGAAAACGAGACGAAGCTCCGTATCCCCATCCACACGATCGGGGGAATCGTCTGCTTCGGCCAGGTGTCCTGCAGCCATCCGTTGATGGGATTGTGCGGCGAACGCGGCGTGGCGATCAGCTATTTAAGCGAACGGGGACAATTCTTTGCGCGGGTCCACGGCCCGATCTCCGGCAACGTCCTCCTGCGGCGCGAGCAGTACCGCCGCGCGGACCAGGCCGACAAGTCGGCGGAACTGGCCCGATCCATTGTTGCGGGGAAAATTGCCAACGCCAGAACGGTCCTCCAGCGCGCTGGGCGCGACCATGCTGAAAAAGGCGGCAATGAGGACATCGCGCGAGCCGTCCTGCGCCTTGCCACCCTGCTCTCCGACCTTAAACAGACCCTTCCCGTTGAAATCCTGCGGGGCAAAGAAGGTGAAGCCGCCAATATCTATTTCGGCGTATTCAATCACCTTATCACCGCGCAGAAGGAGGATTTCTTTTTCACCGTCCGCAGCCGGCGCCCACCGCTGGACAACATGAATGCGCTGCTGTCGTTTCTATACACGCTGCTGGTGCACGATGCCTCGGCCGCGCTCGAGGCCGTCGGGCTCGATCCGCAAGTCGGCTACCTCCACGCGCTCCGTCCGGGACGGCCCGCGCTGGCGCTCGACCTGGTGGAGGAGTTCCGCTCGTTTCTTGCGGATCGTCTCGCCCTCTCGTTGATCAACCTGCGACAGGTCCAGGGCAAGGGCTTCGCCAAGACGGAGTCGGGGGCGGTGGTCATGGACGATGACACGCGAAAGACGGTGCTGATGGCGTATCAGAAGCGCAAGCAGGAGGAGGTGATGCATCCGTTCGTGGAGGAAACGGTTCCCGTCGGGTTGCTGTTCCATCTACAGGCCCAACTGCTCGCGCGGCACTTGCGGGGAGACCTGGATGGCTATCCGCCGTTCATCTGGAGGTGAGCGATGCTGGTCCTGGTGAGCTATGATGTTTCGACCGTGGATAAACGGGGGCGTGCGCGTTTGAGGCGCGTGGCGAAGGCGTGTTTGAACGTGGGGCAGCGGGTTCAGAACTCCGTGTTCGAGTGCAATGTGGACCCGGCGCAATGGGCCGCGTTGAGGCAGGAGCTTCTGGACTTGTACAAAGACGACGAGGACAGCCTCCGGTTCTATTTCCTGGGTTCAAACTGGAAGCGACGGATAGAACAGCACGGCACAAAGAAGCCGCTGGATTTGGAGGGACTTCTGGTCGTTTGAGATAGCTGCGCGAACCTCAAGCGCTCATGAATCCCCAGGGAGGTTCGCGGCGTCGCACAATAGCTTGATACGCAATGGGTTATGCGCCGGGTTTTGAGGCGCAGAGGTTCTTTGACAATCGAAGAACGCGGGTGTCGCGGAAGGCGCGCGTTTTACCAGCGAATTGCAGTGGTGTTAGATGAGTACTGTCGCCCCCCGCGCGGGGGCGTGGATTGAAACACGCAGTAGGCGAAGAATAGTCGCGCCTTGCCTGTCGCCCCCCGCGCGGGGGCGTGGATTGAAACAGTCCTTCAACAGTCACCGGCGCCGGAATGGTGTCGCCCCCCGCGCGGGGGCGTGGATTTAAACTTTGTTGCCGGTTTCAAGAGAGCATCGGCGGTTGTCG